>USDL01000004.1 GCA_900553365.1 uncultured Clostridium sp.
CCATATCATTTCTAATTGTTGCACTGCTGTAACCTAAGTTATAGTTTTCAACAATATTTCCTGAACTAACTGGCTCTGCTGTGTTAATATATTCTTCAATTATAGCCTGTAAAACCTGTCTTTGCCTTTGTTCTAACATATCTCTCACCTCAAAAATTAGCAGTCTTTTTCTTGGACTGCTAATATAATACACCTTATTTTAGCAAATGTCAATAGATATTGCTAAAAATTTTTAAAATTTTTGTAACATTATTTTTTGTTTTTCATATATTATTTTTACATAATATATTGAATTTTTGCAATTTACAGTATATAATTTATATGTCTTAAATATGTTACATAAAGGAGAGAATATAATATGGATTTAAGTAATATAGAAAATTTGAAACAGTACAAACATATCCACCTTATTGGTATTGGTGGAATTAGTATGAGTGGAATTGCTGAAGTTTTACATAATTGGGGAATCCTTGTAACTGGTTCAGATTGTACTAAAAGTAAAATAACAGATAGATTATCTAGTCATGGAATTTTTATTTCTATTGGGCACAATACAAATTTAGTTGAAAAGGCAGATTTTGTAATATATTCTGCTGCTATTAAACAAGATGATCCTGAACTTATATGTGCTAAAACAAATAATATTCCAGTGGTTGAAAGAGCAGATTTTGTTGGATTTTTAACAAGAATTTATGATAACACAATAGGTATTGCTGGAACACATGGAAAAACTACTACTACATCTATGATTTCATTATGTTTCCTTGAAGCTGATTTAGACCCAAGTGTTCAAGTTGGAGCGATGCTTAAGGATATAGGTGGAAATTATAGAGTTGGTAATAGTGATTTCTTTATACTAGAAGCTTGTGAATATGTGGAAAGTTTCTTGAAATTTAGTCCTCAAAGTGCGGTTGTAACTAATATAGATAACGACCATCTTGATTATTTCAAAACTTTTGATAATATTAAGCACGCTTTTGAAAAATATGTTAATTTATTACCTAAGGATGGATTTTTAGTTACAAACGCTGACGATCCAGACTGCTTGAGTTTAAGAAAAAATACATCTGCAAAGGTTATTACATTTGGTATACAAAACGGTAAAGCAAATTTTGTTGGTAGAAATATTGTATATGATGTAAACGGATTTGCAAAATTCGATGTATATAGAAACAATTCTTATTTTGGAGAGTTTAAACTTTCTGTTCCAGGTCTTCATAATGTTTACAATGCCCTAGCTTGTATTGCTATGTGTTCAAATTATGGTATTGCAAAACAAATATTAAAGACTGCTTTGCTTAAGTTTAGAGGTGCTAATCGTAGATTTGAATATATTGGTTCATACAGTAACATTGATGTTTATGATGATTATGCTCATCATCCTAGTGAAATTGCTGCTACTGCAAAAGCAATGAAGAATAAACCATATCGTCAATCTTGGGTTGTTTTTCAACCACATACATATAGTAGAACTAAAGAATTATTATCTGATTTTGCCGAGGCTCTACTTGATTTTGATAACATAATAGTAACAGACATTTATGCTGCTAGAGAAACTAATACTTATGGTATTTGCTCTAAGGATTTGGTAAATAAAATTAACGAATATGGTAAAAATGCATTATATATTTCTAATTTTGATGATATTGCATCTTATATAAGAGGTCATGCTTGTCCTCACGATTTAATATTAACTATGGGTGCTGGAACAGTCTGGGAAATTGGTAAAAAGATATTAGAATAAAATTAAAGTAACGGAAGTATTAATTTCCGTTACTTTAGAGTGTTTGCAAATAGGGAGTTTATGAGCTTCCTATTTTTTATATTTTAACTACAAATTTTGTTCCTTTTGGAGTATTGTTATATACTTTAATTGTTCCACCATGTGCCTTAACTATTGTTTGTGCTATTGCTAATCCAAGCCCAGTTCCTCCTGTTTCTCTGGTTCTAGCTTTATCTGCTCTATAGAATCTTTCAAAAAGATGTTTTTTCTGTTCATCACTAATTCCAATGCCTTCATCTGCAACCTCGATAGTTGCTTTTCCATCTTTGCAGTGAGTAATTACCTTTATGTTTTCTCCCTCTTTGGTGTATTTTATTGCATTGTCTAGTAATATTATTAAAAGTTCTGTTATTTTGCTTAAATCTATGTTTACTTCTTTATTGCAGTTTAATTCTAATTCTAGCTTTTTATTTTGCATTTGAGCATATTCTATATAGGGTGAAGCTACTTCTTTTACTACATCATCAATATTTTTTAATTCCTTTTTAACTTCTAATTGATTTGAGTCTGCGGTTGCTAATATCATTAGTTCTTTTACAAGTTTTGTAAGCCTTCTTGTTTCATTAATAGTTAAACTAATATCTTCTGATTTATCTATTATTCTGCTTTCTGGTTCTTTAAGTAATAATTGTTGCTTTGCTTGTATTATTGTAAGTGGTGTTCTAAGTTCATGTGCAGCATTTTGAACAAATTCTGTTTGTTTTTCCCATGCTTGAAAGATTGGTTTTAAAGTTTTTCTAGATAGAATATAGCTTGCAATAATTGAAGTTATAATGATTATTGTACTTAATCTAAAAAGTCTATGCCTTAAATTAATAAGACTTTCATTTTCTCCATCAACATTTGCTAGTAATTGTACATACCTAAGTTCATTTGCTGTTGAATACGCTACTGTTGTTATTCCTCTATAATTATATTCTGAATTAAGTTTAATTGAATATATTGTATTTATTTTGTTTTTATCAAATTCAACATCACTAATATATTCATATACTCTGCCAATATTTTCTTCATTAATTATGTTTCCTTTTAAATCTCTAATAATATAGATAATTCTTGGGCTTAAAACAATTATTTTGTTATTCCAATTTTTATTTGCGAAGTTTTGTAATTCTGTATCTATTTCTTTATATAATAGTTGCTCTGCTCTTTTGTATATTAAAACATCAAACACTAAAACTAAAATGGTAAAAACTGCAAATGTATATACCATATTTTTTATTAATTGTTTTTTTACAAATTTCTTTTCTTCCATCTTTCATTTCCTTTTAAAATAGAACGACTGTTAAGGTCGTCCTATAATTTTAAATTATTCTAAATCTATTCTATTAAATAGGAGCTCTAGTTCATTTACTTTTATGTCTCCATTTAGTGTTATTGGTTCCCACCTAAATTCTGGTAAGCTAAGCATTTTCTTTATTTTCTTTGATGTGTTTGGCATAAATGGTGCTATTAAATTTGAAATGTTTGCAATAATATATGCACATGTATATGTTATATTGTTAAATTCTTCTATGTTTTCCTTTGCTTTTTTCCATGGTTCATTTTCATCATAATATTTATTTGCATATCCTATATATTCAAATATTTCATCTATTGCTGCTTTAAGTTCTGCCTGTTCTATAAGGTTTCCAACTTTTTTGTATAATTTTTCTGTTCTTTCGATAATGCTTGAATCAACTGTTGCTTCTTTTATAATTCCATCAAATTTTTTGTTTATAAAAGATAAATTTCTATTTACAAAATTTCCTAACATTCCTACTAAAAATTTATTATGTGTTTGTACAAATAGCTCCTCAGTAAAGTTCATATCCTTTTTTTCTGGTCCATTTGAAATCATATAATATCTTATACTATCTACATCAAATTTTTCTACTAATTCATCTACTGTTACTAAATTGCCTTTGCTCTTTGACATTTTTGTGTCGTTCATGTTTACATAACCACTTGATACAATGTATTTTGGTAGTTGGTATCCATTACCTATTCCAAGCATTAATGCTGGAAAGATTATTGTGTGGAATGGTATATTGTCTTTTCCATGTACATAATATGTTGATAAATTTGGATTATCTTTGCTCATGAATTTTTCAAAATCAATTCCACGTTCTTCAGCAACTCTTTTAGCTGTTGTTAAGTATCCTAAAACTGCTTCTATCCATACATATATTCTTTTATCTTCATAACCTGCTACTGGAACCTCAATTCCCCATTCTAGCTGTCTTGTAGCTGCTCTATCAATTAATCCATTATTTAAGAATTTTCTAGATTCACCAACTGCTTGTTTTCTCCAAGTATTTTCACTTGCTTGTATTAAGTCTTCAATTTGTTTTTGAAATGCTGATAATTTGAAGTATAAATGCTTGTTATCTTTTAAAACTGTAGGTTCTCCACATTCTTTGCAGTGCTTGTCTTCAACTTCATCTGCGTTTAAAGTTGTTAAGCAGTCGTCACATTGTTCTCCAGTTGCCTTTCCTCCACATTTTGGGCAAGTTCCTACAATTTCTCTATCTGATAAAAATTTGCCACATTTTTCACAATAGTCTTGTTTTACTGTTTTTTCATATATATATCCATTTTCAATTAATTTCAAAAAATATTCTTTAACTTGTTTTTTGTGTTCTTCTTGAAATGTTGCTGCATACATATCATATTCAAAGTCCATTGCAGTAAAGCTTTTTATAAATGCTTCATGGTATCTTTTTGCTATTTCTTCTGGTGTTGTGTTTTCTTTTGCAGCTCTTATTGTAATTGGTGTGCCATGTGAATCTGTGCCAGATACATATATTACATTATCGCCATTTCCTCTAAAATACTTTGCAAGTACATCTCCTGGTAATAATGCAGCTAGATGCCCAATATGCATAAAATAATTGGCATAAGGCCATGCTCCACCTATTAATATATCTTTTTTCATATTAATCAATTCTTCCTCTCTTTTTGAAATCTACTACCTTAATATTATAATCAATTTGGCAGAAAAAATCAATAGTTTTACAAAATGTAATTATATACTATTTTATGAATATTATTAATTTTTGTATTTTCATGAATTAACATTAATCATCATGTTTTGTTGTACGTCCGTGAGAGCAATAAGAATGCGAACTTGAGCTACCACAGTTTACTGAGTGTGTACTGCAATAGTAGTGATTAACTTTTGCTGATGTATGTACCGGGCAATATGTGTCACGCACAGTAACGGAACCAGAGCCTTCACACGTGCTACATTCTATACTGCAATTTGTATCACATGGGCAAGGTTTAGCTGTTAGAGTAGATGAGCACTTTAAGCAAACAAAGTAATGTTCGCCCTGCGTCGATAAAATATTATGGCCGCACTTGTTGCAAATGTATAAGCCAGCATAAGCCTTTGGCATTCTTGAACCGCATATATCGCAATTTCTTCCTTCATGAGCCGCGGCATGAGTCCATTCTAATTGACCAGGGCATGGCAACTTACCTTCACCTTTGCAGTCCGTGCAAGTCACAGTTGAAGAAGAATATTCACTACAATACGTTGCTAATGTACAAGTTTTATCTGCTCCTGAACAATATGTTTTTAAACTCTGTTTTTCGCTTGTTACGGTTTCCTTTCCATCACTTACTGTTATATACCACCAATATGGTGTATAGTTTGATAAACCGGTTTTTGCTATTCTTACATAACTTCCAGCACTTCCTGTTGTTGAATCTACCTTACTATATGTTCCATTTAGTGATGTGCTGTAATATAATGTATATGTTAATGTGTCTGCTTCTGCATCTGTTGCTCTCATTCGTATTGTAAATTGTGTTGTTGTTTTTCCACTTTTATAATCTGCATTTGCTACGATGACCGGTGCTTTATTTGCTACATTTCCACATAACGCACATATTCCATTAACATAATTATGGCTTTCTGTTTTTAACTTTTCTCCACAGTTTGTGCAGGTTATTGTGTGTGTTCCATCTCCATTATCTGTTGCAGTTGTAGATGTATGTTCACATGTTGTTTCTCCACCAGTTGTGTTTCCTCCTGTTGTATTTCCGTCTGATGGATTTTCTTTATTCCAAGAGCTTAGTATATCATCCATTTCGTTATAATCTCTTTTGGCTGAGTTTGTTTTGCCCTCGCCGTCTTCAAGTTTGCTAGTTATTTCGTTTTCTGCATTTTTTACTTTTGTAATTGTATCTCTATGTAGTGCTATATTTATTGTTACTAATGTTAATAAAGCTAGAATTACAACTGTTGCCACAAGCGATAATAATGTTATTCCTTTGTCATTTTTCATTTTTTTCTCCTTTGTTGGTTGTTTATATGCAACCTTTTTATTTATAATTTTATTATATTTTATATTTAATTTTTTGTCAATTATTTTTTTAATTTTTTTGTTATATTATGTTGCTTTAGAAACTTTTAGCATTCTTTTTGCATATTATATAGTATATAAAATAAAAAAGGAGGAATTCATAATGTTTAGAAAATGCTGTAATTGCAACAGCAATAGTAACTGTAATTGGAATACTAATAATACAAATGTTGCTTCTGAATATGAAGACTGTTTAGAAGAAACCTGTTCTAATGTTGAAAATACATTGGGATTGTATGATGAATGTCAATGTGGTTTTGATAATTTTAGTCCTTTTCCTGAAAATCCGGTTTTAGGTCAAAGTTATGTTCCTATTCAAGTTATGGATAGAACATTTATTCCATGTGTTGGATTAAAAATGGGAACTGTTTTTCCTGAGCTTGTAAGCCCTTATATGCCAGGTCAGTCTATGTGTGAAATGGAATATCTAAAAAGAAGAAATACTATTGGGGAGGGATGTAATCAATGTTAAATACTAGTAATATAAATAATGATTGTAATTACCAATGTAATTGTGGTGAAGATGAAGTTCAAGAAGCTGTTTTGCCTAGTATGGAACTACCAGAAATAAAGGAATGTCCTAGAGATTGTAAGCGTGAAGAAATGATTATGAAAATTAGAGAATTAGATTTCGCAGTTGAAGACATTGCTTTATATCTAAATACCCATCCAGATGATAGAAGAGCTTTATGTTTGCATAATACTTATGCAAAACAATTAAGGGATGTAAAAGATAAATATCAAAGAGTTTATGGGCCTTTAACTATTGATTTTCCTTGTAATAAATGGAGATGGCTTGAAACTCCATGGCCATGGGAAAGGGGGAATTATTAATGTGGACTTATAATAAAACTTTACAATATCCAATAAATATAAAATGTCCAAATCCAAAGCTTGCAAAAATAATAATATCACAATATCGGTGGTCCAGATGGAGAGCTTGCTGCTTCTCTTAGGTATTTATCTCAAAGATTTGGTATGCCTGACCAAAAGGCTAAAGCTATTTTAAATGATATTGGTACAGAGGAATTAGCCCATTTGGAAATGGTTGGAACTATTGTTCATCAATTAACTGATGGTGCAAGTATAGAGGAAATTCAAAAGGCTGGATTAGGTCCTTACTATACAGACTATGGTGTTGATGTGTATCCTCAATCAGCTGCAGGAGCACCATTTACCGCTGCATATATTGCTTGCAAAGGAGATCCTATAGCAAACCTACAAGAAGACTTAGCTGCTGAACAAAAAGCTCGTGCAACATATGAAAAGTTAATAGACTTGGTTGGAGATGATCCAGATGTATTAGACCCACTTCGTTTCTTAAGAGAAAGAGAAGTTGTTCATTTCCAAAGATTTGGTGAAGCTTTGCGTGGTGTTCAGGAAAAACTTGCTGAAAAAAGATATTATACGAATGATAATAACTGTATGTGTAATAGATAGTTTTAAAGGAGCCAGATTTTTGGCTCCTTTTTATTACTTTAAACTATTTATTCTTTGTTCTATTGTTGCTAGCATTTCGTTAAATTTTTCAAGTTTTGTTTTTTCTTCTTCAACTTTAGCAGCTGGTGCTTTTGCCAAAAATCCTAGGTTTCCAAGCATTTTGTCTGTTTTTTCTTTTTCTATTAGTATTTTTTGTTTTTCCTTTTCAAGTCTTTCCTTTTCCTCAGCTATATCTACTAAATCCTCAAATGGCATAAATACTTCAAGCTCTTGAGTTACTACATTTACTGCATTTTGTGGTATATCTGTTTTTTCTGTTTTAATTTCTATCTCTTCACTAAAACCTAATTTCTTTATAAAGCCTTCTGATTCTTTTATTACATTTACGTATTCTGGTTTTGCAATAAAAATTAGTTTTGATTTTTTTGATGGATGTACATTCATTTTTGTTCTTACATTTCTTATTCCTGTTATAACTTCTTTTATTTGTTCAATTTGTTCTTCTTCTTGTTTGAAGTTTAATTTTTCGCTATATTCAGGGTATTTTGCTATCATAATGCTTTCATCTTCGTTATATAATTTGCTATAAATTTCTTCTGTTACAAATGGCATAAATGGGTGTAATAGTTTTAAAGCGTCTCCTAATACTTTATTTAGTACATATTGTGCTGTTTTTCTTGTTTCATCTTCTTTATTGTATAATCTAGTTTTTACAATTTCTATGTACCAGTCACAGAATTCGTTCCATATAAATGTGTATATTTTATCAAGTGCAACTCCTAAATCATAGTTATCCATATTGGTTGTAACTTCTTTTGATAAAGCATTTAGTTTTGATATTATCCATTTATCTTCTATTTGAAGTTTGATATTTTGTATATCAGTTTTTAAGTATTCTTTGTCTGCGTCTTCTAAATTCATTAATACAAATTTTGCTGCATTCCAAATTTTGTTTCCAAAATTTCCTGCTGCTTCTAGCTTTTCTGGCATAAATCTCATGTCGTTTCCAGCTGATGTTCCAGATACTAATGAGTATCTTAAACTATCTGTTCCATATTTTTCTATAATATCTAGTGGATCTATTCCATTTCCTAAGCTCTTAGACATTTTTCTACCTTGGCTATCTCTTACTATACCATGGATAAATACATCTTTGAATGGAACTTCTCCCATTTGTTCTAATGATGAAAACATCATTCTTACTACCCAGAAGAATATTATGTCGTAGCCTGTAACTAGTGTGTTTGTAGGGAAAAATGTTTTTAGGTCTTCTGTTTCTTCTGGCCAACCAAGTGTTGAAAATGGCCATAGTGCTGAGCTAAACCAAGTATCTAATGTATCAGGGTCTTGTACTAAATTTGTGCTTCCACATTTTGAACATTTTTCTGGTTTATTAATTTCTACATTTATTTCTCCACAATCTTTGCAATAATATGCTGGTATTTGGTGTCCCCACCAAATTTGACGTGATATACACCAGTCCTGTATGTTTTCTAGCCAGTTAAAATATGTTTTTTCAAATTTTTCTGGTACAAATCTTGTTTTTCCTGTTTTTACCGCTTCTATTGCTGGTTTTGCTAAGTCTTTCATAGCAACAAACCATTGGTCTGATATTTTAGGTTCTACTGTACAACCACATCTATCATGTTTTGCAACATTATGTACATAATCTTCTATCTTTACTAGTGCACCAATTTCTTGTAGTTTTTCTACTATTTTTTCTCTTGCCTCATACATATCTAATCCCTTATATTCAGGAACTAAATCATTCATTTTGAAGTTTTCATCAAAAACTTCTATTATTTCCAAATTGTGTGAAAGTCCTGCTTGGTAATCATTTGGATCATGTGCTGGTGTAATTTTAACTGCTCCTGTTCCAAATTCTTTTTCAACAAATTCGTCTGCTATAATTGGTATTTCTTTATTCATTATTGGTAGTATACATTTTTTTCCTACTAAATCTTTGTATCTTTCATCTTCTGGATTAACTGCAACTGCTGTATCTCCAAGCATTGTTTCTGGTCTGGTTGTAGCTACTGTTAAATATCTGTCTTCCCCTACTACCTTATATCTTATATGCCAAAGATGTGTTGGTTTTTCCTCATATACGGCTTCTGCATCTGATATAGATGTATTACAGCATGGGCACCAGTTTATCATTCTTTTGCCTTTATATATTAAACCTTTATCATATAATTTTTTAAATACAACTAAAACTGCTTTTGAAAGCCCTTCGTCCATTGTGAATCTTGAGCGTGACCAATCCGCTGAACATCCTAATCTTTTTTGTTGTTTTACAATAGTTCCTCCATATTCTTCTGTCCATTTCCATGCTTCTTCAAGGAATTTTTCTCTTCCTAAATCGTGTTTATCTATTCCTTCTTTTTTTAATTTTTCTACTATTTTTACTTCTGTTGAAATAGCTGCATGGTCTGTTCCTGGAACCCATAAAGTATTATATCCATTCATTCTTTTATATCTAATTAATATATCTTGAAGTGTTCCATCTAATGCATGCCCCATATGTAACTTTCCTGTAACATTTGGTGGTGGCATCATTATACAATAACTACCTTTTTCTTTATTTCCACTTGGTTTAAAATATCCTTTATTTTCCCAATTTTCATAGATTTTTTCTTCAAATTCTTTTGGTTCATATTTTCCTTCTAGATTATGATTACACATATTGCATCTTCCTCTCTTTATTCAATGAATAGTTAATAATTTTACCTAAATTATTAACTATTCCATACTTTTTTATTAATTCTAAATTTAATTCATATAATCGCGTAAACGTTTGCTTCTACTTGGATGTCTTAGTTTTCTTAGGGCTTTTGCTTCTATTTGTCTTATTCTTTCTCTTGTAACTTCAAATTCTTTGCCAACTTCCTCTAGTGTTCTAGCTCGTCCATCTTCTAATCCAAATCTTAATTTTAGAACTTTAGCTTCTCTTGGTGTTAATGTGTTCATTACTTCATCTAATTGCTCTTTCATAAGTGTAAATGATGCTGAATCTTGTGGTGCTGGGCTGTCTTCATCTTGTATAAAGTCTCCTAAATGGCTATCATCTTCTTCACCTATTGGTGTTTCCAAAGATACTGGATCTTGAGCTATTTTTTGAATTTCCATAACTTTTTCCACTGGTAAATCCATTTCTTTTGCGATTTCCTCTGGGCTTGGTTCACGGCCTAATCTTTGTAGTAATAGTCTTGATGTACGTATTAATCTATTTATTGTTTCTACCATGTGTACTGGAATTCTTATTGTTCTTGCTTGGTCAGCTATTGCTCTTGTTATTGCTTGTCTTATCCACCATGTTGCGTAAGTACTGAATTTATATCCTTTTGTGTAATCAAATTTTTCTACTGCTTTTATTAAGCCCATATTTCCTTCTTGTATTAAGTCTAAGAATAATAATCCTCTACCAACATATTTTTTTGCAATACTAACAACTAATCTTAGGTTTGATTCTGCTAATTTTTGTTTTGCCTCTTCGTCTCCTTTTAAGATTCTTTTAGCAAGTTCAAGTTCTTCATCAAATGAAAGTAATTGTATTTTTCCTATTTCTCTTAAATACATTCTTACTGGGTCGTCTGTATTAACTCCTTCAAATGACATTGAATCTATATTATCTAATTTTAAGTCTTCAACCTCTTTTAAATCATCTAAATCTGGTTCTTCTATATCATCTTTTAAAACATCAACACCCATTTCTTCCATTGCATCAAAAACTTTATCTATTTGTTCTGGGTTTGCTTCTCCAAGTTCTGTTGCTAGTTCACCATAGGTAATATTTCCTTTTTCTTTAGCCTTTTTTATAATATCTGTTACTTTTTTTTCTGTGTTTTGTTCCGTATTTTCTTGTTCTGCATTTTCTTGTATATCTACATTTTTTTCTTCTTCCATATTATCCTCCTTTATTGGGAAAAAGCCTATTTAATCATTTTCTTTTCTATTATTATTTTATTAATTTCTTCAATTATTTTTTCTTTTTCTTCTTTACTCAAATTAGGTTGTTGCTCTTTTTCAAGCAATTCCATTTTTCTATTATCCAGTTTTTCTATTTTATATGTATTAATAACATTTCTTATTGCTTTTTCGTCATTATCTATTTGATATTCGTCTGCCATTATTTCTGTTAGTCTACTCATTGTTTCTTCATCATCAATAAAATAATTTAATACATTATTTATATTACTATTTCCTTTTTCGTATTCTTCATACAATTTTTTTAGTATTTTTTTATTAATTTCTGATTTAAAGTCATCTAGTTTTATTTCTTGTTCTATTTTTTGCCATAATTTTTTTTCTTGAATTAATAATGCTATTATGGCTTTTTCTCTGTCTATGAGTTTCTTATCTATATTTTCTTTTTTTATAACTTGCCTTGGTTTTCTTTCTAGTACTTTTGTTGTAACAATTTTGTCATTTGTTTTATTTATCTCGGCATAAAGTGCTTCTTTAGATATCTTGTATTCATTTGCAATTTTGTCTATATATATTTCCTGTTCAATTTTGCTACTAATTGTTGTTATTAGTTTAGCTGTTTCCTTTAAGAATTTTATTTTATCATTCACATTAGTTAAATCTAAATTTTTTTTCAACACTTTTACTTTGAATTCTATTAATGATATTGCATTTTCCACTAATAAATTAAAACGTCCATTGCCATATTTTATAACATATTCATCAGGGTCTTTTGCTCCCTCCATTTGTAGTATTCTAACATCGCATCCTACATTTTTTAGTATTTCTAATCCTCTTAATGTTGCGGCTTGCCCTGCTCCGTCTGAATCGTAAGAAATAACCACTTTTTCTGTATATTTTCTAAGTAATCTAGCTTGTCCTTCTGTTAGAGCTGTTCCGTAATGATGCTACAACATTAGGTATTCCTCTTTGATGCAAAGATACTGCGTCCATATAGCCTTCTACCATTACTATTTTACCCATATTTGCGTTTTTAGCAACATTCATTGCATATAGGTTTCTACCTTTACTGTATACAATTCCTTCTGGTGAGTTTATATATTTTGGAAGTGAATTATCTAAAACTCTTCCTCCAAATGCAATATATCTATTTCTTATGTCTTGTATTGGAAACATTAATCTGTTTTTGTATACATCACTATATCCATAACTGGTTTTTTTTACTAAATTTGATGCTAATATTTGCTCTTCTGTAAATCCTTTGCTTTTTAGCAATCTGTATACTTCATTATTTCCTGTTGAATATCCTATCATGAATTTTTTTAATGTGTTATTATCTAGTTTTCTTTTCTTTACATATTCCTGGGCTGGCTTAGCTGTTGGCATATATAGATTTTGATGATAGAAATTTGCAATAAGTTCGTTTATTTCAAAGACTTTTTGCTTTAAAAAATCTCTTTTTGTTTCATTTGCATTATCTGTTGTTGGCAATGCAATTCCAGATTTTTCTGCAAGTATTTCTATTGCTTCTTTATAATTTACATTTTCAATTTTGCATATAAAAGTAATAACATCACCACCAACTCCACAACCAAAACAATGAAATATTTGTTTATCTGGAGAAACAGAAAAAGAAGGTGTTTTCTCTTTGTGAAAAGGACACAAACCTGAGAAATTTCTACCGCTTCTTTTTAATATTACATATTGTGATATGATGTCTACAATGTCGTTATTAACTTTTATTTCATCAATAAGACTCTCACTATATCGCACCATTTTTTAGCACCTTTCCTACAATATATTATTCGACATAAAGTTTTTTTTACCTTCTAGTATTTACATAATTCGTTTTATTGTTTTAAAAATTTTTTTGTGTTTTTATTTCTGTATTATAATATGTATATTTTGCTTTACTTAAGCTAATAATATTATTATAATTTTTTAGGAGGTGCTAATATGTCTGATAACCAAAAGCATAAAAAGAAAAACAAAAATAGCAACAAAAACATAGAGAATAATAATTGTTCAAACGAGAGAACAGAAAATAATAATCGTAAATAAAGAATAAAGGTAGCTAAGCTACCTTTTACTATCTTAAAGATTCTTTAGAATCATCAACTAGTTTTTGTGCTTTAGCTAGTTTAGCTCTTGCACTGCCTGATAAACTCATTGCTGCATATACTACTTGAGAATGATCCATATCATCTGTTACTTTTAAATTCTTAATAAATTCCTTTGTTTCTCTGTTGTTTCTTTCTGCTTCAGCATAAATCTCTCTTGTTCTTCCTGATGTGTTCATTGCTGCAAATACTTTGTTTTCATCAGGTTCATTGTTTGTTTGGCTTAATTGTTCTAAAAATTCTTTTCTTTTTTCTGTCATATAAATAACCTCCTAGTAAATTTAAGATATGTATATTATACTATACTTTTTCATAAAAGTAAAATTTTCAAAATTTACTTTATTTTTCAACATTTTTATAATATAATATTAGTGTTTAAGAAGAAGGGATGATTTTAATGAAAAAATATAAATTAGCTTTAGTTGGTGCAACTGGATTAGTTGGAAGAACAGCTATTAAAGTTTTAGAAGAAAAAAATTTGCCAATTTCTGAGTATGTTTTTTTTGCTTCTAAGCGTTCTGCTGGAAGCATTATGGAGTTATTTGGTCATAACTATATTGTAAAGGAATTAAATGAAAATTCTTTTGATGAAGGATTTGATTTTGCAATTTTTTCTGCTGGTGGTGAAGTTTCAAAAAAATTTGCTCCTATTGCTGCTTCTAAGGGTTGTATTGTAATTGATAATAGTAGTACATTTAGAATGGATAAAGATGTTCCTTTAGTTGTTCCTGAGGTAAATAGTGAGGATATAAGTTTAAATAAAGGCATTATTGCAAATCCTAATTGTTCTACTATTCAAGCTGTAGTTGCCTTAAAACCTTTGGATGATAAATATAAGATTAAAAGAGTTGTTTATTCAACATACCAAGCAGTTTCTGGAGCAGGTCAAAAGGGAGTTCAAGATTTGCAAGACACTTTAAATGGCTTAGAACCTAAGAAATTTCCTTATCCAATAGCTAATAACTGCTTGCCACATATAGATAGTTTTACAGAAAGTGGCTACACAAAAGAGGAAATAAAAATGATTAATGAAACAAGAAAAATTTTACATAAACCAGATTTATTAGTAACTGCAACCTGTGTAAGAGTTCCTGTTGTAAATTCTCACAGTGAATCTATTAATATTGAATTTGAAAATGATTTTGATTTGGCAGAATTAAAAAAAGTTCTAAAAAATAGCCCTGGAATTATTGTTCAGGATAATCCAATGGAAAACATATATCCTCTTTCAACTCATGCAACTGGCTCTGATGAAGTATATATTGGTAGAATTAGACGTGATGATAGTGTTCCTTATGGAGTAAATATTTGGGTTGTTGCAGATAATGCTAGAAAAGGTGCTGCAAGTAATGCTATCCAGATTATGGAGAAAATGATAAAATAGTTTTTAACTATTCATCTGTTTTACCATTATTTCTCCAAATACAGCATAACCTTGGAGTGGATTATTAACAAGGACATGTGTTATTGCACCAATAAATTTGCCATTTTGCAGGATTGGTGCTCCACTCATTCCTTGAACAATTCCTCCTGTTTTTTCAATTAATTTTTCGTCTGTTATTTCTATTAACATACTTTTGTTGTCTTCTTGATTATTTTTATAGATTTTCTTTATTTCTATTTCATATTCTTTTCTTATTCCATCTTCCAATGTTAATAATATTTGTGCTTTTCCAAGTTTTATTTCTTCCTTTAACGCAACATTTACAGAGTTTTCTTCATTTATTCCTAAACTGTTGGTTTCATTTAGATTACCATATATTCCAAATTTAGTGTTTAAGTTTATTTTTCCAATTACTTTTTCCTCATTTAATGTTCCTCTTATTTCTCCTGGATTTCCTTTTTCTCCTTTTTTTATTTTTGTTACTGTACTTGTTGTAATTTCACCGCTTCCCAATGTTATTAACTTATCAGTATCTCTATCTACTATTCCATGCCCTAATGTGGCTATTTTACCGCTCCTTGGCTCATAATATGTTGCAGTTCCAATACCGGCATGCTCCATCTCTTACCCATAATCCTATTTTATATTTATCGTCTTTTGTTTTTACTGGTTCAATATTGGTTATATATTCTGTTCCTTCTCTTAGATATTTTACTTCAACATTTTGTCCTTGTGATTTGTTTACACATTCTATTAGTTCTTCTGTTGTATTTACTTCGGTATTATCTATTTTAATTATTAGGTCTCCTTCTTTTATGCCGGTATTTTCATAAGGTTTTTTTCCTTCTATTTCTGTCATTCCTATCACTAAAACTCCACTTGAATATATTTTTATTCCTATTGTGTTGCCAAGTGGTATTATCTTTGTATCTTGAATTGTGGTTACATCAACCTTTTTTACAGGGATTATATTAAAGAGGCTAACTGTTATGCTTTTGTTTTCAATTTTGTTGCTACTACTTGAGGTTTCTATTATTTTATTTTTTTCTTCTTTTAATGTTAATCCAAATATTTCGCTGAGTTTAAGATTCTCATTTTCAAATATGATTATTTTTTTCGGTATATTTGTTATGTTGACAGTATATATTAATACTATTAAAAGAATTATTATTAAAAAAATTTTTTTTATAAAATTCAAATATGGTCACCCTAAAGTTTAGGATAACCATATTTTGATTTAGATATACTTATTTGTTTCTTACAGCAATGATTTTTATATTATCTATCTTATAATAACCTATTTCATTACAACCATGTGAGTAGTGATCAGATAAGAAGCCAAATGTGTCTGGTTGAGGATTATCTACTGGTATAAAGCATGAACCTGCCATTTCAGTACCCTCAATCAAATATCCATCATCTTGAACTTTAATACTCATTTTACCACTTGTTGTACTATATCTTGATTGACTAACATTTATGTGGAATGTGTATCCAGTTGGTCCTGGAAGTTCTAGTTTTTCAATATTAGTTGAATTTTTATTTTTATAATATTCAAATTTGAATATTGCTCCTGTATCTCCTGCTACCGACCTTGGATTTCCTGTAAAGTTTATACTAAACATATATCCTTCCAAATAAGTACCTCTATCAATAACATTAAACATAAATCCAACTGAATTAAAGCTATCTCCTTTATTTACATGATACGTAAACTGGAATTCTTGTATTGATATAAAGTCTGATTTGAATGTTGCCCAAGTTGCTCCTTTTCCTCTAAGAGTACTATTTCCGGTCATTTCAACTGTAGCACCTTCTGCAGCTTCTGTTATTCTTATATTTGATATGCTTCCATCATAAACATCATGATCTCCTCCATCCCAATATTCATCTCCATTCCACTTATAGTCTCTTGTCCAGTTTAATTCGCTTAGAGATATTCTCCATACTGCATAAAGGTCTGTATCCTCATATATAACATCTGACATTTGACCTGGGTAATATTTTATGTTGTTTGAAATTGGATCTTCTGACCATCCAACAAACACATATTTAATAAACTGATTATTTGTAGTTATTGTAGGTAATGGATTTTGTCCTAATATTTGTGCTCTTGCTCCTATTTCAACTTCTTGTGCATCAGGTATTCCTGTTATTGAAGTAATTTCATTTCCAATTTCCATTCCTGCATGGTAAGTTATCATTACTCCAAGTTTTCCTGCTACGTTTTCTTTTTGATAGTATCTTTCCCTTGCCAAAGCTTCTTTATATGCTTTTGCTTGTGTAAAATTAATGTTGGCGTCTGTTGTTCTTTTATAGTTTGCCTGATTAACTACACAATAGTAACATGCGGTTTCTGAATTATTATTATTAATTGAATCATGCTGATAATAGTAAGTAATATCACCTGTATTTTTGTTTTCATATTCTTTTAGAACATATTCAACACTTCTATACCCTGTATATGCTACGTCCTTACTTTTCTCACAATATACTCTATGATAGTTATTGTCTTCTCCTGTAAAGAATAGTTCTCCTGGATCAACATATTCCCTGTTTGTAGTACTTGTTGCAATCGCATAGTTATTATAATATTTTAATCCGATTGGTACTCCTTGGAAAAATGTTATTAATGAAATGTTATTAAATACTTGCTCCCAATCACTATCTGTTAAAACTGGTAACTTAAATTCATAACTACCTTTTCCATAATTAGATATTGATAAGTTTAGATTAGAGTTAATTAGATTTTTCATTACTTCCCTTTTATGTATAGTTATTGGTGAGGTCCTTTTTTCAGGGTCATTAGTTTCTGTTATTACAAAAATATCTTTTACTCCACCTTCAACCTGTATAGGTGTTGCTATATATTTTCTTTGTGCTTCATCATATACTTCTTGCTTAACTCCGCTTAAATTCCTTGCCCAGTTTGTAAAAGCATATGCTTCAACATAATAACTTATTGCACTATAGTCTCTATATATTGTTGAAAAACGTATATCATCTAAACCTAGTTCTTGTAATTTTGTTAGTTTTATTTCAGTATCTATAATTTCATCTTGCCCTGGTTTTTTGGCGTTTTCTGGTTTAATGCTTATACACCATTTTCCTTTATCTCTTCCATTTAATACTTGGTATATTTTCTTATATTCGGTTGTACTATTTGAATCTCCCCATAAAACTGATAATGATTTATATCTACAGCCTGATGAACCTATTTTAATTGAAGCATCATTGCTTATAAATTGCTTTGTTTTATCATCTGGATTAATGGTAAAAAAGTTGTCTGCATTTTCATCATAATATAATTTTTCGTGTTTTATATCATATATATATTTGAATGTTTTTAAATTTGATTGTCCATTTTCTAGATATAACACTTGTTCTTCTAAAATTTCAGTTTCTATTGATGTGCTATTATATTTTGTATTAGTAACCTTGTTATCTACTTTTATGTCTGATTCGTGATATTGTTTATTTAGATTATTTACATTATATCCAGGTATATATATTCTAGGCATTGCGGAATCTGTATTAAAGTAAACCAAATATCCATCTTTTTCAACGCTTTCTCCATTTAATTTTCCATACACATAGATTCTATTATCCAAAGTATAGTTTACAACAACATTTGTGTTACTACCATTTGAATATCTTGCTGTATATGCTATTTGGTTATTTAATATGTGTTTATATTCTTTTTTTGCTAAATTTATGTCTGTTACAAAGCTAATTGATGGTTCTGTTATTTCTACTCCTTCATTATTAATATATACATAAGAAGCAGTTTTAATATTGGGTCCTGTTACATTCTGTGGCTCATAAATTACTTCTACTCCATCTTTATATACATCTGTTAAAGAATCACTATCTTTATCATAATATATTTGAACACCTTCATTGTTTTCTATTGTTATTGGCACATAAGTTGGAGCATATATGTAATATCCATCATACATTGTTATTGCCATTGCTGGAATATAATTTATCATAAATTCTTTAGCGGTTCCTGTAACATTTAATTGATTTGCTAAGCTTGATACAAATGTATTTACTACTGCATTTGCATTATTTCTTTTTGTTATATTATTCTTCTTGCTTACCCATTCTGACCAGTCAACTGTATTTACCTCAAAAGCTTTTATTCCTTCTTTTGTTGCATCTGCCAGTTTTGTATCATACGCAGCCTGTAATTCTAATGTTTTTTGTTGCAAATGTAAGTAATATGATAGTACCAAAATTAATGGTATTATTATTATTAGAAAAATTATTGCCATATTTTGAATTTTCATATTTTTTGTCCTTTCTCATTTTACCAATTTAGTTCTACTTCATAACATAAGATAACTCTATACTTGCATTTTGCCAGTCCTCTGTTGTCATACTTAAAAGTTCACCTACTAATTTTAGGTCTATAACATACTGTGATTTAGTTGTATCGAAGTAAACTACATAGCTTGGTAAATTTTTTCCTATTGTATATGTACTATTATTAACCTTAATTTCTACTGGACTTGTAAGGTCTATCATTCCCAGATATATTTTTAAATCTTGTGTCATTGAGTTTGAAATAGGCAAGTCTTTTGTTTCAGTTTTTGTTACTGTTTTATTTACAAGTGATGAAAACTTCTGTTCTATGTCATTTCCTTTTAAAATTCCACCTGTTTTTTCCTTTTTAATTGCATTAAACCATTGTGCTGTTTTAGATTCACTTTGCTCGCCACAACATGCAGTAGTAAAGAATAAGTCAAAACTACTTTGATTGTTTTTTAATGTACTGATTCCACTTCTAAGATAAGACTCTCCAGGTTCCCATGACAAGAATACTACTACTCTTAATTGATTTTTATTTTTTACATAATCCAAAGCAGTTTTCATTGCTTTTGAATAATTACTTTCAGCTGTAGTTTCTTCTGCATCATATATCCAGCCTACGTTACTTAAATCAGTATAAATATGTGTTGGATTAGATGTTAATATGAAGCCTAAATTTCCTTTTCCTTGCACTCCTTTTATAATATTTTGAATAAATATTTGACTGTTATTTTTATCATTATGCCAAGGCATTGTGTAATGTTCACAGTCTAGTACAACTACTATATCCATATTTTGTGATATTGTTTCAGTTGTAGTAACAATCTGTTTTGCTCTAATTATAATATTCTTTTCTGGATATGTTTTAGTGTTTGGTGTTTTATTTCCTGCGTGTTCAACCTCTGCAGTTCCACCATTTAATACTAATGCAGATGATGTTGCACCTATTGAATATGTATTTTTTCCTATTAACTTATACATGAAATTTTTTAGCTGAGTTCCTAATGTTATATTTGTATTTTTTACATTCACAACAATATAATCATCTTTTTTTAGTATATATTCACCATCATCACTATCGATTGAGTCTAGTATTGTATTTGTATATACAGAATAATATTTGTATTCACCTATTAAATCACTAGAACCTGTTGCTGTTGCCCTTCTTGGGTTATCATCTAGTATTTGTGCCTCTATTTCTATATCATAAGAATTTCCGGTTGCATAAAGTTTTTGTACTAACTCATTATAGTCAAATTGCGTTATTTTCCCTTGTGAAGTAACTTTGTTTACAAAGTCTGAAACAGCAACTTGAACCACTGTTTGAGACATTTCATCACTTTTGCCTGCAATTTCCATTATGGGAAATACAAACATTAGTATAGTAGCTAAAAATATTCCTATTATTGCCATCAATGTATCTGACATTATTAGCAATACCTCCTCTTGTTTTAAAATTAGGGCAGATTTTTATTCTGCCCTATGGTTTATTATTTATATTAATTTATTATTTTCCTGTTGTTGTAACCAAAGCAGATGCACTTGCTTCAATAGCTATTGTATCTTTTCCAACTATTGAATACATAAAGTTTTTAAATTGAGTTCCAAATGTTACATTTGTGTTTTGTACTTTAGCCTTAACATAATCACCTTGTTTAAGCTTATATTTACCTTCTTGTTGTAATTTTGTTTCTACTGCACTTGTAAACTCTGAATAATAGATATTTTCTCCTATAACATTAATGTTTTGGCCTTTTCTTCCAGGGTTATCATCTAGCACTTGTACTTCAATTTCAATTGAATAAGAATTTCCTGTTGAGTATAGTTTTTGTACAAAGTCATCATAATTTTCTGTTGTTATTTTACCTTCCTTTGCTGCTGTATTAACAAAATCAGATACTATTCCTTGTACTGATGATTGTGTTATTGCTTCATTTTGATTTGCTGTTGCCATTAATGGAAATACAAACATAACTAAGGCAACTGCTATTACCGCTATTATTGTAATAAATGTGTCTGACATAATTTTTCCTCCTTAAATTTATTGTGCTGTATAATAAATATACGTTTTTGCTGTTCCTGGTCTTATAGTAATTTTTGTACCATCCTCACCAACCCTATAAGATCCTCCTGTTACTACTTCTACAATATTTTCTAAATATACTGTTCCGTCGCTTAAGTCATCCTCTATAACTTGTCTTATGTTTTTACTTGATGATGGATATATTTGAGTATTGCCTTTTTTTATAACTACACGAGTTAAATCATCTCCGCTGTTATATAAAGCTGCAATTACCGTATCTTCTCCTACAATTCTTCCTTTCTCTAATGTTCCTTCTTCCCACTCATAATAATTGGTTTTGTCAGATGAAAATAATATACTATCTGCTGTATCTTTTACCTTAGTTAGAAGAGAAAAAAATATTGATAATGCTATAATAAATACAAAAATTCCAAAAGCAATTTTTAAAGCATCTGCTGCATTCTCCATTGTTTTCTCCCTCCATTATCTTTTTATCCTGAGCATAAAACATATATTTTTGATATATGCTTTATGTTCAGGATAAGTTATTTTTTAACTTATCCTTTATTACCTCTATGTATTTTCTGTTATTTTTATTGTATCAATAAATCCATCTGCTGGATCAACATCAGAACATTCAACTGTATATGTTTTTGCTGCTTTAACTCCTGCTCTTGTTGTTACAGAACTTGATGCGTCAAGATGTACATATTTTAAATCTTTATTTGATGATGCACCTTCTGCACTATTACTTGCATCAATTTGGCTTAAAAGAGCTTTTACTTGGCTAGCACTTTGCTTTGTGCTTTCATACTTTGTCCATTTTTCATTAAATTGTGAAATTTCCATTTCTGAGAAAGTTGAAGATGGATCAATATTTGCATTTCTAATTATTATTACACCAACACTAATTAATAGAATTGCTACTAATATAGCACCTGCAATAATTAAAGCTTTTGAAGCATTCTCCATATTCTTTCACCTCCTATAATCTGTTTTTTTATTGTTCTTAGAGATTTAAACTCTAAAAGTTAAAAACTTATAGTTCTTCAAACACCATCTTAGAAATTTGGCCTGTTTTTTTATGATATTCGATGTTTGAACATTTAAAATATATTAAGTTAAAATTATCAACAAATCTTGTAATATCATTATTGTAAAACACTTCCATAGAGTAAGTTTTTTCTGTATTTTCTGCTGATAATATTTTTACTTCTATTTTTATGCTATTTTCATCATTTTCAATATAATATCCCTTTTCATTTTTGGGTATTTGATTATGTTCATTTTGATTTATTGCTTTATTTATTAAAGTGGCAAGATCTAATCCATAAACTTGTTTTCCTAAGTAATATTCATACTCGCTGTTTAATTGCTTTACATGCCTTAATGTAGTATTTTTATTTATTAGCAAACCTAATATTGAAAATAGTATAATAATTATTGGAATTGCAACTAATAATAATGTTTTTTTCATTTATTTCTCCTACACTAATTATAATTGTTTTAATACTATTTTGCAACAATTTTAATGTTTTTTTGATTAAATTTTTTTGAACCCAATTTGAATTACTTTTCCATTTTCATCAAAAGCTATTGGTTTGTTGTCTGCATCATACGAAAAAGCATTTTCAACTTGATTATTTGGGTTATGTTTTAATATGTTATTCTCTAAAAACTTATTTTTTTCTGTTTCATTCCAATTAGAACAGTCTACACCATCTATGTATATCTTTGTTCCCTGTTCTTTTTGCTGAACAATACTAATAAGTGATACAATTTCTTGTGCAGTTATTTCTTTTCTTTCTGGAGTATCATAAACTGTAAAATACGCATTATATTTTTCTAACTCAACTGTATCTAAGTTATCAAAATATGCTTCAGCACTTTGATTTAGGCTATTTCGCAAATATACTCCCATGCTAAGAATTAAAATAGCAATCAATACTGCACCAGCAATAATCAAGGCTTGTGCTGCATTTTCCATATCATCAAATCCTTTATTCTAAAAATTCTTTAAGTTTAAAAGTTATTTTATTTATTCTCCCTGTTTCGGGATTACGCTGCATTTCAGTACATTCAAATATGGAATTTTTGTATTGTGAAATGTTGTCTGGTGTTATTTTTGTTCCATATTTATCTTTTCCCTCTATTGAAATAGTTACCTTATATTCTTCGCTATTGTCGTAGTCTATATCATTTTGTTTTGATTTATTTACAACAGTTAATACTTCTACACCTCTTATTAGTCTTTTGTCATAAGCTTCCCATTCTGCATTCCAGGCTGTCAATCGTGCTTGTTCTTGATCTGATTGGTCTAACTTTTGATTTTCTGATGCATTGTTCCACATATATACAAAAGCACTAAGTATTATTATTCCAAATAAAATTCCACCTGCTATTAACAAGGCTTGTGTTGCATTTTCCATAAAAAGTTCTCCTTTTCTATATTAAACTTATAACCCTATACCCTGTATAGATGTGAATGATGATGTCATTGCTGTCATTCCTATTGCAACTAGAGGAATAATTAAATATCCAACAAATAGTCCTACCATTGGTGCAAATCCAATTATTTTACCAATCATTCCTTTTTTCTTTATTAATCTTTCGTTTGATTCCTCACGTTTTGCTTGATAATAGTCTCTTTCATTATCTAACTCATCAAAAGCTTCTCTAATTGGTATCTTTTCTACGGCTGCTTGTAAACTTTCTACTATTCTAATTAGTTGTGGAAAGGCTATTTCATCTTTTAAAGTTTCTAAAGCTTCCCACGCTCCAGATTCATAATTGTTTACACATTTTGATATTGGTTCTCTAAATATGTTAGAATATCTTTCTATCCATTCCAATATCATTTCAACATTTACTCTCTCTATTTTCATTAGCATTAAGATAATTGTTTGATATTCCATTACCTCATTTTCCATTTCTAATGCTCTTAATTTCTTTTGGAACATTAACATCCATGTAGGAGTACAATATCCTAAGTACCCAAAAATGAAAGCAATTAATAATTCAAACCATTGGAAAGATTCACCATTTACAATTTTTAATTTGTTCATTACTTGTTCTGCTGCAACTTTTATATCGCCATCAGATTTGTTTCTGTAATAATCAACTTTTGGTAAAAATGCTTCTACTTCTTCTTGTGTTGTTTTTAGTTTTCCTTTAAATTCTTTTAAGGCCACATTTTGTGCTTCAGTAACCTTTAATGCTTCAGCAGTATCTCTTTCGTTTAGTGAACCGAGCAAGTTATAATCCGAAGTTGGTTCTGTATATACATAATTTAAAGCAATTCTATGTCCTAATGCAAATAGTGCAATTGTTAAAACCATTGTAACTAGGCATATTACAACTTTATTAACATATAATGTTTCAATCTTTTGTTTTGTTGAAGCTTCTTTCATTAGTTTAGTAATGACTCTATGTTCTTTGGTATTCTTCTTCGGTATAAGCAAATCCATTATTTTTTTCACAATAGGTTTTTGATATAGTTTTATTTGCCATACTTTGTTTTGGTCTTTAAAATCAACCTTTATACTACCTGTATCCTTAATCTTTCTTGTTAAATAATAGCATACAAAGGTAAGAACTACTAATGCTATTTGCACCATCAATCCGCCTTTACCTTGATAAAATTGTGCTGTAAAAGAGAAATTACTTATTGCCCAATTTTTCAAAGGAGCCATACATAGTACTGGCAAAATTGCTATTACTGATAAACTTTGAAATACATAATCAAGCTTATCTCTTTTTAATATTTCTAGTTGCATTTCTTCTGTTATATTGTTTAAGTTTTTCAAATATAAAGATGCTCCATCTTTATCTGTTCTATCACCAAATTCTCTTGTTAAATAAGATATTCCCGCAAATTCCTTTAGGAAACTATTTGGTGCTACATCATAGTATTTTTCAAGTTCAGTTTCAGGATCATCAGATATTAGTATTTCATAAATTCTTTGCCCTTGAACTGACACCTCTAATTCATCATTTTGAGATACCTCATATATTGCTTCCTCAACCATATTAAATTCATGGTATGCATGTCTTATTTCAGCGAAGAAGTCTATTTGCTGTTTTAAAAGTTTTGTATCGTATTTATCTATCATTCCAGACATGATTGTTTCAATTAAGAACAATTCAAACAATAACAAAATTACTAATAATAGTGGATCACTTTTTGCAAACACTATAACCGCAATTGTTACTGGTATGATAATACACAAAGCTTGAGTAATTATTTTTGAAGCTTGTCTTCTTGTTTTATACTCATCTTGCATGTGTATTATTTCTAGTTTTCTTCTTATTTTAAGTACATAACGTTTAAATACAGGAACAGAAGTGTAGAAGTTATATAATTTTTGATATATAACATCACTAGAAAATTTATTTTGTTTAGTGCCTTCCCTTAGTTGTCTTATTTTCTTCATATCTCCTTTATTTGTTTTTGACCTAATTACAAGGTAAGCAATAACAATTAAAGCAAATAATCCTCCTATTATTCCCATTATGTAATATAATATTTGGTTTGACATTTAGTTTTCACCTCATTTTTTTGCTACTTTTTTTACCTTTTTGCCCCAATTTCTTTCTATAAATTCGTCAAACTGTATTGCATCATCTGTATTCATGTTGTTTCTCATTTCTCTAATATTTGCGTCTGATATTTTGTTTGTTAAAACATAGGTGTCATTGTGGTATTCCATTATATTTACATATCTATATAATTCTCTGTTTGTAACTTTATGGAAATATCTTGTTGCATTATCCATAAATTTTTCAATTTTTCCTTCTAATGTTTTTTCTTTTCTGTAATCATAATTGTAATCTTCTGTATCCTCAATTGGAATACATTCTGTTACTCTTTCTATGTATCTTCTTCCTCTAAAATCCTTTACTAAGTGGATATCAAAGTTTAATACACTTATAACCTGTTCTTCTGCAATTCTTTCATCTGTAAATGTTCCTGCTCTTAGCATTGAGTTTCTTAATGCTGTTACTAAGTTAGGGAAAGTTTTAGCGTGGTGTGTAAACAATGTGAATTTTGATGCAACCTGTGCTGATTGAATCATCCAAGATGCTACGGGGTCTGTTGCAACCTCACCGATTATGTTAACACTACCATCAGTTTTCTTTTGAACGTCCAAACATTCCTGACCTGCGATTGTTTCTGTTTCTCTCATTGACAAAATGTTTCTTGTTGGATAAATTTTTCTTAAGTGCAACTCGAATGCAGTTTCTGTGATACGTAGGTTCATTGTTTCATATATGTTTTCAATCATTGCCATAAGCATTGTTGTTTTACCACAACCTTGCTCACCAGTAAGTGCTATAATTCTTGCACCTTTTACTAGGTATTTTAAAAGATTTATTGCTTCTTCTTTTCCATCTGCTGTAACTATTTGTTCTAGTGTTGCTCTTTTTACGTCGAATTTTCTTACGAAGAATGCCCATGTTTCTGACATACTTGGTCTTACAACAACTACACGTGAGCCATCCTTCATTTCATTGATTTTGTAACCATTTGTGTCAGATAACTGACCTGGGTTATTGTATTTATAAATGTTTTGACATACTCTTTTTAGTTCACTTTCTTTACCAAAAGAAAGAAATGCTAATCTTATAGATTTACCTTGGAAGAATATCCAAATACTGTCGCAAGCTCTTGGTACTCTGTGTTCAGAAATTTGGTCTAAATAATCTCCATCTGTTTGTGCAACTTGGCTTAAAAAGCTTTCTGGAAGACCAGATACTCCGTCCTGATACACCATCTATGTTCATATCTCTTATTTCATCTATGCTACTATATCCCTTGTAGTGTTGGTAAATTCTTTGTGTTACTATGTTTAACTTGTCTGAAAAGTCTAATGAGAATTTTTCTTTTTCGTAAATATCTCCAATTTCCTTTTCTGTAATTACGTAGCTAGGTTTTGATTCGCCTTCTATGTATTTTAGTTCAGCTAAATTATACTTTTTAATCATTTGTGTTAAGGCTTCATATCCAAAATCTTTCTTATACTCATGAATAATAATATCAAATTTATCTTGTGCTGAAAGAAGTGATGGTATATCAAAAGGAATAGCTTTTGATATATTTATTTCATTTACGCCATATTCTTTATATAATAAATCATATATAAGCTCTTTTACGTATTTTTTATCATTTACGTCACCATAAGTACATCCTTTTAAAGCTTTTCTTAACTCATATTTTTTAGCTTTTCTTCTTTTTAACTCTTCCTCAGATAGTCCAATATCATATAAGTTTACCTTTGTTATTTCGTCTAATCTTTGTTTTATAAAGTCCATCATGCTGTCTAATGTATATGATTTCTCATCTACAACTTTTTCCTCTTCTTCAGCATTTTTGTTCTTTTTAATCATGTAAAATACTAATACTCCACCAATTATTAGTACCATGAATATTAAAAGTATATTTACAACATTCATCTGATAGGAACTCCTCTCTTTTTAAACTTGCATTTGTAGTTCTTTTAGTTTATCTATTATTGCTTGGCTTATTTCTGCAAAAGCCTCTATTATTGGTGCTTGTGTGCTATTTGGTCTTGCGTTTCTATAATTAATAATGAAATCAGCTAAGCTTCCTTCGTTGCATGCTTCAAAGAATAATGTATTGTATGGTATCCCATAAATATCTGGTATTTTTTCTAAGCGTTGTAGATTTTTTGCATTATATTTTGAATATTTATCATACTTGCCTAACAAATACATTATATTATCACCTTTTGTTGCTTCAAAGCTTCTTCTTATTTGTATGAATTTTTTTATTTCTTTTATTCTTTGTGAAGTATTTGCAACTATTAAATTACTTTCCTGTAAAACATTTTGTACAAATTCTTCTTCTAAGCTTCCCTCTAAATCAATAAAAACCAAATCATAAAACTTGCTTGCCATTCTTATAATGCTTCTCATGTATTCTTTTTGCTTTTCATAATTTTCTTTTGGTATATTATTATCAGTTAATACTTCAAGTCTTTCTTTAAAAATAGTTCTTGTATAATTTGTTATTATTTCAGGTGAAGTTTTATTACTAGCAATCGCCTTAAGTAATCCTCCTATGCCAGTTTCTAAATCTCCTCTAGGTCTAGCATTGCTATGTTGCTCCCAAAAACATTCTTGAAGGCTTGTATCATTGTATTTTGTATTTAATAATAAAATTCTATAATTTTGTTCTAGTGATAAATATGTTGCAATTCCAGCCATTGATGTAGTTTGTGCTGTTTCAACCTCACCGCTACCGTAAAAAGTTACAACTGACATTGTTTTATTCCTTTCCTTTATCTATATGTTTTTTAACATTTTTTTCACATCAGAAAATCTTACTTCTGGTGCTATTTGTGATATTATCTCTAAAATTCCGTCTTTGTACTCTTGTGTTAATTCTTTAAAGCTAATTCTTGCATTTCTTTGATTTTCGACAATAATTGAATTGTCTCCAGCTTCAAAAGGAAAATAAATTTTTTCCTTGCTCCATTGTATTGAATAATAAAACGACAAGAAATTTAAGTATTCATCTTCATATTTTTCCATTCTTCTTGAGAATAAGACCTTTGTCATTAAAATTTTTGTTCCCGTTTTTCCAACAATTTCAAGTCCTCTTTTTAATGAATAATTATCAAATGCTGTTACAAAATAATTTTTATCTGAAGTATACATTTCTAGACTTTCAAATGCATTTTCGTTGTCTACATCTAACAGTATCATATCATATTCTAGTTCTGGTGTTTGTATATAGTTTTTTATCCCTTGTAATGTCTCAAATCCTATTGCAATATCTATATCTTCATAAGTTGTTATGTAACTTCTGCTAGGAGTTATACATGGTACTGTATATCTTGTTTTTTGTAATGTAGTTGCATCAACGATTAGAATTTTTAGTCCATTTTCGACTAGAAGTTTAGCTATGTATATTATCATATCAGTTTTGTCATAAGCTCCTATAAATCCTATCTTTTTCAAGTAAGTATCCTCCTAACTTAAGTTTTAATTTCCTTCTAATTCAGATAAGTAATCTTCTCTTGCTTTTCTTGCAGCTTCAATTTGTTGTTGCATTCCTGTTTCAATATTGCTTTGTGCATCTCCAGAATATTGACTTTTTGCATTTTCTAATGCTCCTCTTGTTGCTGAGCTATTGTATTTTGATATTAAATTATTTTTTGCTGCTACAACAATGTTTTCATCACTAGAAATTAAGTTAATAACTTCTGCTGTTGGTGTGTATGTATGTTTTGCTGTTTCTTGTATTCCTGGTTCTACATAAGTTGCAACATATAATTCTGATGCTGGCATGATGAAATATGACTCGACAATTGCACTGTTCAATAATAGAATCTCATCTTCTGTTAAATTAAATCCAACTGTTTGACCATACAAACTGATTACTTCTTTTTTTGGTACAACAATTAAGTCTTGTCCATTTGGTAATCTAAATCTTATATCTATGTAATTACCTATTTCTATTGTTGTAGGCATAGTTATCATGTTGTATTCTACATATCTTAATGAAGCTAATATTTCTGAATCATCTCCATATAACATATTTTGTGTTAATATTGTTCCGCCCTTTAAATCTATTTTACTTTTATATCCACTATCACTTGAAAAGCTTACATCTCTTAAAGCTCCTTTTGAATCTTTTGTTTTAGCTACAATAAAGTCTGTTTCTACTGTTGCACTAGGCACTGGGATTTCTACACTTTCTACCATGCTAGCTGTTATCTCTTCACCTGATGTAACATTTTGTCCTGCTTTAAGTCTATATACGTGTATAGTTGGCTGTTCTGCTTCTTTCTGAGCAGCATCCATTTTTGGCTTAATCACTAGAAAAAACGCAATTACTCCTATTAAAATTGTTATTCCTAACATTACAGAAACTCCCAAAATGAATGAATTTCTTACTTTTCTTTGCATTGGATTTGATGGCATAATTTATTCCCCCTATTATTTTTATTACTATAATTCTACAACAAAAAACAGCAAAAAACAATATTTTTATTATTTTGTAATATTTTTTTAATATTATTGTAATATTTGTGTAACATTTTTTTTGTTGTTCAATTTTTATAATTTTTTTATCCATTTTTTCTAAAAATTTCTAGTTTATTTTTTTAAATTTAGCACATCATAATTGTATAAAAGCAATTACAAAGCTTTTTAATGTTTATTTTCAAATTCTGGGAGGTGAAATTAAAATGGCAAACACAAATTCTAATAGAACATTAGTACCAGAAGCTAAAGATTCATTAAATCAATTCAAATATGAAGTAGCTACTGAAGTTGGTGTTAACTTAAAAAATGGATATAATGGTGATATATCTTCAAGAGATGCTGGTAGAATCGGTGGTAACATGGTTAAGAAAATGATTCAAAAAGCTGAAAGTCAAATGTTAAATAAATAATTGTATTTATTTTAAGGTTTTAAAAGCCAATTTCATGTTATATTTTGAAATTGGCTTTTATTTTTTATTTTATTGATAACCTAAAGTGCCTGCTCCTGTGTTGTAGAAGTATTGGCTACTTACTTTATCATATAAGCATGGTACATTGTTTTCATCAAGAGCTGGTACGAAGTCTCCAACTAGCTGATTGTTATCATATATTTTACAGTAATATATTTTTCCTGAGGCTTCTGTAAAAATTTTTATTGATGTTGATATTGGATTAAAGCTAACTGCTGAACCTGATATTATATTATTATCTGTGTCAATATTTTTTACATATCTATTTCCAAATTCTATATTGTATGTTGTTCCTGATGCGATTGTTCCTCCGTTTATACGGTTGTATCCAGCACCAGAGCCATAATCTAAATATGCATTATTGTTATAATTAAAAAATCTAAACGCTTCAGCTTCGCTATTTGAAAATCCAATTATTGCTCCTCCTGTAGGTGCTGTCATGTTAAATTTTATTCTTACCATTGTATTACTTGTTGGGCAAATTTTAGTATCTATTTGCTGTGTCCCTGTTGCTTTTATATATTAAATTTCATTAATTTTTTGATGGATTATTGTATTATTTTCAGTATCTATCTCAGTTATTGTTTTTCCGTTATAGTCAAAGTTTCCTGTAAATGTGCCTTGCTCAGTTTGATACTCTATATTTTTCCATCTTGTTGCTGTTACATCAACATATGTTGTGGTTGTTATCTCTGTTGTTCCAGAAATTAATGTTATTCTTGCATAACCATTTCCACTATGTCCAGTTTCCGTTCCTCCTGATTTTGATTCAAAAGAAGTATTACCAGCATAGGTTGCTGCATTTGTTAAATAATACTTGGTTGGAACGCTATATCCACTAGGTACATTAGACGCTGTCGAAGATGTCCAGACAAAGCCTGAGCCTCCTCCGCCGCCTCTATCATCATCTCCACTACTATCTGGTACTGTACCTGAGCCTCCATACCATCCGGCCTCCACCGGCTCCACCATAACCATTACTTAAGTATACCCCTCCACCGGCCAAAGCCAAAGCCTCCACAATAATTGGCTGTTGAATTTGCATTTAATCCACTAGTAGCTTGTGAAGTTATCGTATAGCTTGTAGAATAACCAGAATATGCTTGTTTTCCTCCTTGTCCACAATAATTTTTATTGGCTGTATAGTTTTCTGTTGATGTACCTCCTTCTGTCCCTCCACCATACATTCCTTCTTTTTTCGTGGCTCCATCTGAGCCTCCTCCTCCTGCTACAATTATTCTAGATTTTAAGGATGCTGCATCATTCCAATTTCCTCCTGTTAAGCGAATATCGGTTGCGCCTCCTCCGCCTTTGTATTTATACCTGTATCCTCCTCCATTATATCCACCTGAATATATATTTCCTGAAAGAGTTCCACTGTTTCCAGAACCACCAACATAAACATACAATTTTTCACCTTTTGTAAGGCTTATAGTACCAGTTGAATATCCACCTTTTCCTGCATACGTTGCGCCACTTCTATATCCGCCTTCTGCTCCCCATACTTGAAGTTTATAGGTTCCTGTTGCAGGTGCTTCATAAGTGCTTGAACCTACTGTTGAAAAATTAGTAACCTGATTTGTTAAAGTTGTTGTAGTGGTTGTTGTTTGCGGTTTTTTATAGGTTAATTCAAAAAAAGAGTCTGGATATTTTGTTAAATAATCTTTTACATTGAATTTTAAGGATGTTACTAGCTTATACCTTGCACTTGGTGTGCATTTATATACTTTATTTCCTGATACAATATATTTGTTTGTTCCAATTTTTAATAATTGGTCTACATTGCTTATTGGGATTACAGTATTTGCATCTGCAAAGTAACCATTATATATTTCTTCTGCGTTTTCTACATCACTTTCATATAGTAACTCAGTTTTTCTGCGTATTTCTTCCTGTGCTTGTCTTTTATTTGCTATTATTATATAAGTACTTATTAAAAATGAAATTAAAAATAAAATGGTAGTTAGTGTAATTATAGTTATAGATCCTCGCTCTTTTTTCATCTTTTGCCTCCTAAAAAATATTTAAAATATTTTTATCTTACTTAAATTAAATTGTATTACATTATTTTATTTTTTGCAATAATTTTTTATAATTATTTGCTTGTTGAGCCAAACCCTCCTGTTCTTTGACCTTGGCTTACATCATTATCAGTTATTAAAAATTTTTGAAAAATTCCTTGTCCTATTGCGTCACCTTTTTTTATTTCTATATCTTCATCTTTAATATTATAGAAAGCAAACATTATGTGCCCATCATTGTCTGGATTTCCATAGTAGTCACTATCTATTACTCCTATACTGTTTGCTAGTATTAAGCCTTTTTTACCTGGATTTGAGCTTCTATTAGCTAATATTAAAACTTCATCTTCTCCCATATATGCTTTAATTCCTGTTTTTACAAGTGTTGGTTTCATTCCTTTTTTAAAGCTTGGTATAACTGTATCCTCTGCAGCCTCTATATCATATCCTGCTGAATATTTTGTTTTTCTTACTGGTAAGTTTATATTACTATTTTCAAATCCTTTTGCTATTTCAAATCCTCTTTTTCTTTCCATTTTTATCATTTCCTTCCTTAAATTACTTCATCAATTCAATAATTTCTTCTATTGTTTTGCCTACTTGTTCACCTGTTTCCATATTTTTTAATGTTAATGTTCCTGATTTTATTTCGTCTTCTCCTATAACTATTACATAAGGTATTCTTAATTTATCTGCATATTTGAATTTTGCTTTTATTTTCTTATCATCAAAATATACTTCTGTATTTATGCCAGCTTCTCTTAGTTTGTTTGCTGTTTCTATTGCTTGGCTTAAGTCTGACACCATAGATACTACTAATACTTTTGATATTGATTTTCTTTGAACTTTTATTAAGTTCATATCGTTTAGGATAAAGAATAGTCTTGTTAAGCCAATAGACATTCCAACTCCTGGAAGTTTTTTATCTGTGTAATATTCGCTTAAATTATTATATCTTCCGCCAGAACATATACTACCTATTGATTTATAGTCATTTAAAAATGTTTCATACACTGTTCCAGTGTAATAATCTAAACCTCTTGCAATACTTACATCTACTGTAAAACAAGGTTCTGGAACTCTAAATGCTCGAATATATTTTATTACATCTTTTAATTCTTTTACACCTTCTAAATATGTTTCATTATTTATGTTTAGATTTTCTAGCTCTTGTAATTTTTCGTCAGTTGTTCCATTTATTCTAATAAACTTTATTACTTGTTCTACACTTTCTTCTGGAATGTTTAGTTCTTTTAATTCTTGTTTTACTTTTTCTTCACCTATTTTTTCTATTTTGTCTATTATTCTCATTATATCAACAGCAACATCTTTTGCATTTATTGATTCAAATAATCCATTTAATATTTTTCTATTATTTATCCTAATTGTGAAGTTTTCTAATCCCAATTCTTTAAATACAGTGTACATTATGCTTGGTATTTCGGCATCATTTATTATGTTTAGTTCTCCATCTCCTATTACGTCTATATCACATTGATAGAATTCTCTAAATCTTCCTCTTTGAGCTCTTTCTCCTCTATACACTTTTCCTATTTGGTATCTTCTAAATGGAAAACTTAATTCATTTGAGTGAATAGCTACATATTTTGCAAGTGGCACTGTTAAATCAAATCTTAGTGTTAAATTGCTATCTCCTTTTGTAAATGAATATAATTGTTTTTCTGTTTCTCCTCCTGCTTTTGCAAGTAGTACCTCAGTGCTTTCAATTACTGGTGTATCTATTGGTAAAAATCCAAATTTTTCATAAGTTTTTTGTATTTTTTCTTTCATTTGGTTAAATAATACTTGTTCTTGTGGTAATAGTTCCATAAAACCTGGTAAGGTCTTAGCTACTGTCTTTTCCATATATATTCCTCCTATAATTTATTATAAATTTTACTCCCATTCTTTTGGTTTTTTCTCAAGGTATATTGGCTTTTCTTCTCTAATTATTGTTGATTTTCCGGTGTCCTGGATATACTATTGTATCATCTGGAAGGTTTATTAGTTTATTAGTTATAGATGTAATAATATCATCAAAACTACTTGTTGGCAAATCGGTTCTTCCCCATGAACCTCTAAACAAAGTATCTCCAGAAAATAGCATTTTTTCTTTTTCACAATATAGTGATATGCTTCCTGCTGTATGGCCTGGAGTATATATTACTTTAAATTCTAGGTCTCCTACATGTAATAAATCTCCATCATCTATCCTTGCATCCTCTTGCAATATTACTGGTTCTAACCCTATATGTGTGCTTAAGTTTATGTTTATATCTTTTAGTCCTATTGCATCAATTCTGTGTATTAATATCTTTCCTCCGTATTTTTCTTTTATTTTTTGTACTCCGCCTATATGGTCACCATGGCAATGTGTTAAAAGTATATATTTCATTTTTACTTGCATTGCATCAAGTGTTTCTGTTAAATGTTCTGATACATTTCCTGGGTCTATTATCATTGTTTCTTTGGTCTTTTCATCTTGTATGATATAGCAATTTTCTCCCATTATTGCACCTACATTCATTTTAATTCTCTTTAGTATCATTTATCCTCCTTTATTTCTTACGTGTTACTTCATAAACACTATCAACTTTCCTTATTTGTTTTATAATTTGGTTAAGTTGTTCTATGTCTTGAACCTCTAGTGTTACATCTATTGTGGCAATTCTATCCTTGCTTGTTTTTGTGTTTACTCCCATAATGTTTATTTTTTTACTTGTTATTTCTTTTACAACATCTGCAAGTAAACCTGTTCTATCATTTGCTAAAACTTGTATGTCTACATTATATTCTGCCTTTTCCTTTTCATCATACCACTCTACTTCTATTATTCTTTCCTCCTCTGATAATAAATCTTTTAAGTTTGTACAATCTTTTCTATGGATTGAAACTCCTCTTCCTTTTGTTATATAGCCAATTATGTCATCACCTGGCACAGGGTTACAACATTTAGAGAATTTTACTAAACAATTATCTATTCCCTTTACTGATACTCCTGATTTTGGTGCTGAATTTTTTCTTGGAGCTTCTGTTACTAGCTCTTGTATTTTTTCTTCTATAACATCTTCTTCATGTTCTTTTTTGTACTCTTCTAATAATCTTGTGATTATTTTGTTTGGTGAAATTCCACCAAATCCAATGCTTGCATACATATCTTCTACTGAATTATAATTATATCTATTTAGTACTACTTGTATCCATTCTGGTTTAAATAAGTCGCTATGACTCATTCCTATTTTCTTTATTTCTTTATCTAATATGTCTTTACCTTTTTCTATGTTTTCTTCTCTTTCTGTTTTCTTAAACCATTGCTGTATTTTTGTTTTTGCACTTGAACTCTTTACTATTTTTAGCCAATCTCTACTTGGGCCTTTGGCTGTATCTGATGTTATAATTTCTACAATATCTCCACTCTTTAATGGTGTTACTATTGGCATCATTTTGCTATTTATTTTGCACCCAACCATTTTATGCCCAACCTCTGCATGTATCGTATATGCAAAGTCTATTGGTGTTGCATCTCTTGGTAATGTTTTTATTTCTCCTTTTGGTGTAAATACATATACTTCATCTTCAAATAGTTCTGTTTTTAGTGTTTTTAAAAATTCATCTGGATCTTGCATATCCTTTTGCCATTCAAGTGTTTCTCTAAGCCATGCAAGTTTATCTTCTGTAACTACTACATTGGATTTTTTAAACTTATTTGCCTCTTTATATGCCCAATGTGCTGCAATACCATATTCTGCAACTCTATGCATGTCCCATGTACGAACCTGCACTTCAAATGGAGTTCCTTTTGGTCCTATTAGTGTGTTATGTATTGATTGGTACATATTTGGCTTTGGAACTGCTATATAATCTTTAAATCTGCCTGGCATTGGTGTATATAAATCGTGCACAACTCCTAATGCTGCATAACAGTCTTTAACTGAATTTACTATTATTCTCAATGCAAATAGGTCGTATACTTGGTCTATTGTTATGTTGTCTCTTTGCATTTTTCTATATATACTGTATAAATGTTTTGCTCTTCCTGTTACTTCTGCTACAATTTTTTGTTTTTTTAGAGCCACTCTTATTTCATTCATAATTTTATTTATGAATTCTATTCTTTCTTCTCTCTTTTTCTCTATGCTCATTACTAATTCTCGGTATTCTTCTGGATATAAATACCTAAATGCCAAATCTTCAAGTTCTGATTTTAAAGAATAAATACCTAATCTATTTGCAAGAGGAGCATATAGTTCCATTGTTTCCTTTGCATTTGCTATTTGTCTATCTCTTTTTAAATTTGATAGTGTTCTCATATTATGCAATCTATCGGCAAGTTTTATTAATATTACTCTTATGTCTTTTCCCATTGCTAAGAACATTTTTCTATAATTTTCAACTTGTTCCTCTTTTATTGTTACATATTGAATTTTACTTAATTTTGTAACTCCTGCAACCATTTCCGCAATTTCTTCTCCAAAGTTTTTTACTATATCCTCATTTGTTACATCTGTATCTTCAACTACATCATGTAATAAGGCTGCACATATTGTAGAATCATCCATTTGTAAATCTGCTAAAATATATGCAACATTTAGTGGATGTATTATATAATCTTCTCCAGACATTCTTTTCTGTCCTTTATGATGTTCTGCAGCAAAATTATATGCTTTTTGAATTAAAGCTGTATTTACTTTTCTTTTATTCATTTTCATTCTTTTAATTACATCATAAATTGTCTTGTTTGCTTCTTCCATATATAACAACCCTTTCTAAGCTTATACCAATGATATTTTGGTATTTATATTGATTTCATTATATCTTTTAAATTTATTTGTATTCTTTCTTGTCCATTATATGAATTTAATTCTAAAGTTCCTACTATATCTACTTTGTCTCCAATTAAATATTCCTCTGATAGTTCTCCTAAATTAAATCCTATTGCACTTATATTTTCGTTTCCATCTTTAAGCTCTATCTTTAAATGTTTTCCTTCTGAAAGTGCTCTTATTGATGTTATTTTTAAATTCTTATATACCACTAAAGGTGGTTTGTTTTTTTCGCCATAAGGTTCTAATAATTTTATTTGTTCTATTGTTTCTTTGTTTAAATCTTTTTTTGTAATTTCACAATCTATATTTATTACTGGTAAAATTTGCTTTACATTTTTTTCTTTTAAAATTTCTTCAAAATGTTTTCTAAAGTCTTCAATTTTGTTTTTTTCTAGAGATAGACCAACTGCCATCTCATGTCCACCATATTTTTTTAAGTATTGTGAACTCTCAACTAATGCTTGATGGAGGTCAATTCCTGGGATGCTTCTGCCTGAGCCTTTTCCTTCATCTCCTTCAATACAAATTAATATTGTTGGTTTAAAATATTTTTCTGTTAATCTTGAAGCTACTATTCCTATTACTCCATTATGCCAATTTTCTCCTGCAAGTACTATGCTATTTAGTTCTTCTACATTATTATTTTCTAATTTTTTTATTGCTTGTTCAAATATATTTTTTTCTTTTTCTTGTCTTTGTATGTTGTACTCATTTAACTTTTTAGTAATTTCATTTGCTTCATTTTTATCATCTGTAATAAATAATTTTAATGCTTCTTCTTGTTTTCCCATTCTTCCGCAAGCATTAATTCTTGGTGCAATTCCAAAAGATACCATGCTTGAATCTATATTTGAATAACCTGTTTGAGTTATTAGCTCTTTTAATCCAATATTTTTAGTTACCTTTACTAACATCAAGCCTAATTTTGCAATTACTCTATTTTCATCTACAAGTGGAACAATGTCTGATATTGTTCCTATGCAAACAATGTCTAAATACTTTAAATATGCTTTTTCATCTAAGCCAAGTTTTATTGAAATGGCTTGAATCAATTTAAAAACAACTCCTACGCCAGCCAATCCTCTAAATGGGTATGTATTATCCTTTCTTTTTGGGTTTATAATACAGTAGGCTTGTGGTAAGCTATCTAATTGTTCATGATGGTCTGTTATTATTGTTTCAATTCCTAGACTGTTTGCCATTTCTATCTCATTTATTCCTGAAATACCACAGTCAACTGTTATCATTAATGTGTAGCCTTGTTTTGCTATTTCTTGTATTGCATCTTTGTTTAAGCCATAACCTTCTTCTAGTCTATTTGGGATATAATAGTCAACCTCTAGGCCTCTTTCACTTAAGAATTTTTTTAGTACTGTAATACTTGTTATTCCGTCAACATCGTAATCACCATATATTATTGTTTTTTCTTTATTTGTAATTGCTTTTATTATTCTATCTACTGCTTTATCCATATCAAGCATTAAGAAAGGATCGTGAAAATTGTTTCTTTTTGGATTCAAAAATACATTTATTTCTTCCTCATCTACAATGTTTCTATTAATTAATATTTTTGCTAATAACGTTGATATGTTATGTTTTTTTGCAATTTGTTCTACCAATTCTTTGTCTTGCTCGTAATACTCCCACTTTTTCTTCATAAAATCTCCTATAATTTTAAGTTTTAAATTACTTTAATTCAACTTTTGGATTATCTTGAATTATATATTCAACTTTTGGTAATAATCTTTTTTCTGCTGGTACAAAATTTCTTACTTGTATTGTTGGTAATATCCATGTATATGGTCCTATACATGTTCCTGGTAGTGATGTGCAATTTGCTCCAAGTCTTGTGTTGTCTCCAATTATTGAGCCAAAGAAATCTGTTCCTGTATTATATTTTTCTCCATTAATCTTTATTTCTATGTTTTTTTGGTCAAATCTTCTATTTGCAAGTATTGTTCCGCTTCCAATTCTTGTTGATTTTCCTAAAATAGTATCGCCTGCAAATGCCAAGCTTGCTACTTTTGCCTTGTTTTGAAGAATTGAATGTTTAATTTCAGAGCCATGCCCAACTGAAGCTCCATCTCCTATTATTGTTCCTGGTCTAATTAATGCTCCAGCACCGAATTTCAACATTTTTTCCAATAATTACTGGACCTTGTATAGTTACATTACTTCCAATTTTAGTTCCTTCATCAATAAAATAATTTCCTGTTATTGAGCAAAACTCTCCAACTTTTGCTTTATTTATTTGCATATTTGTTTTTACAATTTTTTCATTTAGGTAATCATTTATTTTGTTTAATGCTTCCCATACATAAGTACAGTTTTTAAAAATTTCTTTATTAGAAAATTCATCTAAATGTTTAAAATAATATTTTAATTCTAGTTCTTCCATAAACTGCTCCTTTATTTATATTTTACTCTTCTACTTCACTTAATATTGATATAATATTCTCTAAGTCTTTTTGAAGTTCTCCAAGCATTACTATTTTTATGCTCTTTTCTTTTCCCTTCAAATATTGTTCTATTATTTCTTTTAATTTAGCAATATTTTTTAATTCTGGTTTTAATTCTTTTGTGTATTTTTTTGCTCTTTCTAATAGTTTTTCTTTTATTCCCATTATATCTTCATTACTTGCACATGATATTCTTTGGAATAATTGATATGGATCATAATATTTTAATATTGGAATATCCATACATTCTTCATCAAATTTTTCGTAAAATGTTTCCATTTTCATTGGGATAGATTTTAATACATCATTTGCCTTTTCTGTGTACATTTTGTCTTTAAGTGTTTGGTTTAGCATATAGAAATGTGCTAAAATATCTTCAATATCTAGGTTTTTCTCGCCAAATGATAGGCTGTTTAACTCAAAATCTGAATTATCTATATATTCCGAATTTAATGAAGCTAAATTCATTCCTGTAAAGAATATTGTTTTTATTGTAAACATATCATAGTTTATAAGTCCTTTTTGAACAAAATATGTGAAATATATAAATAGCTTTGTAGTATCAATTAACTTTATTTCACCTTTTTTTACGGCTTCAATTACAGATTCAATTACTTCTGGGAATTGGTCGTCTGATATTTTCCAAAATTCTTCAGTTAGTAATCTTTTATAACCTGGTAATTTTTCTGTATCAACTGTGTTTATAATATCTTCCATGTCTTCCTTGAATTTTCTTGTATCAAAAATTCTTGTTCTTACATACATTTCTATGAATTTAAAGAATCTGTATTCTGCTTTAAAGTTGTAATAATAGTTGTTATCAAATTCTTTTATATAGAATTGTCTATTATCCATAAATACTTTTGATGATATTACTATTGATTTATATTCTTCATTGTTTTTAATATTTACAAATTTATCTTTTGTAATTTTACCTGATTTAATCTCAAATGATATTGCAATTGTAAATATTAGCATTGTTTGTAATACTCTATAATTTGTATTTGGGTAGTTTTTATTTACCATTCCAAAAATTTTCTTGAAATCATTTAGGGAATGTTTTAATATTCTAAGGTTTCTCGTTCCGCTTTTATTGAAGGTATTAATAATGTATGGTGTGTTTTCTCTTAAAAATCGTATTAATTCCTTATCATTTTCATACCTCATTAAAATTCCATTTATAATATAATTAAATTCTGGTCTATATTCAAAGGTTTCACCTATTAATTTTTCTTTTATTCTTTCGTAATCATTTGCTTTATCAAATACATATTCAATTTTATCTTGAATTCTTTCAACCATTGGTTTATCGTTGTTGCCAAGTTCTCCTTGTTTATCTAGCAAGTATGTTGCTATAAAAGTTTTCATTTCAAGGTTAGTATTTTTTAGTTTTGTTGAAAGTTCCTTTTCATTACATATAATTATTGTTTTTATGTGGTCATGTTCAACAAAGTTGTTTATATATCCTAATATGTCTATAACATCAACATTAGCTCTTTCTAAGTCATCAAAGCATAAAACTTTATCATCAGTTGCGAAGAACTTTTCATAATTTATCTTTTCACTAGTATTTACACCAAATGAGTTGGCCATGTTTAGCCCTGTTTTTGCATATTCAGGTATTGTATATTTGCCTGTAGTGTCTATGTGTTTTTTTACATTTTTATCCATTAGTTGTGTAGTTTCTATGAATATTTTTTTACTAATTTCCTCAAGGTTTGATATACCATATAAAGACATATAAATTGTTGAATATTTTTTCCCATTAAATTGCATTCCATCAATTTTGGGTTTTACTTTGTTATTCCAAAAATAAGTTTTTCCGCTTCCCCATTCACCATTTATCATTATTGCATAATCAGTATAATCTGCTCTAACATAATCTAATATACTTTCAACTAAATCCTCCATTGTACCTCCTTTGTTTAATCCACTGCGATTGTAACGATTGCGATTTCCTTTGCTCCTGCTTTTTTTATTACTTTACTACATTCATTTGCTGTGCTTCCTGTAGTATAAATATCATCAAACAGTATTAATCTTTTATTCTTTATTTTTTCCGGTTTTGATACTTTGAATACGTTTTTTATATTTATTCTTCTTTGCGCTTTTGTTAATGTACTTTGCTTTTTAGTATCTTTTATCTTTATTAAGTTGTTTTTTTCAAGGTGAATTCCTAGTGTTTTACTTATTCGTTTTGCTATTAATTCGGCTTGATTATAGCCTCTTAAAAGCTTATGTTTTTTGAACATAGGAACGTATAATATTATATCATATTTTTTTAAAAAACTATATATTTTTTCATTTTTTATAATCATTTTTTCAAAAGTTGCACTTAAATACGCTTTTTCATGAAATTTGTAATCTATTATTTTATCTCTTATTATATTTTCATATTTATAGAGTTTTATTTGATAGTCAAAATACTTGTTCCTGCATTTTTCAATTTTATTTATTTCATATTCTTTTATTAGTAATTCGCATTTCTTGCATAGTCTTTTTTTGTTTATTTTTTCGCATATTCCACAAACTGGTGGATAAATTAAATCTAGTATCATTTATATCCTTTCTTTCACAATTTTACATAAAATTTAATATTATATATTATATTAAGGAGGTATTCTATGAGAATTTTTAAAAAGACTTTGGCTGTATGTTTTATTGGATTAGGTTTAGGAATTCTTCTGGTTATATTGCTTCCTTTTACAGGTTGGTTGTTTCTTATTGGTCTTATTGTAGTATGCCTTGGCTTATCTTGGCTTTGCTGTTAATCTATATAAAAGGAGTGTGTAAAGATTATGACAATTGTAGTTAAAAAAGTTCCTAAATTTTTAAGGGGGTTTGTAAAGCTAATTTTTGGTGTTAAAGAAAAATAAATACCAGAAAAAAAAATTAATTTAGCTTTTCGAAAGAATGTAATTTAAGTTACATACAAAATAAGAGCAAGATAAACTTGCTCTATTTTTTTAATTAAGCCTTTGTTACTTTTCCTGAACGTAAGCATTTTGTACAAACATTAATTTTTTTTGGTTGTCCATCTACCATTGCTTTTACTGTTCTAACGTTTGGTTTGAATGTTCTAGTTGTTCTCTTACTTATATGTGAACGTGTTATACTTAATTTATTTCCATAATTAACTGATTTATCGCATATTTCGCACTTTGCCATTTTATAGCACCTCCTAAAAATGTTTATTAAAATTCACTATTACTTAGTTTAGCATAATTTTACTAAAATTACAAGTATTTATGGAATATTTTTTGAATTTACTTCAAAAATCCATTAATTATTTCTTGTTCTGCTTGTTTTTCGTCTAATCCTAGTGTCATTAATTTCATAAGTTGTTCTCCTGCAATTTTTCCTATTGTTGCTTCATGTACTAAATTTGCTTCAACATAGTTTGCTGTTATTGATGGTATTGCTATTACTTTTGCATCATCTTTTATTATTGCATCACATTCTACATGACCGAAGCATTTTGAATTTCCTAAAACATGTGATTCAAATTGTTGAACTGATTTTTCTGTTGCTACTGACCTTGATGTTACTTTTGTACTTGAATTTTCTCCATTTAGTTCTACATTAAATATTGTTTTTGCAGTTTGATTTCCATCTGTCATTATCTTTTCTAATATAACTAAACTTGTGTTGGCTTCTAATATTCCTGTTGTTGTTCTTACTGTAGAATTTACTCCTTTTATTTGAACTGTCTCCATTTCCATATTGCTGCCTTCTTTTAAATGTACTTCTGTTACTGGATTTAGTATTCTTTTTCCATCTCCTGAGCCTTCTCCATAATGTTTTTCGATGTATTTTACTTTTGAACCTTCCTCTAAAAAGAATCTATGAATTCCATCATGCTGAGAATCTTTATGGTGGTCGTTGTGTATTCCGCAACCTGCAATTATTACAACATTAGCATTTTTTCCAATATAGAAATCATTATATACTACGTCATTTAAGCCACTTTCTGTTATTATTACTGGTATGTGAACAAATTCAAATTTTGTGTTTTCTTTTACATATATATCTATTCCTGGTTTATCCTGTTTTGTTACAATATTTACATTTTCTGTAACTTTTCTTTCTATTCCTTTTCCATTTTTTCTAATGTTGTATGCACCTTCAATTTGTCCATCTATATTTGAAATTTCTTTTAACAAATCTTTATCTACTTGTTCCATTAGGCTTCTCCTCCTAACCTGCAGCAATTTGCTTTTGATAAAATATTTCCCATTAATTCTTTTGATTCTCCTATTTTTTCTACTTCTCCATTGTTCAATAGTATTATTTTATCTGCTATATTTAATATTCTTTCTTGATGCGAAATTATTATTGTTGTGCCTTTTGTTGTTTCCCTCATATTTTCAAAAATTTTAATTAGATTGTTAAAACTCCATAAATCTATACCAGCTTCTGGCTCATCAAATATTGTAAGTTTTGAATTTTTAACTGCAACGGTTGCAATTTCAATTCTTTTTAATTCGCCTCCTGAAAGTGAAGCATTTACTTCTCTATCAACATATTCTTTAGCACATAATCCAACTCTTGAAAGAATATCACATGCTTCTTTTTTAGTTATTGTTTTTCCTGCTGATAGCTTGATTAAATCATATACTGTAATTCCTTTAAATTTAACTGGTTGTTGAAATGCAAATCCTATTCCAAGTTTTGCTCTTTCATTTATAGGTAAATTACTTATATCTTTACCATCAAGAATAACTTGTCCGCTATCTTGTTTATTTATTCCCATTATGATTTTTGCAAGTGTAGACTTGCCAGAACCATTTGGGCCTGTTATTACATAAAACTTATCATTTTCAAGTCTTAGATTTATATTATTTAAAATCTTTTTGTTATCTCTTTCAAAACATATATTTTTAAGTTCTAACATATTTCCTCCCTTTTGGGTTAAAAAACTACACCCTTAGTATTTTATCACAAAATTGCAATAAAATAAACATTTTTTTGCAAAAATGAGCTTAAAATGTCGAATTATAAAGAACGAGGGTATTAACCCCCGTTCCTTATCTTATGCTTTTATTTTAAATATAGTTTTGGATCTATTGTTTCATCATCCTTTGTCATTTCAAAGTGTAAGTGTGGTTCATCAGCTATTTCAAAGGCTGCTGAATTTCCTACTGTTCCTAAGCTTTGTCCCTTGCTTACATTTTCTCCCTCTTTTACAAATTCTGTAGTTAATAGGTTTGAATATATGGTTTTGAATCCATCTCTATGTTCAACAATTATTGTTAAGCCATATCTTGGATCATTTTTTATTGCTTGAATTGTTCCCTCCTCTGCTGATTTTACTACTGTTGTTCTTGGTGCTTTTATGTCTATTCCTTTATGAACAACCCATTCTTGCAAAGTTTCTGAAAAAACTAAATTATCTATGGCAAATTCTTTTAATATTTCCCCTTCTACAGGATACATAAATTCTAATTCCTTCACAGGCTCTTCCACTACTGCAACTGGTTCTATGTTTTGATCTGGCTGTGTGTTTTGCGTCTCAATAACTTGATTTTCTGCCTCGTTATTTATATTCTCATTATCTGCTTGTTCTGTTTGATTCTCTATGACTGCATTTTTTGTTTCTTCTATGGCTTCATTTATTGTTTTACTAATTTCTGTACTTGCTTCTGCAAATATATCATTATTTGGCACTATAGCTGTTAATTTTTCTGCTGCTAATAAGCTTTGTTTTGCTGATTCTTTAACCTTTTTATTATAAGAGATATACACAATAATACATGTAATTGCTAAAATTAACAGTATCCCTCCATATATTATTAATATTTTCTTTAGTGCATTGTTAACTTTCTTTCTCATTTTGTTTTCCTCCTTTAATATCTTTAGTTAAATTATGTACCAATTTTTGGTTTTTATTCAAATGTTCTCTATTTTTACTCCTGTATAGTAATGATTTATTATTTGCTCTGCACTAGCTCCTGTTTTTGCCATTGAATCTGCACCTGTTTGGCTTAGTCCTACACCATGGCCATATCCTACTACATTAAATGTAACACTTTCCCCAATTTCTATATTAAATTTTGCTGATTTTAGCCCAAATATAGTTCTTGCCTCAACTCCAGATATGCTTGTGTTTCCAAACTGTATTGTTTTTACTCTTCCACTTTCTGTATATTCTGTAATACTCACTGGATTTTCTACGTTCCAATCTATAACAGTTTCTGGGTATTTTTCTCTTATTTTTGCCAGTATCTCTTCTTTTGTTAATGTTACAGTTGAACTATATTGTGTATATCCATCTTCTCCAGAAGTTTCAACACTTTGCAAATATGGATAATTGCTTCCTCCCCATACGTTTGCTACTGTTTCAGTAGTTCCTCCACTGTTTGAGTGGAAAAAAGCATTTATTGGCTCTCCATTATATGTTATAATCTTTCCTGTAGTATCATTTACTGCTGTATTAATTTTTTCCCAATTTTCTTCTCTTAGTTCTTCATTCCATTTTGCAAATCTATCCTCTTTTGAAATCCATGCTTGGCAACAGGTTGAATCGTCACAAATATCAGCATTTTCATGTTTGCTTCCCTTATACATTTTATATGCTGTATATGTTCTTGCAACTATGGCCTGAGCTTTTAGTGCTTCTTCTTGATAATTTGCAGGCATTTCTGCTGATACAACACCATATAAGTATTCATCCATTGGAAGTTCTTCAATTTCTCCTGTCTTGGCATGTAGCAGTTTAACTGTTCTATTTTCTGTTTGGGTTGGTTCTTCATTTTTTTCTGGTTCTGTATTTTGTATTGCATTTTCATTATTTGTAGATGTTGCTACATCCATTTTTTGCTGTTTTTGTGTAAATATTACAGGTAGCAAGAAACATAGCAATACAAATCCTAAAATATATACAATTATTTTTTTCATGTTTACCCCCTTTTATGCAATTTTTTCACGCATTTCCCTTAAGAGTTTCTTTTCTATTCTAGATACTTGAACCTGAGTTATTCCAAGCATTTTAGCAACTTCGTTTTGTGTTTTGCCTTTATAATATCTAAGTATTATTATTTGTTTATCTCTTTTGCTTAAACTACTTAGTAATTCTTGAATACACAAGCTATTTATTATATTTCCAGTTTCATCCTTATTTGTACTTATCCTTGATATTTTGGTTTCTCCGCCTGTATCATCATAAATCTCCTCATCTATTGATTCTATTTTTTGATTTGCATCTAATGCAACTACTATTTCTTCTCTATTTACATTTAATATATCTGCTAATTCATTTATTTGTAGTTCTTCTCCTGTTTTATTAATGTTTTGTCTTTGTATTTCATTTATTTTGGTTGCCAGTTCTTTTATACTTCTGCTTATTTTTATAGGTCCATCATCTCTTATAAATCTTTTTATCTCACCGTATAATATATGGAACTGCATAAGTTGATATTCGTACATTATAGTTTATATCAAACCTTTGAATCGCTTTTATCAAGCCTATACATCCAATTTGGTATAAATCTTCTTGCAAATATCCTCTTCCGGAAAATCTTTTTACTATGCTCCATACTAAACCCGTATTTGCTTCAACAATTTTCGATAGAGCCTCTTGTGATTTGTTTTGCGCCCTAATAATATCTTCTGTTTCTACCTCGAACATATTTCCTCCGCTTTAATTATTAATTACTTTTTTCATTGTAATTTTTGTGCCTTCACCTAGAGCAGATTCAATTTTTAGCTCGTCCATAAAATTTTCCATAATGGTAAAGCCCATTCCCGACCTTTCCAATTCTGGCTTAGTTGTATATAGTGGCTCTTTTGCTTTTTCTATATTTTCTATTCCCTTGCCGTCATCAGTAATTATTATTTCTATGGAATTTGCAAATAAAGTACATTCAATATGTATTACACCAATTTTGTTATCATAACCATGTATTATGCTATTTGTAACTGCTTCTGATACGGCAGTTTTTATGTCTGAAATTTCTTCTATGCTTGGATCAAGCTGTGCTGCAAAACTTGCAACTGTAATTCTGGCGAATGCTTCATTACTAGATTTGCTCAAAAATTCAAGTTTCATTTTATTTTCATACACATTTTCCAATTTTTGTTCCTCCTTGTTCTTCAATTATTGGTATTATTTTCGTTACTCCTGACATTTCAAAAACTTTTTTAACAGTTGGCGAAACATTTTTCATGCTCATTGTTCCTCCAAACATTGTTATTAACTTATATCTTCCTAATATCATTCCTATTCCTGCACTATCCATAAAGCTTACTTTTGCAAAATCTATAACTAATTTTTTAGGTATGTATTTTTGTATTTCAAAGTCTGCTCTTGTTCTTATTTTTTCTGCATAATGATGGTCTATTTCTTCTGTTATTTGCAAAGTTAAAAGCTTGTCTATTTCATTATATGTAACCTTCAAAAAAAATCCCTCCTATTTTTATTGTATACCTAATATATTCTAGGTTTTTTAGGCTTTTCCTTCGATGAAAAATGGGAAGTTTTGACGAAAAAAAACAAATTGTAATGTTGTTTACAATTTGTTTTAAATATCTTTTTATTCAAAATTATTTTGGGATTCATCTTATTCAATTTTAAGTTCTTAAATTTTATTCCAAATACAATTCACATTCATTTAAGAAAAATTTATCGGTCTGGCCTGCAATATAGTCTATTATTACTCTTTTTATGTTTTCATCTGGTCTTTCCATCATTTTATTTACAAAATGATATAGTATTCTTTCTGATGAAGTTATTGTATTTTTCTTTAGTTCTTCTTTTACATTAACTTCGCTTAGTTTTTCTAAGTAAAAGTAATATAATCTTATGCATAGTTTTTCTATCTTATCATAATTAACATTTGCCTTTTCAGAATTGTATATTTTTTCATAGTTCCAGTCTTTTAATTCCATTAATGCTTCAAATACGTCTTTTGAAAAGCTTAAGTATGGTTTATCAAAACTATTTATGATTACATCTTTTATTAATGTGTCAACTATTTTTGAATTGTTATCTCCAATAATTTTTCTTGGATATTCTGGAATTTCATCTCTTTCAACTATTCCTAGTGTTATGGCATCTTCTATATCACGTCCAATATATGCAATAACGTCTGATAGTCTTACAACACTTCCTTCTATTGTAATTGGTATTATTTTTCTACTGTAATCCTTTTCATGGAAAGCATTGTATAAATCTCTTTCAAACTCTGCTTTTGATTTGGTAATGTTATGCTCATATTTGTTTTTTAGAATTTCTCCATTATGTGCCAAAATTCCATCTAGCGTTTGCATGCTAATGTTTAATCCTTCTATGTCTTCCAAAATTCTAACACTTTGTGCATTATGGCAGAAGTATCCAATTTTTTCTTTTTCACATATTGAATTAAGTAAACTTTCACCTTTATGCCCAAAAGGTGTATGACCAATGTCATGTCCTAGTGCTATAGCCTCTATTAAATCTTCATTTAATTTTAGACTTCTTCCTATCGTTCTTGCTATTTTTGATACTAATTGTACGTGTAATACTCTTCTTGTTATATGGTCGTTTTGGATAAAAGAATATACCTGTGTTTTATCAATATACCTTGCATATCCTGATGAATGAATTATTCTATCAATATCTCTATAAAATATTGGTCTAATATCTTCAGCATCTTCTTTTAACCATGTTCCATCCTTTGATTTAAATGCATATTTTGATAAATATTTTTCTTTTAATAACATGTTTTTCTTTGCTTTTTTTAATATATCATTCATAAATTTTGTATTCCGCCTTCTATATTATATAAATTTTTATATCCTTGTTTTTTTAATATTTCCATTGCCCTTTTGCTTCTTATTCCAGCACTACAATAAACAATTACTATATTATCCTTATTTATTATTCTTGTTACATTTTTGTTTAAGTCAAATACAGGAATATTAACACTTCCGTGCTAAATGTCCCTCTTTATATTCTTGATTACTCCTAACATCTAATAATGTTACATTATTATTTGTTTTAATAATCTCAAGCATTTCCTTTACAGTAATATTTTCTTTGTTTCTATATATTTTTCTTATTATTTTTTTAAACACTTTTTTCATCTCCTAAAAAATCCCTAATATAATATATTAAGGATTTTTTAATTTTGTGAAAATTAAGTGTTTTCTTCAAAATTAGCGGATAAAGCTATTATACTTAAAACATAAGAAGTTAGAATAATTGGGAAAAATATTTTTGTTACTGGCATCCTTACAATAGCTATAACGGCTAATGTAAATAATACTGTTCCTAATATTCCAAGTATTGATGTTGCAAGAACTTTCAATACTCCTTGTTTATTATATCTTATAACAAAATATACTAAAATAATTGCTGTTGATAAACTAGCAACAAATTTATAGTGTTTTGCTGTTTCAAGTAAAATATTTTTTGTATAACCATTTGCATAGTTAAATCCATATCTACCTAATACAAACATTCCTACTACAATAATAATTATACTTATGGCTAATAATATTTTCTTTGCGATTTTCATTTCTACATTATTCCTTTCTTTCAAAACAAAGCTTTGAAGCTGTTTTTTATTTTTCACTTAGGTTTTCATATATATACTTTGTGAATACATAATTGTATAAATATACCATAATTATTCCCCAGAATAAGGTCATTCCAAAGCTATTTATATATGTTAATTTTCCATAGGTAAATACTAATGCAATAATATATATTGGTAGTGAATTAAATAAAAATTGTAAATTTGATTTTTTATACATTCCTTCTACTTCTGTATTTAAATTTGTTAATGTAATATAGGTAAATATATAATCTAATATCAATGATATTATTATTGCTGCCATTCCTTCCATTGTTATTGTTACACTTGTTAATCTTAGTAGTAATAATAATACTGCTAAATATCCTACTTGGAAGTATATTGAGATAAATCCTTTTGCTTTAAATTTTATTATTAAATATGCATACGCTAGTAAGAATACCATTCCTATTGCTGATAAATACAACAATATTGATTGAGTTGTTATGTTTGTTTCAACAACTTCATCTGAGTATTCATATTGTAGCGGTGTTGTTCCTGAATTTAATAATACTGCTTGCTGACTTGCAGATTTAACTGCTTCATTTAATTCTTTTGTATCGCTTGATGCAGCAAATGTTAGTATTATTTTACCATCATATACAATATTAGGTAACACTGTTGCTCCTAAGAATGAATCGTTTAATATAACCCATACTGATTTTGATTTTTCAACTTGTTTTGTTTCTCCTGTTTCATCTGTTTGCTCTTCTGTTGTTGTTTTGTATATATCTGCTAGTTCATTGATTCTTTTTGTTCCTTCTTCATTAAAAGATAATTGTAAAAATATTCCTGTTTCAATATCTCCTTGGCTTCTCATAACTTCTGCTTTATCAAAATAGCTATTATCAAATACTACTTCAAATGTTTCGCTATCTAATAAAATTAAGCTACCAGTATTTTTGATTAAATATTCTATTTCATCGGCACTTTCATTTTCAGGTATTTGTAATTTTATTTGACCTGTTTTTTCATCAAGTTCTATATTAAAGTCTGCTATATTATTTCCTTCTAATCTTTTTTCAATAATGTCCTTTGTCTTTCTATAGTTTTCTAATGTCTTTATTGATGCATCATTTACTGGTGTTTCAACAGTTTTATAACCAGCCTCTTCAGTATATTCTACTCCATCTTCTGGTGTTATAATGTTTCCTTCAGCATCATATATTGTTTTTGTTGTTTGTTCACTTACATTTGCTGTAATTGTTCTTGTTTGACCAAATTCCATTCCTAATTTTAGGTTTGGCAGTAAATTTACTTTTTCTCCATTTTCATTTTTCTTGTATACTCCAAAAAAAGATGCGAACATTAAAAGTGCTAAAACTAAAATTATAATAATTGTTATTGTCTTTGTGTGCTTTTTCACGTTATTCAAATCCTTTCTGTTTAATTATTTTATAATAATCTTGTATTATTTATAATAAGCTCAAACCAGATATTTAAGTACTTTGCAGCATATTTGCTCATCATTGTCCTATCCATAAATATTTCGAAGTAATCTAGTACTGGGCATATTTTAGTATCAATAGTTAAATCTAATATTACTTTTCTATCTTCCTTATCTATTTTTAGGTTTGCTTCTGTAACAGCATAGTTTACTCTATCATGTATTTCAAATCTTGTTAAATTCTTATTTACAACCCTGTCTCTGTGTACATCTGATTTATCAGCTAATATTAATGCCGCTGAAATATCACTAACAGCTGTTCCTGTTGTTTCATCATGATTTCCTATTGCAGACATTATCTCTGTTCTATCTTTTACGTCCATTCCCATATCTTTTAGAATGTTATATGCTAAAATTGCGCCTGAATGAGCATGGTCAACTCTATTTACGCCATTTCCTATATCATGCAAATAACCTGCAATTTTGGCAAGTTCAACCCTGTGTTCATCATAGCCTAAAGTCTCTAAAATTTTTCCTGCTCTATTTGAAACTATACTAACATGTCTTTGTGAGTGTTCTGTATATCCTAAAGCATCTAATTGTTTTTGTGCTCCAATAACTAGCTCTTGTACCTCTGGATTATTCTTTACATCTTCTAAAGTTACCATTAATTTCCTCCTTTTCATATGTTGGTATTATATCAAAAAATTTTTTTAAATACAACAATATAATGAAAAAAACTATATTTCATCAACCGTTTCATCTTTTATAAAATATTTTGTATTTTTCATTTTATCTGGTAAATATTGTTGTTCAACTCTATGGTTTGGATAGTCATGTGGGTATTTGTAGCCCACACCATAGCCAAATTCGCTCATTCCACTTACTGGTGCATTTCTTATGTGCATTGGTATTTCGCCAGTATCTTTACTTGATACATCTGCTAAAGCTTTATCTATTGCTAAATATGCACAGTTTGATTTTTTAGAAAGGGCCACATATAAAGCCGCTTCTGCAAGTATAATTCTCGCTTCTGGCATTCCAACATTTGCAACAGCCTGCATTGCTGATGTTGCAACAACTAAAGCATTAGGATTTGCTAAACCTACATCTTCTGCTGCTGCAATTACAATTCTTCTTGCTAAAAATACTGGATCCTCTCCGCCATCTATTGCTCTAGCTAAATAAAATATTGTTGCATCTGAATCGCTTCCCCTCATGGATTTTATAAATGCACTTATATTATCATAATGGCTATCTCCTGCCTTATCAAACATTGCTTTTTTCTTGCCCATACATTCTGCTGCAATTTCTTTAGTTATTTCTATTGTTCCATCTTTATTCATTTCTGTTGTAAGAACTGCAAGTTCTAATGTATTTAGTGCTGTTCTTACATCTCCTGATGATAATTTTGCTATTGCCTCTAGTGTTTCATCTTCAATGCTAATTTTATAATTTCCTAAACCATCTTTATTTATTAAAGCATTTTTTAAAATTTTAAATATATCCTCATAAGTTAATGGCTTTAATTTTACCACCATTGACCTTGATATTAACGCTTTATTAACTGAAAAATATGGATTTTCAGTTGTTGCTCCTATTAATATTATTGTTCCATTTTCTACAAATGGAAGTAAAGCATCTTGTTGAAGTTTGTTAAATCTATGAATCTCATCTATAAATAAAATGCACTTTCCTGATGGATTTAGGAATAAATTTTTAGCTTCCTCTACTGCATTTTTTATATCTGCCACTCCCGCAGTTACTGCATTTAATTGTATAAATTTGTATTTAGTTGTATTACTTATCACTTTTGCTATCGATGTTTTCCCGCAACCAGTTGGTCCCCATAAAATTACACTTGTTAGTCTATCAGCTTTTATTGTTCTATATAATATTTTATCTTTACCAAGTATCTCTTCTTGTCCTACAAATTCTTCCAATTTTGTTGGTCTTACTCTGTGTGCTAGTGGTTCCATATTTTTCACTTCCCTAATTTTGTATAAATTCTATTAATTTCCTAATACTGATAATGCCTTTTTTATTATTTCTTCTACTGTTAAACTCTTTGTTTCTATCTTTTCTAGGGCTTTTTCTATTTCTTTTCTTGTATATCCTAATACTTGCAAAGCTGTAATTGCTTCTGAATCCTTTTCTTCTACATACATTGCTTCTACAACTTTTGTATCATTATTTACTGCTTGTTCTGTTTTTATTTTATCTTTTAATTCTAATATAATCCTTGCTGCGGTTTTATTACCAATTCCAGGAATTTTTACTATTTTAGACACATCATTTGAAATTACTGCTAATGCAAAACTTGATGGTGTTATGCTTGAAAGTATTTGTATTGCTAATTTTGCTCCTATTCCACTTACTGATAATAGTAATTCAAACATACGTAATTCCTCATTAGTTAAAAAGCCATATAAGCTAATGTTATCTTCTCTTACATAGTAATATGTATATACCTTTTGTGTTTCTCCAACATCTGGCAATTTTTCAATAATATTTGGTGACATAAATATTCTATATCCTACACCGCTGCAATCAATTACAACATAATTGTTTGCTTTATCTGCAATTCTTCCGTTTATATATGCGTACATTTTTTCACTCCCTTACTATTGAATCATGAATAACGAAAGACTCATTATTCATGATTCTAATTTATTATTCTACAGTTACTGATTTTGCAAGGTTTCTTGGTTTATCAACATCCAAACCTTTTTCTTTTGAAATATAATATGCTAATAATTGTAATGGTATTATTGAAAGCACTGGTGATAGCTCTGTTGAGATTTCTGGTATTTTAATTATTGCTTCAAATCCTTTATTTTCTATGTTTTGATTTGTAACTGCCAATACCTTTGCTCCCCTTGTTATTACTTCTTGAACATTACTAATAGATTTTTCTACTAGGTCTTTATCTGTTATTGTTGCAATAACTGTTACTCCATTATCTATTAAAGCTATTGGGCCATGTTTTAATTCTCCTGAAGCATATCCTTCTGAATGGATATATGAAATTTCTTTAAGTTTTAAAGAACCTTCTAAGCTTACTGCATAGTCTACTCCTCTTCCTAAGAAGAACATATCTCTTTCTTTATATACTTTCTTTGCAAATTTCTTTACTTCTGCGATATTTTTTAATACTTCTTCTACTTTTGAAGGTAATTTTAGTAAATCACTCTTTAATGTTTCAATTTTGCTTTCATCTACTCTTTGTAATGTTTCAGCACAGTATAAAGCAATTAGTGTTAAAATTGTTATTTGAGATGTATATGCTTTTGTTGAAGCTACTGCAATCTCTGGTCCTGCATGTGTATATATTGAGTAATCTGCTTCTCTTGTTATTGAACTTCCAATAACATTTGATATTGCAAGTGTTTTTGCACCTTTTGATTTTGCAAGTTTTAATGCTGCGATTGTATCTGCTGTTTCTCCTGATTGGCTGATATATATTGTTAAAGTTTTTTCATCTACTAGTGGATCTCTATATCTAAACTCTGAAGCTATATCTACTTCAACTGGTATCTTGCAAAGTTTTTCAAAAATATTCTTTGAAACTATACCTGCATGCATTGCTGTACCACAAGCTACTATATATATTTTGTTTAAACTTTCTAAGTATTCTTTAGTAAAGTTTAATTCATCAAAATGAACTTTTGAGTTGTTAAGTCTTGTTCCTATTGTTTCTCTTATAGCTTTTGGTTGCTCATTTATTTCTTTTAACATGAAATGTTCATATCCATCTTTTTCTGCACCTTTACTATCCCATTCAATACTTTTTGTTGTTTTCTTTATTTCTTTTAATTCAGTATCATAAAATTTAATATTATTTGTTGTCAATACCGCAAATTCGCAATCATTTAAGAAATAGAAATCCTTTGTGTATGAAAGTATTGCTGGTATATCTGATGCTATATAGTTTTCTCCATTGCCTTTGCCTATAACTAATGGGCTATCTTTTCTAACAACTATCATTTTATCTGGTTGCTCACCTGAAATTATTTCTAATGCAAAACTTCCCTTTAAATCCATACATGCATTTCTTACAGCTCTTAAGAATTTCATATCATCATTTGTTTTATCTTGTTTATAGTAATAGTTTATTAAATTTGGAACAATTTCTGTATCTGTTTGTGATACAAACTTATATCCCTTTTCTATCAAATTTTCTTTTAACTCATGATAATTCTCTATAATTCCATTATGTACAACAGCAAATAAACCGTCCATATCTGTATGTGGATGTGAATTTTCTTTTGATGGTTTACCATGTGTTGCCCATCTTGTATGTGCAATTCCTATTGTGCCTTTTAGGTCTTCTATTCCTGGTATTGCCTCTAAATTGCTTACTCTACCTTTATCTTTTTTTACTTCAATTTTTCCATTTTCAATTACAGCAATACCTGCTGAATCATAACCTCTGTATTCTAATCTTTTTAATCCTTGTAATAATATTGGTGTTGCCTTCTTTTTTCCAATATATCCTACTATTCCACACATATTTTTTCCTCCTTTTATAAGTATATTGTAAAATATAAATATGTTGTATTATATTATATAAATTCGTTTTATGCAAGTAGGCAAAGCATATTTATTTTTGGCATGTTATAATTTGAAGGCAAAACAAAAAACCAGATAAATCTGGTTTTTGTTTTCAAAAATTTATTTTACTTTGTAGCCTTGCTCTTCTAAAGTTGTTTTTATTTCGTCTTTAGTCATGTTTGCTTCTTCAGAATCACCTACTAATTCAGCATAAGTTTTTGCGTCTAGATTCATTATAGCTTTTTTACCTCTTTGTTTTAATTCTGGGAAATTTAATTCTCCATCTTCTGCAAAAGCTTTTGCAAATTGAATCATTGCATTGAATTCATCAACGTATTTTTTAGCTGCATCCTTATCTTCAAAAGTAAATGTCATTTTTATGTTATTAACTTTATCTTTTTTGAAAGTTACAACTGTTTCTTCTTTAAATTTTGGAGTTGTTTCTGTTGCTTCAACTTCTCTTGTTGCAACTAATTTATTTCCACAACCTGTTAAAGTTAATACTGCTAATAACATTACAGCTGCTAATAATACTATTTTTAATGTTTTTTTCATTATTTCACCCCCATCATTTTTAATAATTAAATAATATCAAACCTAAAAAAAATAGTCAAGCAATTTTCGTATATTTTTTAAATAAAAAGGGAAAACTTATTTTATGAATAAATTTACTAAATTGTTAAAAAATTGTTTTGTATATACTCCTTCTGAGCAATATAATTTTGTTTTAAGTGAGAATAATGCTAATAGCAAAGATGTTGATTTACCAGACTCTTTTCTACCTGACCATGATATATACCCAAATTTGAGTCGCAACTACGATTATCTAAGAGTGCAATATAACACTTTAATTAATAGTGACATTCTTATGCGTCCATTCCAGGTTGATGTGCTAGGTAAAAAATACCAAGCCTTATTTGTTGGAATTGATGGAATGATTAGCTCTCAGCTTGTTAATAATTTTCTTTTACGTCCTTTAATGGAGAATAAAGATACTTCTAAAATAAATCATACCAAAAATGGCGTTGAATTTAAAAAAGTACAAAAAATTAATGTTGAAGATTATATATTTAATAAGCTTATTCCACAAAGTTCTGTAAAAAAAATTACAAAATTTTCTGAAGTTGCTTCAACTGTAAGTTCTGGTGATTGTGCTCTTTTTATCGACACACTAAATATTGCTTTTTCCATTGATGTTAAAGGTTATGATTCAAGAGGCATAGAATCTCCTAAAAATGAAATTGTTGTTAGAGGCTCTCAGGAGGCTTTTGTTGAAAAGTTAAGAACAAATACTTCCATTCTTAGAAGGCTAATTAATACTCCTGATTTAATAATAGAAAATACCATAGTAGGAAGTGCTAGTAAAACAAAAGTTGCTATTTGCTACATGAAAAATATTGCAAACTCTTCTTTAGTTGCTGAAGTAAAATATCGTCTTTCTAATTTAGATGTTGATTATGTAATTTCCTCTGGAAATGTTGAACAATTAATACAAGATAATAGTAGTATTGCTTTGCCTCAAATGGTTTCAACTGAAAGGCCTGATAAAGCAGCTAATCATCTACTTGAAGGAAGGGTTGTAATACTTGTTAATGGTTCTCCTTACTCGCTCATTGCTCCTGGGGTTTTAATAGATTTCTTATCATCACCCGAAGATTTGAATCTAAAACATCAATATTCGAATTTACTAAAAATAATACGTCTTATGGGAGCGTTTACAACATTACTTTTACCTGGGCTATATATTGCAATTCTAAACTTTCATACTGAGCTAGTGCCAACAGCACTTTTATTTACCATTGCTAGCTCAAGAAATAGCGTGCCATTTCCTGTTATTTTTGAGGTTTTATTCATGGAATTTTCATTTGAGCTCATTAGAGAAGCTGGGCTTAGAATTCCATCACCTATTGGGCCAACCATTGGAATAATTGGTGCTTTAATATTAGGTGATGCAGCTGTAAGTGCAAATCTAGTTAGTCCTATATCAATTATTATTGTAGCAATTACTGGTATATGTTCTTTTGTAATACCTGATTTTTCACTTAACTTTGCTTTTAGAATTTATAAATTTTTGTATATCATCCTTGGTTATATTACCGGCTTTTTAGGTATTGCGATTGGCCTATTTGCACAATTTTCAATACTATGTAACTTGAGCTCTTTTGGTGTTTCTTACTTAGAGCCATATATTCCAGTTACTAACTTTAACACCTCTATTTCATATTTTATTCATTCTATATGGAAAAGGGAACATAGAAGCGACTTTTTAAATACAAAAAGGCCTAAGGAGCAACCAAAAATTAGCAGGAAATGGAAATACTGGAAAATTTCCATTACTAAATGAAAGGAGTATTTATGGAAAACCTACAAAAAATAGCTAGAATTGAAGCTATTGGCTTAAGCTTAGCAGTTCTAAGTAATAATGTAATATTTAATACAACCTCAATTATATTCAATTCCTGTGGTTCTGGCTCTTGGCTTAGTGTTATATTTTTAAGCATTATATCTTTAATTTTTATGTTTATAGTTTTAGCACTTTACAAGGTTTTTCCAACTTATGATTTACTAGATATTTCAAAATATTTAGGTGGAAAATCATTAAAGTATATAGTAGCAATTTTATATGTTATTTTCTTCACCGCTTTCTCAATTATTTGCCTAAGGTACTTTGCGAGCGATTTGCATGTTATATACTTCCCTGGTTATAGTTATTTGTTTTTAATTTTGCTTGTCTTTGTACCTGTTGTTATTTCAACTAGAACGGGCTTGAAAGCTATATATGGAACAAATTTAGTTGTTATTCCTATTACAGTTTTATCGACCTTTCTACTTTTTTTCATTTCAATTAGGGATTTTTCTTGGCAAAGACTTTTTCCTATATTTGGTTATGGAGCGAAGAATTTATTTATAACTCAATCCATTAATTTATTTACTTTTAACATTATTGGATATTTATATTTTTTACCTCCTTTTTTAAAGGACACTAAGGATTATAAGAAAATATCAATTTTTACTATAATAATATGTGGGTTGTATTACCTTTTGACTATTTTAGCACTTACAATGACATTTGCTTATGGATTTAAAGCAGATGAATCGTTTTCACTATATTTAATTGCAAGACTTGCAACTTTAGGTCGTTTCTTTCAAAGAATTGATGCTGTTTTCTTTCTTGTTTGGATTTTAGCATTTTTATCTTTTTTAAGTTTTAACATATATTTGGTAACTTATATAATAAAAAAAAGTTTTGAGCTAAGTAGTTCTAATGAGCTTGTATACAGCATATCCGTCATTATAATAGGTGGAAGTTTAGTATTTGCAAATATAGCAAACGTTAATTCCTTTACTCAAAGTATTTTTAGACCTTTTACATTTATATTAATTTTTTGCATGAGCTTTGTAATTCTTTTGATTGCTAATTTTAAAAAAAGAAGGAGTACAAAATGAAATTAAGAACATATTTATTAATTATAATTTGCTTTTTTTCTTTATTTTCTCTTACAGGTTGTAACTCACAAAATGGTATTGAAAGTAAGGCTTATGCTATTGCTTTGGGATTAGATTCATCAGACACTCATAATCTAAAAATTAGTATTCAATTTGCTGTATTAAATTCATCTGAAACCTCAACATCTACTGATAATTCTTCAAGTAATAATTCCACACTTATTTCTGTTGATTGCTCTACAATAGATTCTGGAATTTCTTTAATGAATAGCTATATTAGTAAACAAGTTAACCTTTCTCATTGTAAAGCTGTTATCATATCAGAAGAGCTAGCATCTAAAGGCATATTGGATGTTGTATATACTTTAATGAATAGTGTAGAACTTAGACCTGACTGTAACATTATAATTAGCAAATGTGAGGCTTATACCTTTTTAGAAAATTCTAGCCCTGTTTTCGAATCCAACCCAGCAGAGTATTTTGAAGCAAATTTTAACTCTAGTGAATACACTGGATATGTTGATAATATAAGCCTATCAAATTTTTATTATAATATTTTAAATAATTCTTCAGAAGCTTCAGCCATTTTATCTAGTATTAACACAAAAGAAAGCCAGTCTAAGGGTTCTAAAAACACATCTGTTCTAGATGATAATTATACTGCTGGTGGAACTCCTATTGTCTCAAAAAACAAAGTTGAAAGTATGGGACTTGCAGTTTTTAAAGATGATAAACTAGTAGGTGAGCTAAATAATTTAGAAACATTATGTCATTTAATTGTTACAAATAACCTGAAAAATACTACTGTTAATATTCCAAACCCATTTGATACCGCAAATAATATATCTTTTTATATTAACATGAATAAAAAAACTAAAAACAATGTTTCATTAGTTAATGGGTATCCTTATATAGAATGTGAAGTTTGGGTAACAGGTAATGTTCCAACAGTTTATAGTTCTATTGATTTAACAAATGAGAATTGTTTAAGTGAATTAAATGGTGCATTAAGTAGCTATCTTGAAGCTCATATTTCATCATATTTATATAGAACTGCAAAATCATTTAATGCTGATATTGCAGGCTTTGGTGAATATATGCTTCCAAAATATGCAACATGGCAAGAATGGCTAGATTCAGATTGGCTTCGGCAATTATCAAAATTCATTTTTTAAAGTAACAGTTCATTCTAACATCCAAAGTGGATATTTATATAACAAAATTTAAAGGAGAATGTATTTATGTATGTATTTTTTGCTATTATTTCTATACTTTTCTTCATTAGAACTATAAGCTATGGTATTTTTGAAATAAAAAAAAATAACAATACCTTTGGCGGCATTGTTGTTTTCATAATTGCATTAATTGGACTCATTTTTCCCAACATAGTAATTTGGATAAATGGATTATACTAAAATAGCCTATAATGGGCTATTTTTTAATATATTATTCCAAGTACGATTGCAAGTACAATAAATACAACTCCTAATATAATTGTAATTTTTTTAAGTCTACCTTCTTTTGTTCTTCCTTTATTTTTCTCATAAAAAGAACCTGAACCTCCTGTAATTGTACTTGATGCTCCTTCATCTTCGCTTGATTGTGCTAAAGTTAAAAATGTTAATACAACTGCTACAACTGCATATATTATTATTAATAACGTTTTCATATTCTTCACCTTTCCACTTCTTATTTTACTTTACAAAATTGACTTTATTATTGTAACACAAAGTTTCTCAAAAATCAAGGATTATTTACTTTTTCTCAACTAATATATCTCCAAAGTTTCTTTCTTGATTTGTTATGATTTTATTTCTTTTGCTTAATTCAAGCATTCCTGAAAATGCTGTTACTGTTTCTAGCTTTGTATATTTTTTGCTTGAACATAGTGTTCCAAAAATAAATTTTTTCTTTTTTATTAATTCTTTAAATATGTCTTTTACTTTGCTTGCAACTGTTACTGTCTCTAATATTGCAATTTTTTCAATGTTGGCTGCATTTTTATTTTTCTTGTTTTCATTTCTTTCCACAAGTGCCTTATAACTCTCTATTATATCCTCTTTTTCATATTTTTTTTCCAGTTTTCTACTTGGAAGCTCTATTTTTTCTGGTATTTTAAAGTATCTTTTTGAATACTCATTATAATTATCTCTTAATTTATTTACTATTTCCTTATACCTTTTGTATTCAATAATTCTTCTTATAAGCTCTTCTTCTGTTATTTCTTCCTCATTTTCTACTTCTCTTGGCAATAGTTTCTTTGATTTAAGATATACAAGTGTAGATAGCATAACCACAAATTCGCTTGCAATTTCTAGATTTAATTTTTCCATAGTATTTAGGTATTCTATATATTGATCCGTAATTTGTGTTATATTTATTTTATCTATTTCCATTTTATTTTTATCAACTAAGTGGCAAAGTAAATCAAGTGGTCCTTCAAAATTTTCTAATTTTATGCTATATTTTTTAGTCTCCAGTGTTAATACTTCATTCATTATTATGTTATCTCCTTAATATTCTCAAATGTTTTTAGTTTAGTTTTTAATCTTCTTGAGCAAGCTTTATACTATCGCTTAAATAACCTTTTTTATTTAAGTAGCTTATTATTTCATCTTTTTCCATAATTGTTTGCTTTTTCAAAAATATGTTTTTTGCTGAATTTATCTCATATTCTAATAGTTCCTCTTTATTATTATAAATATAGTTTTCTATATCCTTCTTATTAATTCCTTTTGAAAGTAACTTATATTCAAGTTCTCTTATAGATAAATTCTTAAGTCTTTGATATTCTTTAACAGTTTTTTCAATGTAGATATTATCATCAATATATCCATTTTCTTTTAATTCTTCAATAACATTATCTAACATTTCGCTTGAAAATTCAGCAAATTTTCTTTTAATTTCTGCTTCACTTCTTTTTTTATACAATGTATATTTTAGCACTTTAGATTTTAGCTTGTCAAACTCCTCTAAATAATCCATTATTTTCTTCCTTCCCAAAAAGTATTATTTAGTAGTAAAGAAGTCTTTCGACTTCTTTACTTTTTTATTCTTCTGGTTCAGTTTCTTGTTCTGGATCTTCCTCTTCATCTCCTAAGCTTTTTTCAAAGGCTTGTCTAAAATTATCTCTTATTTTGTCTTCTAATTCTTTTGCAACATCTTTATGTTCTTTTATGTAAACTTTCGCATTTTCTCTACCTTGACCGATTTTTTCGCCGTTGTAGCTAAACCATGCACCTGATTTTTCAACTAAATTTAAGTTTACTGCTAAGTCTAGTATATTTCCTTCTCTTGAAATTCCTTTACCATAAACAATATCAAATTCTGCCTCTCTAAATGGTGGTGCAACTTTATTTTTAATAACTTTTACTCTCGCTCTTGCTCCTGTAACTTCTCCATCTGTTTTTATGTTTTCTATTTTTCTTATGTCTAATCTAACAGAAGCATAGAATTTAAGTGCTCTACCTCCAGGTGTCGTTTCTGGATTTCCAAACATTATTCCAACTTTTTCTCTTAATTGGTTTATGAAAATTATAACTG
>USDL01000005.1 GCA_900553365.1 uncultured Clostridium sp.
GGGCTCAAACCCGCGACCTATGCCTTGGCAAGGCATCGCTCTATCAACTGAGCTACTTCCGCATTTTGTTTCTTTGATTGAAACATTAATATAATACCAAAATAATTTGAAAAAGTCAATAGTTAAATAAAAAATAGCTATAAATTTTGTGTAAAATTTACAAATGTTAGTAATTTCAAAGAATTAGTTGAAAAAAAGCCTTATTTGTAGTATAATAAAGGAGTTAGAAAAGGTATTATTATGAACAAATATGTCAAAACAAAAAAGTTTAATTACTTACGGAATCAAGAATTCTAAATAAAATATAACAAAAAAATAAAAAATGTAAAAAAAATGTAATATTTTAAAAGAAAAAATGCAGGTATTATAGCCGTAAGTAACAAAAGAGCCATTAAATTTTAGAGTATTGACATTATAAAAATAATATATATAATATTAATATTAACAAATAAGGAGAGTATTATGAAAAAATTAAAACTATTATTAACTTTGGTATTTATATTTGTAGTAACATTGCTTTTAGGTAATGAAATCTTTGCTACAAATACAATGAATTTGAACATTACAGACCAGAGACCTTACACATCTAAAAAATACACTGTAACAACTCCAAATGGAAATGTGCATACAGTATTTAAAATAATAAAAAATAATGGTACAAATTATGTTCATGAGGATGCACTATATTGTTTGAGAAGTGGAATAGGATTTGGAAATTCTGAGAATGTAAACAACTTAAATCCAAATGGACGCTTAGACAATGATGTAACATATACAGAAAAATTTAATTTAAAAACAGATGCTACCTCTGTAATGAATTATTATAATAGTGTAATAGGATATAATATTCAAAATCCTGAATATAATGCAATGTTATGGATAATTGACAATATGTATTTACCAGAACATACTGACCATGTTGCTATGAAAGAAAGACTATTAAAAAAGACATTAGAATATGATGGCGGAAATAATGTATCATCAACTCAGCTAAATGATTTAACAGATGATGATATAGAATTTGTACAACAAATGGCATTATGGTATTTTGCAAACTATGATGATAATGGCGGACAAAATTCACTTTCTTTATTAGATACATATAAATTAAGTAATACAACAAAAATTGATACAGAATCATTAAGTGAAGAAAAGCAAAGAGCAATAGATGCTTTATATAAATATTTTGTAGAAAATGCAAAAACTCAAGCAGCTAATTATGGAATAGGCGAACCAAGAAATGTAACACCAGTAAAACCTAAATTCAATTTAGACAGTCAATCAAAAACAGTAGGTACAAGCAACAACTACACAGTAATTGGACCATTTAATATAACAAAAACAGATGGAGATGTTGATTATAACCTAACAATCAAAGTTAAAGACAAAAACGGAGAGGTAATACCAGAAACTCAAGATGATACTCCAATAGTATTTGTTGTTAAAAATCCAGGTGATACTACAACAAACATAACATCAATAGAAAATGCAATAGGACAAGGAAACTTCTACTTAAAAATACCAACTAGACTAGGCACAGTATATGATTTAAGCGATGTAAACATAGAATTAAATTGTGAGTATGAAAAAATATATAACACAACAGCAACTTTATGGGTTGCAACAAATGAAGACCAACCAGTAGTAAAAATAGAAAAAGAAGAAGTAATTGAAGGCGACTTCAATATTGTACTAGAAAAAAGAGATAAGAACGGAAATCTATTATATGGTGCAGAATTCACAATGGTTACAGATGACCGTAAAGTAATTACAATAACAAATAATGGAGACGGAACATTTAATTGCCCATTTATACCAATAACAGAAGAAGGACAAGAATTCATATATGAATTAGAAGAAATATCAGCACCAAATGGATATATAGCTATTAATGGTAAAATTAGAATAAAAGTAAAAACAAAGCTAAACAATGAAGGCACTAGATATGTATTAGACTCAGCAGAATTTATAAATGTAAATGGAGAACCAATACAAACAGTTGATGGAGTAATTTTAGATATTGTAGACAACAAATTAGTTATTAAAGTTGAAAACGAAAAAGAGCTTGAATTTGATTTAGCTCTTAGAAAATTCATAACTAAAGTAAATGGAAAAAATATAACAGATAGAATTCCAAGCGTTGATACAAGTAAGTTAAATACAACAGATGCAACAGGTAGAAGAATAACAACAGCAAAATATACACATTCAAAGAAACCTGTAGTTGTAAAACAAGGTGATATTGTAACATACAAAATAAGAGTATATAACGAAGGTGAAATAGACGGATATGCTACAAAAATTGCTGATTATATTCCAGAAGGTTTGGGATACTTAATGGACTACAAAACAAATACAGATAATTTCTGGGTTCCTGTAATAGATGAAACAACAAAGACTAAAGACTTAGTTGGAGCAAATGGACTATATCAAACAGAGGCAGCTATAAAGAATCTTGAACTTAGTGACTTCTATGGAAAGACAAGTTTAAGCGAAGTAAAAATTTTAGAAGGAAAAGCAAAATTAACATCAACAGCATTAGAAGATGAAATAATAAAAGCTTATGATTCAGAAAAAGAATCTACTGATATTGATGCAGACGATAAATGGCAACAATCAACAAATGGAACAGATGGATTATATTATCGAGACATAGAAGTAACTTGTATTGTGCTTGCAGAAAACACATTTAAAGGAAGCTTAAGAAATATAGCAGAAGTACAAGAAGATAAGGCAGTAGATGAAAACGGAAATGCAGTTCAAAAAGAAGATAGAGATTCAACACCAGATAATGTTGACACAGACAACTACATACCACCAACAGATAATAGCTCATATCAAGAAGATGATGATGACTATGAACCACTAGAATTAAGATATTTTGACTTAGCACTTCGTAAATTCATTACAGCAGTAAATGGAGATGAAGTAACAACAAGAATACCAAGACCAACAGCAAATGCAGATAAGGGCATTGAATATGTACATGACAAAACACCTGTATATGTAGCAAATAGTGATATTGTAACATATACAATAAGAGTGTACAATGAAGGCTCAACACTAGGTTATGTAATGGAATTATCAGATGATATACCAGATGGCTTAGTATTCTTACCACAACATCAAACAAATATAGATTACAAATGGAAAATGTATGATGCAAATGGCGAGGAAACTACAGATCCAACAAAAGCAGTAGAAATAAGAACTAAATATTTGGAAAATACTTTATTAAATGCCTTTGATTCTACAAAGGAAATTGATGAAACAAATCCTGATCATGCAGATGTAAAAGTTGCTTTCCAAGTAATGGAAGAAAATATTACACAAGAAGATAGAATAATAATAAACAAAGCACAAATAACAAAAGACAAAGCAGTAGATGAAGATGGAAATGAAATAGATATTGATGATATAGATTCAATACCAGATCAATGGAATGAAGGTGAAGATGACCAAGATATTGAAAAAATCTATGTAAAATATTTCGATTTGGCATTATTAAAATGGGTAACACAAACAATAGTAACAGTTGATGGAAAAACAACAGTTACAGACACCGGCTTTACACCTTATGATGATCCAGAACCAATAGCAAAAGTAGTAATAGATAAGAAAAAATTAAACAAAACAACAGTAAAATTTGTATACAACATAATAATCAAAAATGAAGGTGAAATAGCTGGATATGCAACAGAAATAACAGACTATATCCCAGCAGGACTAAAATTCGTAGCAGAAGACAACCCAATTTGGACAAAAGAGGGAGAAAACAAGATTACAACAAGAGCATTAGAAAACACCTTATTACAACCAGGAGAAACAGCAACAATAGAAGTAGTATTTACGTGGATAAATGGTTCAGAAAATCTTGGATTAAAAACAAACATAGCAGAAATAAGTGAAGACTATAATGATAAAGGATCAAAAGATATAGATTCAACACCAGACAATGTTATAACAGATGATTATGATAATCAACAAGAAGATGATGACGACAAAGCATTAGTAATTCTAGAACTAAAAACAGGTGGAGCAGTATCTTATATATGGCTAGCAGGTGTAACATTAATCATTTTTGCAAGTGGAATAATGTTAATAAAAAAATATGTATTATAAAAATATAAAATAAAAAAGCCTAAAATATTGAATTTTAGGCTTTTTTGTTATATAATAATAAAGTTGATAAGGAGGAGAAATATGAATTTTATTGAAGAAATTAAAAACAGGGCAAGAAAAGATATTAAAACTATAGTATTGCCAGAAGCAACAGATTTAAGAACACTAACAGCAGTTCATAAAATATGTGAAGAAGGATTTGCAAAAGTAGTATTAATTGGAAACGAAGAAGAAGTTAAAAAAATTGCAGAAGAAAATAATTTAGATATATCAAAAGCAAATATAGTAGATCCAAAAACTTCTGAAAAATATGATGAATATGTAGAAAGCTTTTATGAATTAAGAAAAGCTAAAGGAATGACAGTTGAAGAAGCAAAACAAAAATTGTTAGACCCAGTATTTTTTGGAATGATGATGGTAAAAAAAGAAGAAGCAGATGGATTAGTATCAGGAGCTGCACACTCTACAGCAGATACATTAAGACCAGCACTTCAAATATTAAAAACAAAACCAGGAACAAAATTAGTTTCAACATTTAATGTAATGGTTGTTCCAAATTGCGAATATGGTGAAAACGGAGTATTCATGTTTTCAGACTGCGCATTAAACCCAAAACCAAATAGTGAGGAATTATCAGAAATTGCAATTTCAACAGCAGAAAGCTTTAAACAAATTATAGGAAAAGAACCAAGAATTGCAATGCTTTCATATTCAACTTATGGAAGTGCAAAATCAGAAGATGTAAGCAAAGTTCAAGAAGCAACAAAACTTGCAAAGGAAAAAGCACCAGAGCTTGTTTTAGATGGAGAAATGCAATTAGATGCAGCATTAGTTCCAACAGTTGGAGCAAGTAAAGCGCCAGGAAGCAATGTAGCTGGAAAAGCAAACACAATAATATTCCCAGACTTAAATGCAGGAAACATTGGATATAAACTTGTTGAAAGATTAGCAAAAGCCGAAGCTTATGGACCAGTATGCCAAGGAATGGCAAAACCAGTAAACGATTTATCAAGAGGTTGCAAAGCAGATGATATAGTAGGCGTTGTTGCAATAACAGCTGTGCAAGCAGCACAAAATTAATTTTGAGGATTTAAAAAGGAGTTAGAAATGAAAATATTAGTAATTAACTGTGGAAGTTCATCATTAAAATATCAATTAATAGATATGAAAAATGATGAAGTATTAGCATCAGGAAGATGTGACAGAATAGGCGTAAAATCAATAGATAAGCCATTTATTGAATACAAAAAAGATGGAAAGAAAACAAGAGATGAAGTAGAATTACCAAACCACACAGTAGCTTTTGAATTGGTAATGAAATATTTACTTGATCCAGAAAAAGGAGTAATAAAAAGTGTTGACGAAATAGACGCAATAGGACACAGAATAGTACATGGTGGACCAAACTTTACAAAAACAACTGTTGTAACAGATGAAGTTTTAAAAGAGTATAACACATCTATTGAATATGCACCACTTCATAATCCAGCACATTTACAAGGAATTAATGCATGTAAAAAACTAATGCCAAATACACCAGAAGTATTAGTATTTGATACATCTTTCCATACAACTATACCAGAATATGCTTCACTTTATGCTATTCCTTATGAATATTATGAGAAATATGCAATAAAAAGATATGGAGCACATGGTAGCTCACATAAATTTATAGCAGAAGAAGCTGCAAAAGTTCTAGGAAAGAAAAAAGAAGAAATCAACATTATATCTTGCCACTTAGGAAATGGCTCAAGTATAGCCGCAATAAAAGGTGGAGTATGTATTGACACATCAATGGGATTAACACCACTTGAAGGATTAATCATGGGAACAAGATCAGGAGACCTAGATCCAGCAATATTAGAATTTATAATGAGAAAAGACAATATAAGTATAGAAGAAATGATGACGATATTAAATAAAAAATCAGGCTTACTAGGAATATCTCAAAAAACAGGAGACGTAAGAGACTTAAAAGTATTAGCAGCACAAGGAGATAAGAGAGCAGATTTAGCATTAGATATGTTTGCATACAGAGTAAAAAAATATATTGGAGCATATATGGCAGCATTAGGACATGTAGATGCAATAATCTTTGAAGGTGGAATAGGTGAACACAATCCTGATGTAGTAAATAGATGTGTAACAGGACTAGAGCCATTAGGAATAGTATTTGATGATTCTCATAATGATGATGAACAATACGAAGGAATAATAAGTAAACCAGAATCAAAAATAAAAATGTATGTAATTCCAACAAATGAAGAGTTGGAAATTGCAAAAGAAACAATGGAAGCAATCCAAAAATAATAGTTTTAAATTTAAGGAACGACATTTTAAAAGTCGTTCCTATTTGCTAGGAGGAATATATATGCAAACCTTAATAATTACACGGGGGTAAAATTAATAAAAATTTTCTAGAAAAACACCTAAAACAAAATAAATATGATATAATAATAGCTGTTGATAAAGGACTAGAAAGTTTAGACAAGTTAAAAGTGATTCCAGACTACATACTAGGCGATTTCGATTCAATAGATAAAAAAGTTTTAGAAAAATATAAAACACAAAAAATAAAAATAAATGAACTAAAACCTGAAAAAGATTTTACAGATACTGAAGAGGCAATTAATTTAGCAATTAAACTTAAAAGCAGTGAATTTGTAATAATAGGGGCAATAGGAACAAGAATAGACCATGTATTAGCAAATATTAATGTTTTAAAGATAGCATTAGATAACAACATCAAAGCCAAAATTATAAATGAACATAATGAAATAGAGTTAATAAATAATGAGCTAATAATTGAAAAAAACAACCTATATAAGTACATATCAATAATGCCATTAACAACTCAGGTAGAAGGTATAACAATAACAGGTATGAAATATCCATTGGAAAACTATACATTAACTATTGGAAACAGCCTAGGAGTAAGTAATGAGCAAATAGAAAAAACGGCGAAAATTAAAGTAAAAGATGGAATACTAATTGTAATAAAATCAAGAGATTAAGGAGAAAAAATGAATTTAGAGGAATTTGAAAATAAAATTGAGTACAAATTTAAAAATATAGAATTATTAAAAACAGCATTTACACATACCTCTTATGCACACGAAAAAAAGATAGAAAGTAATGAAAAATTAGAATTTTTAGGAGATGCAATTTTAGAATTTACTGTAAGTGAATATCTCTATAATAAATATAAAAAACTTAAAGAAGGAGAAATGACAAAGGTTAGAGCAAGTGTAGTATGTGAAAAAAGCTTACACAAAATAGCATTAAAATATCATTTTGATGAGCTATTATACTTAGGAAAAAGCGAAAAACTAAGTGGAGGAAGCCATAAACCAGCAATGCTTGCAGACAGTGTAGAAGCAGTTATAGCAGCCATATTCATGGATGCAGGATTAGAAAAGGCAAAACAATTCATATTAGAAAACCTAAAAGAAGCAATAGAACAAGCAAGTAAAAGTGTAGGCCAAAAGGACTACAAAACAGTTCTTCAAGAAGAATTACAAAAACATGGAAGCGTAAATATTGAATACATAATAGTAGAAGAAAAAGGACCAGACCATGACAAAACATTTATAGCAGAGGTAAAATGTAATGGAAAGTATTTAGCAACAGGGCAAGGAAACACAAAAAAACAAGCTGAAATGGAAGCTGCCCGTATTGCTTTACAAAAGTAAAATATAATGAGAGGCTTTAAAAAATATTTGGAGGTAAAAATGTCAAAACAATATGTAATACCAGTATTTGTTCCACATTTAGGTTGCCCAAATGATTGTATATTTTGCAATCAAAAGAGCATAAGTGGGCAAATGAAACAAATAACAGAAGAAGATGTTGAAAATACAGTAAAAGAATTTCTAAATAGCTTTAAAGAGGAAAAATTATATACAGAAATAGCTTTCTTTGGAGGAAGTTTTACAGGCATTGATATGGAACTGCAAGAAAAGTTATTAAAGGTAGCATATAAATATGTAAAAAACAAACAAGTTGATGGAATTAGAATATCAACACGTCCAGATTATATAGATAAAAAGAAACTAAAACTATTAAAAAAATATGGAGTGAAAACAATCGAATTAGGAGTTCAAAGCACAAATGATTACATATTACAAAAAGCTAAAAGAGGACATACATTTGCAGATGTAAAAAAAGCTTCAAAATTAATTAGAAGATATGGTTTTACATTAGGACATCAAATGATGATAGGACTGCCAGACAGCACATGGATAGATGAACTAAACACAGCAAAAGACTTAGCAAAATTAAAACCAAAAATAGTAAGACTATATCCAGTTTTAGTAATTAAAAAAACAGAACTTGCAAAAGATTTTGCAAAAGGCGAATATCATCCAATAACAATAGAGCAAGCTGTGGAAAGATGCAAAGAGCTATACTATTTCTTTGATAAAAAGAAAATTACAGTAATAAGAATGGGCTTACAAAACACAGATATTATATCAAATCCAGAAAATATTAATAGTGAAGTAGTTGCAGGACCATACCATGAAGCTTTTGGACAACTAGTTGAAGATAGTATTTGGTATGATAAAATCTTGTCAGCAATAAAAAAGATAAACACAAAAGTTGCAGAAGTTGAAATTGAAGTAAACCCAGAAAATGTGAACAACGTAGTAGGACACAAAAAAGAAAACATACAAAAACTAAAAGATTTATATGAGGTAGATGTAAAAGTTAAACAAAGCTTTAACGTCAAACCAGGTAAATTTAATATAAACATAATAAAAACATATAAAGACTTTTTAGATGATGAATAATTTTAAGGTGATAAAACATGAAATCAAAATATATAGATTTTAGAAATGAGCAAAATTATGAAGAATTAAAAGCTCCAGCAGAAGCAATAAAACAAGGAAAATTAGTTTTATTTCCAACAGAAACAGTATATGGAATAGGAGCAAATGCTTTAGATGAAGAAGCGGTTAAAAAAATATATATTGCAAAAGGTCGTGCAAGTGATAACCCATTAATAGCACATATAGCAAATTTAGAAATGTTAAAAAAATTAGTAATGGAAGTTGGAAAGGTAGAGGAAAAACTTATCGAAAAATTTTGGCCAGGCCCATTAACAATAGTATTTAAGAAAAAAACAGTTGTGCCAGATGTAATTACAGGAGGGTTAGACACAGTTGCTATAAGAATGCCAAGCGATATAATAGCACATAAACTGATAGAATACTCAAACTGCCCAATAGCAGCTCCAAGTGCCAACATATCAGGAAAACCAAGTGGCACACAAGTAGAAGACGTAATAGGTGAACTAGACGGAAAAGTAGAATATGTAATAGATGGAGGAAAAGTTGATATTGGAGTAGAATCAACAGTTATTAGAGTAATTGATGGAGTTGTACATATATTAAGACCAGGAAAAGTTACACCAGAAGACATTGAAAACCTAGGTATACCAGTATATATTGAAAAGCAAATTCTTGGAGAATACAAAGAAGGAGAAAAAGTAATGTCTCCAGGGATAAAATATAAGCACTATGCACCTAATACAAAATGTGTGCTAGTATATAGCGAAGAAAATAGTAAAATGGTAGAAAAAATAAATGAGCTAGCCCAAAATAAAAAAACAGTAGTAATATGCAAAACACGGAAATATTGATAAATATAATGCAGAATATAAGCTTGATATGGGAAATACATTAGAAGAAATAAGCCATAATATATTTGCACTTTTAAGAAAAGCAGATAAATGTAACGCTGAATTAATACTTGTTGAAGGTGTAGAAACAACTGGATTAGGACTAGCAATTATGAACAGACTAATTAGAGCCTGTGCACATGAATACATAAAAACATAGAACAAAAATTCGATAAACATATTGACAAAGTATTATACCATAAAAAATCAAATTGTCAATATTTTTAATAAAAAAGGAGAACAATTTGGAAATAAAAGGTCAAATAACAGATATAATTTATGAAAACGAAATAAATGGATACATGGTAGCTGAATTCAAAACAGAAGATGAAAACACCATTATAACAGGGTATTTGCCTTTTACAAACAATGGAGATAGTTTAAAACTTGTAGGCAAATTTGTTACACATCCAGATTACGGTAGACAGTTTAAAGTAGAAACATTTGAAAAAATTATGCCAGAAACCTTAGAAGCACTAGAAAGATATTTAGCAGGTGGAATAATTAGTGGAGTAGGCCCAGCAACAGCAAAAAAAATAATAGAGAAATTTGGAGAAGAAACCCTGCATGTTTTAAAATTTGAACCAGAAAAACTTGCAACTGTCAAAGGAATAAATAACAATAAGGCCAGAACCATTAGTGAAGAATTTAATGAAAAATGGAGCTTATGGGAAATAGTTGGATTCTTAGAAAAATTTGGAATATCAGCTGCAAACTGTAAAAAAGTATATGAAATTTTTGGAAAGGATGCAATAGCAGTAATTGAGACTAATCCTTATGTATTGCTAGATATAACCTATGGAGTAGATTTTAAAAAAATAGACAAAATGGCTTTAGATTTAGGGCTTGCTAATAATAGTGATAGTAGAATAGAAAGTGCAATAAAATACAGTTTGGCAATAGCAACAAATAATGGGAATACTTGTGTAGAAAAGCAAAACTTAATAACATTTGTACAAAATTTACTAGATGTAGAGCCACAATACATAGAAAATAATCTCATAAATTTAAAGGCAAGGCAAATAATAGCAATAGAAAATGTAGAACAAATAGAATGGGTATACTTAAATAGCTTATATTGTTGTGAAAAAAACATTGCCGAAAAATTAATAACATTAAAGCAAAGCAAAAATATAAAGAAAATAAAAGATTTTGAGAAAAAATTTAAAGAAGAAGAAAAGAGAAATGATATAGCATTATCACAAAAACAAAAAGAAGCTATAAAAACAGTAAATGAAAATAATGTATGCATTATTACAGGCGGGCCAGGTACAGGAAAAACAACAATTATAAAATTTATAATAGAACTTTATAAAAATGAAAACAAAAAGGTAGTACTTTGTGCACCAACAGGTAGAGCAGCAAAAAGAATGAGTGAGGCAACAGGAGAAGAAGCTACAACAATTCATAGACTACTTTGTTTAGGAAAAACTGAAGAAACATTAGGCATGGAGAGAGTAGATTATCAAATAGAGCCTATTGATTGTGATGTAATTATAATAGATGAAGCTTCCATGGTAGATGTTTTTTTAATGAACTACATATTAAAGGGACTATTTATTGGAACAAAAATTGTTTTGGTTGGAGATATAGATCAATTACCATCAGTAGGACCAGGAAATGTATTAAAAGATATTATAGGCTCAGGCGTAATTGAAACTATTGAATTAAACGAAATATTTAGACAAGCTGCACAAAGCCAGATAATTACAAATGCACACAAAGTAAATAATGGAGAAAGTTTTCTAGATGTAAAAAAAGAAGAACTAGAAGGAAAACTACAAGACTTTTTCTACATAAATGAACCAAACACTAGTAAAATGCTAGAAGACGTTATTTCACTATGCTCAGGAAGACTGAAAAAATTTGGAAATTATGATTTTTTCAAAGATATTCAAGTTCTAACACCAACTAAAAAGGGAAAATTAGGCACAAAAGAATTAAATGTTGAACTTCAAAATGCATTAAATCCAATGTTAAATCAAAAAACAAACAACCAGGAAATCCCGCAAAAAAAACAAGGAGATAGAACTTTCATAGTTGGAGATAGGGTAATGCAAATAAAAAATAATTATGATATTTATTGGGAAAAAAATCATAAGGAAGATGGTACGGGAATTTTCAACGGAGAACTTGGAACAATTACGAAAATTGATGATATTACAAAGCAAATAGAAATAAAGTTTGATGATGAAAAAAAGGCCTGGTATGAATTTAATGAATTAGAACAATTAGAACATAGTTATTCAATAACAATTCACAAGTCACAAGGAAGCGAATTTGACGTGGTAATAATGTGCTTGCCACCAGCAGCACCAATGTTACTTACAAGAAACTTGCTATATACAGGAATTACGAGAGCTAAAAAGTTACTAATAGTATTAGGAACAAATAAAATAGTAGAGTATATGCTTCAAAACACAGAAACAAAAAAACGTAACACAGGGCTAGAATATAAATTATACAAATTAAATAAATAAGTATAGAGAGGAAAAAATGGTAGATTTATTAAATGACGCTAAATATATAAAAGGTGTTGGACCAAACAGAATCAAGCAATTAAATAAATTAGGCATATATACTTTAGAAGATGTTATAACTTACTACCCAAGAGGTTATGAAAATAGGGGAATAAAAAAGAACATTGCAGACTTAAATGATGGAGAAGAAGCACTCATAGAAGCTAAATGCGTATCAAAAATGACAGAAATAAAAATAAGAAAAAATATGTCTATATACAAGCTAATAGTAAGAGATGAAACAGCAACTTGTACTCTTACTTGGTTTAATAGCTTTTATTTGAAAAATAAATTTAAAGTTGGAGAAATATACAAGTTTTACGGAAAAGTAAAAAGAAAAATTAATCAAATAGAAATAATGAGCCCGATATTTGATGATGAAGAATCAAATAAAAATACTGGGCGAATTATACCAATATATCCAAGTATAAATGAACTTTCACAAAATAACCTAAGAAAGATAATTGAAAATGGTTTAAGCCAGGTACAAGACCTACCAGAAACAATACCAGATTATTTAGTAAGTAAATACCACTTAATGTCTAAAAATGAAGCGATAAAACAAATACATTTTCCAGAAAACTTTGAGAAATATAATGAAGCGAGAAAAAGATTAGTATTTGAAGAATTACTAATAATGCAACTAGCTTTGCTTACATTAAAAAGTAATTATGATAAAAATAAAACAGGTATACAATTTAGTAAAGAAGCGAAAATGAGTGATATAATTTATAAGCTACCATTTGAACTTACAAGGGCACAAAAAAGAGTATTACAAGAAATTGATGAAGATATGGAAAGTGCAAAATCGATGAATAGACTTTTGCAAGGAGATGTGGGAAGCGGAAAAACTGCTGTAGCAATGTGTGCAACATATAAGGCAGTAGAGTCAGGTTATCAAGCTGCTGTTATGGTACCAACAGCAATTTTAGCAAAACAACATTATGAGAACTTTATAAAAATTTTTGATATGTTTAATATAAAATGTGAACTTTTGGTAAGTGGAACTCCAAAAAAACAAAAGGAAAAAATATTCGAAGAGCTAAAAAATGGAAATATAAATATAATTATTGGAACACATGCTTTATTAGAGGAAAATGTTGAATTTTGCAAACTAGGACTAGTTGTAACAGATGAACAGCACAGGTTTGGAGTAAGGCAAAGAGCAACAATAAGTAGTAAGGGAGAAAATCCAGATGTATTAGTTATGTCTGCAACTCCAATACCAAGAACCTTAGCACTGATATTATATGGAGACTTGGATATATCAATAATAGATGAATTGCCACCAAATAGGCAGAAAATTGATACTTTCGCAGTAGACAGCTCAAAAGAGGAAAGAGTTAATAATTTTATAAAACAACAAATAAAAGAAGGAAGACAATGCTACATTGTATGCCCACTGGTTGAAGAATCAGAAGAAATAAATGCAAAATCAGTCTTAGAAATAGCAGAAAAATACAAAAATGATACTTTTAAGAATTATAGAGTTGAGTACATACACGGAAAGCTAAAGAAAAAAGAAAAAGACGATATAATGGAAAAATTTAAAAATGGGGAAATAGATATTTTAATATCAACCACTGTAATTGAAGTAGGCGTAGACGTTCCCAATAGCACAATAATGGTAATAGAAAATGCAGAACGCTTTGGACTGGCCACTCTTCATCAGTTAAGAGGAAGAGTAGGACGAGGGAAATATAAATCTTATTGTATATTAAAATATAAAGGACACGGAGAAAACACACGAGAAAGAATGAAAATAATGGTAGAAACAAATGATGGCTTTAAGATATCAGAAAAAGATTTGGAACTTCGTGGCTCAGGCGAATTCTTTGGAACAAAACAACATGGACTTCCAGAGTTTAAAATAGCAAATCTATTTCAAGATATAGATATGTTAAAAAATGTTCAAAGCATAGCAATGAAAATAATTCAAGAAGATAAAGAACTCGAAGATGAAAAAAACAAACTATTGAAAAAACAAATACATAAAACATTTAAAGATAGAATAAATATATAGTAACAAAGATGTGATATAAATAATCACATCTTTTTTTTAGCCAGAAAAACCTACGAAAACAGGAAAAACAAGAATTATTACAAAAAGATTACAAAAAGATTACAAAACTATTGCAACATTATGTTAAATGTTGTATAATGGAAAAGGTTGAAGAAACAAATAAAAATAGGGGGGATATTTATGAGAAAACAAAGATTAATTATTTTCACTGTTGTTTCTACAGTGTTATTAATGGCAATAATAGGAATTTTTGTATTGCTAGATAATCAAACAAAAGCAACAGAATGTAATCACTATTGTGATGCGTGGGAAGATTACATAAGCGTTCATTCAGGTAGATGCAAATATTGCGGAATACCAATGGCAGAACCACATACCTATAAAAATGGTAAATGCATAAAATGTGGAGCAAAACAAAGTGATAATTGTAAACACAACACATATTTTCAAGAAACTGATGAAATATATCATTGGAAGAAATGTTCAGGCTGTGGAGTAATATTTGATAAGGCAGAACATATTTACAATAAAGGTGTATGTACAAGATGTAACTATAAATGTAAACATCCATCATATATAAATGGAATATGTTTATATTGTGGTGAATCAGTTAAGCATATACACCCATCATGGTATTTAGCATGGGATGAATATTATCACTGGGATAAATGTACAGAATGTGGAGAACCAGTACATGGAAAAATAAGACACACTTATGTAAATGGAGTATGTTCAAAATGTTCTTGGGCATGTAAACACAAAACATACGTAAATGGAATATGTGCAGAATGTGGCTTAGCAAAAGAACATACACATCCATCATGGTATTTAACATGGGATGAAACATATCACTGGGATAAATGTACAGAATGTGGAGAACCAGTACATGGAAAAATAAAACACACTTATGTAAATGGAGTATGCTCAAAATGTTCTTATGCTTGTTCTCATAAAACAACTGAATGGAAAGGCAATGACAATCAACATTGGAAAATCTGTACAGTTTGTAATATAGAAGTAAATAATTCAAGAAAAGCTCATTCTTATGAAAATGGAGTTTGCAAAGAATGTTCTTACAAATGCAAACACTCAAGCACAATATGGAGAAGAGACGAAACATCACATTGGCAAGATTGTAAAATTTGCCAAGTTGAAGTGCCAAACACAAGAGCAACACACACAATTCAAAAATGGGAAAAACTAGATAAAAATACACATACAGGAACTTGCACAGTATGTAATAAAATAATAAGAGAAAACCACCAATATGATGGAAATCAAAAATGCAAATGTGGTGATGTTATAACACCAGTAGAATGTAAACATGAAACTAAACTATGGGCCGCAACACCTACGGAACATTGGTTAGTATGCAAAGACTGTGGAAAAGAAATAGCAGGAACAAGAACAAAGCATATTTTTGCAAATGGAAAATGTACAGTATGCAATTACGTATGTAAACATTCAAATACAACATTAAAAAAAGATAATACATATCATTGGAATGAATGTAATTCTTGTGGCACAGAACTAAACAAAGAAAAACACTCATACACAAATGGAAAATGTAGATGTGGAAAAGTAGAAGAAGTACAAGAATGTAAGCATACAAACAAAGAATGGAGATATACTGTAAAAGAACATTGGCAAGTATGTAAAGACTGCGAAATAGAAATATCAGGAACAAAATCAGCACATAGCTTTGTAAATGGAAAATGCTCAGTATGTACTTATGAATGTAAACATACAAACACAACCTTAAAAACAGATGACTTATACCATTGGACTGAATGTAATGATTGTGGAAAAGAACTAAACAAAGAGAAACACTCATATACAAATGGAAAATGTAGCTGTGGAAAAACAGAAGAAACAGCAGAATGTACACATGCAAATAAAGAGTGGAAATACAATACAAATCAACACTGGCAAGAATGTAAGGACTGTGGAGCAGAAATAGAAGGAACAAAAGCAGCACATAGCTATACAAATGGAAAATGTAAATGTGGTAAGGTTTCAGAAGCAGTAGAAGAATGTAAACATAAAAACAGAGAATGGAAAACAGATGAAACAGAACATTGGCAAGTATGCAAAGACTGTGGAAAAGAAATAGATGGAACAAGAGCAAAACATGTAAATGTAAATGGAAAATGTAAAAATTGTGGATTACAAGAAAAATCAACATCAGATACAAGAATACCAAATACAGGTAATAAAACAATAGCAGTATTATTCCCAATAACATTAGCATTTGTAGCATTTGGAGCAATAAAAATGAAAAAATATAAAGAAATCTAGTTTCAAAAAATCCTAAATGAGTTATCATTTAGGATTTTTTTGCATAAAAAAAGCATAATAGCCAAAAATAGAAGAGAAGGAGATGAGAACTTCATGATAAATTTTAATACAGATTTAGCAGATGAAAGAAATAATATATATAGAAAAGCAAATAATATTGAAAACAACATAGATGGAATAGAAACAGAGGAGAAGGAAGTAAATGATAAAATAAAAATATCAAGAGTGAAAATTACAAATGAAAAAGGTGCAGAAGCTCTTGGAAAGCCAATAGGTAGTTACATCACAATAGATGTAAAAAAGTTAAAAGTTGCAGATGCGGATGAGATACAGAAGGCATCAGAAACAGTTACTGATGAATTGAGGGCATTGCTAGATAAACATATAGATAAAAAAGGAGACATCTTAATAGTTGGATTAGGAAATGCTTATGTTACACCAGACTCGCTTCGGCCCAAAAGTTGTAAAAGATATAGATGTAACAAGGCACCTCTTAAAATATGCACCAGAATATATCGATCCAGAAACAAGACCCGTTACAGCTATTGCACCAGGAGTTCTAGGTACAACAGGAATTGAAACTGTAGAAATAATAAAAGGAATAGTTGATAATATAAATCCAAAATTAATAATTGTAATAGATAGCTTAGCATCAAAAAGCATAGAAAGAATTAGCAGTACAGTACAACTTGCAGACACAGGAATTGTTCCAGGGGCTGGAGTTAATAATGCAAGAAATGAACTAAGCGAAAAAACATTAAATATCCCAGTAATTGCAATAGGTGTACCAATGGTTGTAGAAGCAGCCACAATCGCAGCAGATAGTATAGATTTATTTGTTGAAAAATTACAAGAAGAAGCTAAGTCAAACGATTACTTGAATGAATTAAAAAATATGGATAAATATAGTTTAATTAGAGAAGCTTTAATTCCAAAAGAATATAATCTAATTGTAACACCAAAGGAAATTGATGACTTAATAGAAAACATGAAAGATGTAGTAGCAAGAGGAATAAACTTTGCAATACAAAATTAATTTAAAAATTAAAATAACAATTTTGAAAACTCAAAATTGTTATTTTAATGTACTTTTGGAGCTTGTTTTTGCTTATATAGGTTGCACAAATCACAATCAGTGCAAATATACACTCTAGAATCAAATATCAGCTTTAAAGTATTAATAAAATCATCCTCTTCATCTAAAACATGAATATATAATTTTTGAGGAAGTAATGTAAGCAATAAATTTAAAGCTAAATCATTTGAAGAAAAAGATATATCAGACAAATATTTTTGGTAAACTAAATCATTATTAAATTCAATTATATCTTTTTTATCATCAAGAAGAATAGATTCTTGATTACGATAAATCAAATGTATTACGCAAGAACCGCAAGGAGTTGTAGCTATATAAGACTTTAAAATACTAATAAATTCGTTATATTCTCTATCAATAATAAATTTGTTTACACACATATCTACAACAGAATCTAAGCTCTTTATATATTCCTTTAATCTAAAATTAACAAATCCATCTAAAATTACATACTTATTATTTGAAAAATAATCATAAAATGTATTTGATATAGTATTTAACATAGAAACTGAACTAGAAAAATCAATATTTGTTAAACACATATTATAAATTTTGGCTTTTTCATCTGTAGAAAAATAAAAATAGTTTGTATTTATTAAATTTTTAATTAATAAAGGCTCATAAAAATCAATAATAATATATGAAAGAAGAACGGATATTTTGTTTAAAAATAAATCTACATTTTCCCCAACATAATGAATTATAACATTAGTATAATACTTGAAATCATAACAGGAAACATATATTTCTTGAACTTCAAAGTATTTTAATTCTTCTAGTAGATATTTTGATATTTTTTTATTGTTAGTTTTTATACAAATTGTTTTACGCACAAAGAAATTCCCTCCATACATATATAGTATCTACTAAAAAATGTTTAGATATACATATATTATGAAATAGAGAGAAAACTGTTACATAGCTTATTTAATAATAAATCATATAGTCAATTTCAGGAAAGATGCAATCCTTCTTGTAAATTGAACTTAAAAAATCTTTATCAATATTATTTGCCTTAATTTGATCATAAAGCTTTGTAAAACGCCCAATATGGTCTTTGATTCTTTTTTTTGCGTAATCAACCATAGTTCCATTTGTTATAATAAATAGCCAATCACTACTTTGAGCCAATAATAATTCTCTAGCACACTGGTTTAAAGCCTTTCTTTTTAAAGTATTCTTTTCATTAGGAAAAAGATGGGCAAGTTCAACCATTTTATCACCAGCAACGTGCAGATGTCTATGAACATAGTCGTTTGTATTATTAAGCCATACCTCGCTATAACCATTTGCACCCCAGCTAGATATACAAGGAGAACAAACTTGCATTTCAGGAAATTTATCAATATATTCACTAGGTGTAATCAATTTAAAATTTCCTTTATCATAGTATATTTTCTTAAATAATATATATAGCCAGTAAGGACCTTCATACCACCAATGACCATAAAGCTCGGCATCATAAGGACATACAATAATAGGCTTTGTAGGAGACATTATTGATGATAATTCATTAATTTGGTTAACTCTTGAATCAAAAAAGTGACCAGCTTGTCTTTCCGCAGAATCTTTTGCCCATTGTAGGTTATAGTAATCCTTAAATTCACCCTTTGATGTAATTCTGTGGTATTTAATACCGGTATTTACTCTTACACCGTTTTTAGCAATATATGGTTTTATGTAATCATAATCAGCATCGTAGCCAATGTCTCTGTAAAATTCACGGTAATTAAAATCTCCAGGATAGCCGCAAACAGAGCTCCATACCTGTCTTGAACTTTCTATATCACGCCCAAAAGCAACAACTCCTTCAGGAGAGCAAATTGGAGCAAATGTACCAAAAACAGGTGTTGGATCTGCATATAAAATTCCATGAGATTCTGTAATAATATATTCAATTCCAAATTCTTTCAAATATTTATCTGCTTCATGAACATAACCACATTCAGGTAACCATATACCTTTAGGTGGTTTTCCAAAATATTTCTTATAGGTTTCAACGCCCACTGCTATTTGAGCTCTAATAGTTTTTTCATTAACATACAAAATTGGAAAATAACCATGAGTTGCTCCACAGGTTATTATCTCCAAAACACCAATATCTTGAAAATGCCTAAACCCATTAATTAAATTACAATTATAAATATCTTTAAAAACATGCAAATCATTTGAATAACGTTCTAAATAGTATTTTGAAAGCTCATTTAACCTTGCATCATAAGCAGTTCTTTTAACTTCTTTTGTAGCTAGCTCAATATGCTTTTTTAAATACTTTATGTATCTTCTTTGAAGCAATTTATTATCAAGCATGTTTAATAAAGGGGGAGTAAGCGACATAGTAATCCTAAAATCAACTTTTTCCTCCTCTAATTTTTTAAAATTAAGAAGTAATGGAATATATGTTTCAGAAATAGCTTCATATAACCATTCTTCTTCTAAATAATCTTCACTCTCAGGGTGATGTATAAAAGGTAAATGTGCATGTAAAATAAAACTTACATATCCCTTAGTATTATCCATGTTATGCTCCTTTGTTAAAAACTTGAACTAGGATTTTTTTCTATATCCTGTAACTCTTCAAAACTATATATTTTCTTGTAAACATCATAGATATTATAAATTCTACCAGCATATTTCATAAATTCAAATTGAGAAATATCTTTTTCAACATTTTGGCTAGTTTTTACATTTCTAAAGAATAATATTTTTTGATTCTTTTCAAATAAAATGTGATTATTAGGTGTTTCAATAACATTAGAAGATGTAATACCAATGTAATTTTCAGGTATCTGTGCACTAGGGCTTTTTAACCTTCTTCCAAGTTCAATCTCATAATTGCATTTGCTATCTGCAACTGTAAAATACCAACAATTTGCAAAATCATTTATTTCAATTTCAAAAGAATAATTCATAGTTCTATTATGCACTATTAAAACTGGAACAGTTATTTCAAAGAAATTTTCACCAAATCTTTTCTCATATTCTTTTCTATCACTATCAGCAATATCCCAATAAACAAAAAGAGTAGTAGGAGTTTGAGCCAAAATTTTAACTACAGTTTGGTTATATCTATATGGCAAATCATAATATTCAATAATCTCTGGTTTTTTGGTTCTCTTTGAATTTGTAATTTCTTTAGATGTATTACGGCTCTTTTTAGTCATACTTTTTTTAGAATTAACCTTTGTTGCTGATTTTTGTTTAGCTTTAGAATTATTATTTTTTGTAGATTTATTTTCCAAAGTTTTTTTAGCTGAATTACTTTTAGAAACCTTAGTATTTGAAGTAGACTTTCTAGAAACAGTAGATTTTGTAGCACCTTTGCCAGATGCAGCTCGTTTTGTAATTCTCTTTGAATCTGTTTCCTTCGTGTTCTTTTGCATTATAATTCCTCCTTAGTAAATATATAATATTCATTACCTCATAATATATATCAAAAATGAAATAAATTCAAGAGAAAAAGGTAAAAATGTGAAAAAAATTTTATCAAAAATAATTCCAAAATATTGAAGAACTAAAAAATATATGTTACATCACAAAATGACTATAAGACAAAAAACAACATTTAATGTGTGATTAGGAGGAAAAAATATAGATGACAAGTCAAATTTATTCTTATTCATGGATATATTAATTGAATAGCATATTTATTTGACAAATCTCTCTTTTTGCAGTAAAATATATATGTGATAAAAAGGAGAGATATTTTTATGTCTAATTACAATATAAAAGCATTAGAAAAGGTAGAATCCAAGACAAAGATATATCTAGTAATTATAGCTATATTACTTATCATACTTTGCATAAGTAACGTAAAATTTATAATACCATCAATTATATTATATGTAGTAATAATTGCTTACACTATATGGGTATATAACAAAAGAAAAGGAGAACTTTCAAGTTACATTAATGAGTTAACTTTCTCAGTTGATTCAGCAGCTAAAAATACATTGATAAATTCTCCATTTCCATTAATAATTTTGGAGACAACAGGAAATGTATTATGGAGAAGTTCTACATTTAATAAAGAATTTGCAAATGTTGGAATTAATGCATATATAGATGATTTAGCAAAAGAAATAAAAGCAGAAATTCAAAATAATAATTTTAAAGTGGATAAAAAAGTAAATATAGATAATAAAATTTACCATGTTATAGGCGAATTTATTAAGATGAAGAAAAAGGACAGAAAAAAAGAAAACAAATATATAATTACTCTATATTTCATAGACATCACAAAGGAAATTGATTTAACAAACGAGTATAATAATGCAAAAACTTGTGTAGGAATAGTAATGCTTGATAATTATGAGGAAATAATACAAAGAATTGCAGAAGAAAGTAAGCCACAAGTAATTGCAGCGATTGAAAAGAAATTATATGAATGGGCAAGTGCAGCAGGTGGACTAATTATAAAAAAAGAAAGAGATACCTATGTATTTGTTATTGAACAAAAATACCTAGAAGAACTTGAAAATAATAAATTTACTATATTAGATGAGATGAAAGAAATCGAAACAGATGAAGGTATGCCAATAACACTAACTATTGCAATTTCTAATGAGGGAGAATCTAATTACGAAAAATATGAATCAGCATTAGTTGCAATAGATATAGCTTTAGGAAGAGGCGGAGACCAAGCAGTTATAAGACAGGAAGGAAAATATACATTCTTTGGAGGAAAAACTCAAGAGGTTGAAAAAAGAACTAAAGTCAAAGCCAGAGTAATATCACATGCATTAGAAGAACTAATAAAAAAATCAGATAATGTAATAGTTATGGGGCACGTTAATGGAGATATAGACTCAATAGGCTCAAGTTTAGGTATATATAGGCTAGCTAAAACTTTTGACAAAGAGGCTTATGTTGTAAACAATACTTATGGATTATCATTAGAAAATTTTATTACAACACTTAAAGAGCAAGGATATGGAGACGTAATAATAGATAAAAATGGAGCACTAAACCTTATTTCTTCAAATTCATTATTAGTAGTTGTAGATACACATAAGAAAAGCTATGTAGAAGTCCCAGAGTTACTAGAAAAAACAGAAAAAATAGTTGTAATAGATCACCATAGAAAATCTGAGGATTTTATAGAAAACGCAATATTAACATTCCATGAAGCCTATGCTTCTTCTGCATCAGAACTTGTTACTGAAATAGTAGAATATGCAACACAAGAAGTAACACTTGAACAACTTGAAGCAGAAAGCTTATATGCAGGTATAATGATGGATACAAAAAACTTTACATTTAAAACAGGTGTAAGAACTTTTGAAGCGGCAGCATACTTAAGAAAATATGGAATAGATATAATAAAAGTAAAAAAATGGTTCCAAAGTGATTTGGAAAGTTATACAGTAATTGCAGACATTGTAAAAAATGCAGAAATAATAAATGATACAATAGCAATTTCAGAATATACTGAAAAGGATAAAAACGCTAATTTAATATGTGCAAAAGCAGCAGATGAGTTAATTACAATAAGCGATATAACAGCATCATTTGTTTTAGGACAAATGGGGGATAAAATATGTATAAGTGGCCGCTCAATAGGAGACATAAATGTACAAATTATACTTGAAAAAATGGGTGGCGGAGGACATATAACCCTTGCAGGAGCACAATTAGAAGGACTTACAATGGAAGAAGCCAAAACAGAACTTATTATAAGAATTAATGAATATTTTACAGAAAATAATGTGTAACAAATGAAAAGACAATTAACTAAAACTTGACTTTACTTAAAATTACTCCAAGAACTTTAGTAATATTGTCTTTTCTTGTTAATTAAAATCACAAAATGCAGAAAAGTTTTTTTAGTAGTTTACCAAATTTGACAAAAAAATTATTAAAAAAGTTGTACAATATTACTTGTAATTAAAAATAGTAAAATAGGAAAGGAAGAAAATAATGTTCCAAAACATAAATGGTAAAATTCAAGAAGAAGAAACTATAAAAACTAGAAAAATAGATATAAAAAGCTTATTTAAAATAAATGATATTGTGTTATACGCAATAGCATTTTTAACCTCTATAGTAAGCTTTAATCAAGACCTATCCCCTTATGGGCTAGCTATATTTGCAGCAGCTTGCAGTAATAAAATTCCAGTGGGAATATTGTATATTGCGGTGTTACTTGGTACTGCGATAGGAACAGGAATAAATGGAGTATTATCCTTCCTAATAAGTTCACTATTATTTGTGGTTATGATATTAATTTTCAGACCTAGAATACAAGAACCAGATAAAAACGAAAAACAAAAATTAGGAATATATGTTGGAATAGCAGCATTTTTGGTACAAGCTAGTAAAATGTTCTTTTCAATTTTTTTAGTATATGATTTAATTGTAAGCATTGTTTTTGGAATAGTAACATATATATTCTACAAAATTTTTGCAAATTCAATTATAGTAATTAGTCAGTATGGAATAAAAAAAGCATTTTCAATAGAAGAAGTAATGGGAGCAAGTTTGCTTATATCAATAGCACTATGTGCATTTAGCAAATTATACATATTTGGATTTTCAATTACCAACATTTTTAGCATTATGATAGTACTTTTCTTAGGTTGGAAAAATGGAATGTTAGTTGGTGGAACAGCAGGTATTACAATAGGAATGGTACTTGGAATAATGAATTCTACAAGTCCAACTCTTGTAGCAGCTTATGCAATATCAGGAATGATAGCAGGAATACTAAATAAACTTGGCAAAATTGGAGTAATAGTTGGATTTTGTGTAGGAAATGCGATATTAACTTATGTAGCAAATGGAAATACAGTACCAATAATAACCATAAGAGAGATTTTAATTGCATCACTTGGTTTACTAGTAATTCCAAAAGAAGTAAAAATAGATATAACAGAAATAATAAATCAAACTAAATGTTTACCTACAACAGCAGGAGTTATAGAGGAAAATAGAAAAACTGCAAACAAATTAAGCAGTGTTTCAGAAACTATACTTCAAATGGCAAAAAGTTATAATGATTCTGCAAAAGATACTTTAAATGAAACAATAGAAGATGAAAGCAAGAAAAGCTTTAAAGAAGAAGTAATGAATAATTTAGAAGACTTAGAAGATAATTTACTATATGATGATATACTTTTAAATGAAGATTTAATTTTGGACAGGGCATATGATATATTAGAAAAAAAAGAAGAAATAACACAAGAAGAATTAATAAATATACTAGAGGAAGTAAACAACTACAAAATTGCAAAAGATAGTGCAGGAGAAGCACCAATGCAAATTGTAAAAGTCTTTAACAGTACATATAGAATCAATAAATTAAACATGATATGGAAACACAAAGAAGCAAATAATAAAAAAGTACTTGCAACCCAATTAGGAGGAGTATCAAAGGTTATATCTTCTTTGGCAAATGATATAAAAACAGAAGAAAAACAAGAAGAAAATAATCAAAAATATAAACTAGTAATTGGAGCAGCAGAAAACACAAAAAATAATAGTGAAGTATCAGGTGATAGTAATATTAGAACAAAACTACATGATGGTAAATATATGCTTGCGATAAGTGATGGTATGGGTTCAGGCCCTAGAGCAAAAAAAAGTAGTAGTACAGTTATACAAATGTTAAAAAGACTACTAACAACAGGCTTTGACAATGATGTTTCAATAGGATTAATCAATTCAGCAGTAAACTTAAATTCAAATGAAGAAACTTATGCAACAATAGATATTTCAATAATTAATTTGAGCAATGGAAACATAGAATTTGTTAAAAATGGAGCTTGCCCAACATTTATAAAATCAGATAAAAAAGTAGAAACAGTAAAAGCAGTATCATTCCCAGCAGGAGTATTAGATAAAATAGACTTAGTTGTTTATGATAAAGACTTAAAGGAAAACGACATAATAGTAATGGTAAGTGATGGCATATTAGAATCAAATACAGAATACAAAAACAAAGAATTATGGGTACAACAATTACTAGAAAATATCAAAACTGATGATGTACAAAAAATTGCTGATATTATTTTGCAAGAAGCAATTGATAACGGATTTGGAATAGCAAAAGATGATATGACAGTTATTGTTGCAAAAATGACTGCAATATAGAAATAAAAGTATAAATCATCATTAATAGATAAAACTATTAATGGTGATTTTTTTATGAAAATAACATGGATTAAATCAAGTAAAGATACAAAAAGTTTTAAATTCTTCGAACTATTAGGTGCTGACGTATATAAAGTAAACGACTTAGAAAAAGTAGATGATAAAATAAACGAACTAGTTAAAAACGACTATACAACAATAGTCTTAACTAATGAAGTTGCGGGATGTTCAGAAAGCATAATAAAAAAATATAGAAAAGATAGTAATGTAAAAATAATAATAGCTGTAGAAAAGTAAATTGTATAAAAATAGAAATATTGGAAAAAATTATAATAGAAAACATGATTTGAAATTTGGAGGATAAAATATGAATACAAACCAAATGAAAAATATGATAGTATTAAAAAATTTACCATCAAATATTGTTGAGGAAGCAATTATAATTTTGAAAAACAATAAAAAGATAAAGTCGCTAGATAGGGTAGAAAAGCAAACTAGCAACTCTATGGAGAAACAAAGTAGTGGTGAATATATAGTAAAGGAAGCGGAAATTGTTATAGGAAATTACCTAAGCAAAATAGAAAAAGAAAAACAAATGAAAAGTTATTCAGTAAAGCAAATAGAAAATAGATATAAAAGAATGAAGATACTCTCAATAGTTTTAGGAATGATAATTATTGTTAATGTAATAATAGACTTAATAGCATAGAAAATTTGCAAGTTCTAAACCTCTTAATCTTAGAATATATTTTAGAAAATGTATTCCAAGATTAAGGGGTGTTTTTTATGGAAAGGGTTTTAAGCCAAGATGAAAGAATAAGAAGAGCAGAAGAATTATATGCACGTAGAAGGATGATAAATGAAAGCAGAACAAGTGCAACTGTAAATGTAGAAGGAGCAAGTGAAGGAAAATTAACAAAAAAACTTATGATACAATTTGTTTTATGCATTATTATATACACATGTTTTTATGCGGCTAAAAACCTACCTAATTTAGTACCTCAAGAGGTAATGTACAAAATTTCTGATGTATTAGAATATGATATAAATATTCAAGAACTATACTCTAAATTTAACAGTTTAAGTACAGAAACTAAAAAAGAAGAAAAATCAAATAACGAAAACAAGTTAGTTGAGGAAACACTCTCTGCAACAGACAGCACGGAAATTACAGATGAATCTCAAAACAATATAATCAATAGTGAAAACATAGTAACCGAAAGTGTTGAACCTCAGCCAGCGGAAAATACTGAAACTAAGGTAGAAGAAAACATCAGCAGTATGAGCCAAATGGAGATAGACGCAAACTACATAAAAGCAAATTGTATTATTATGAAACCATTAGATGGGGAAATAACCTCACGTTTTGGACCAAGAAATCCAGAAGTTCCAACAGTACCAAAATATCATACGGGCATTGATATAGCTAGAGTAACGGGAACAGTTATATTAGCTGCAATGGAAGGAGATGTTGAGCTTGTATCAACAGAAGGCGACTATGGTAATCACGTAAAAATAACAGCAGGAGATGTATCTACACTTTATGCTCATTGTAGCAAAATATATGTAAACCAGGGAGAACACATAACTCAAGGCCAGCCAATAGCTGAAGTTGGTGCAACAGGTAATGTTACAGGACCACATTTACACTTTGAAATTAGAAGAAATAATGAATATGTAGATCCAGACTTAATATTAGATTTTTAGGGGATGAGTAATTGAAAATAAGAATTAATATTCAAATATTTATAATGATAGGAATACTAATTTTAACAAGACAAATAGAAATATATGCATGGCTTATGCTATTTGCTCTAATACACGAACTTGCTCATACATTTGCAGGAATACTACTAAAACTAAAACCAAAAACATTAGAAATAGAACCATTTGGAATAGGCATAATATTTGAAAGCTATCAAAACACCGAAAAAAATAAAATAATAATAGCACTTGCTGGACCAACTATGAACCTCTTATTAGCAATAATCTTTAGTTTTGTAAATATAAAAGCCAGAGAACTAATAGTAAATGCAAACTTATTGCTTTCAATTTTTAACATGATACCAATATATCCATTAGATGGTGGAAGAATAATAAAATCTATATTAAGAACCAAAAAAGGAAAAGAAGAAACAGAAGCCATAGTAAATAAAATCTCAAACATATTGATGATAAGCATAACAATGATTTCGAGTTTACTAGTTTTAAAGTATAAAAATATTGCTCTATTAATAGTTGTTGGATATTTATGGATTATAGTTATAAGAGAAAACAAAAAGTATACACTATGGAAAAAAATTAATGTGACATTAAACAAAAAAAACTGACAATTTGCTTGACTTTTTATTAAATAAGTGTAAAAATAAATATATAGGAAATGAAATATAGGAGGTACTAATGAAGAAAAATAAATTAAAAAGTCAAGCAGGAATAACACTAACAATATTGATGATAACCATAGTAGTATTATCAATTTTAGTGACCATTGTAGTTAGGCATGTAGATACAGGAACAGACTTAAGAAACTATAATTATATGAAAGCAGATATTGATTTATTATACAGTAAAATAATGACATATTATAATGAAAACAACAGCATACCAACAACAGGAGACGCCTTCAATGCAAAAACTACTTTAGGAGGACAAGCAAGTAGTAGAGATAATGATAATTATTATCAAATAGATTTAAGCCAATTATATAATATAACATTAAATTTTGGTGGAGGAACACTTCAAAATGGAGACATTTATATAGTAAATGAACAAAGCCATGAAGTATATTATTTTAAAGGCGTTGTAGTTGATAACGAAAAATACTACCATCCAGTGAGCAATAATTAGCACCAAACTATTAATGATACTACTATTATTATTGCAAAGTGTGAGCTAAAAACGAAAACGATAAATTTTATAACAGTAGAGGCAGCTGCAACAGTGCAAAGCATTAAAACACGAACAAGAACAAAATGCCCAGGAACAGGAACAACAAGTATTACAGAGACAGTAACTTTCCCAAATTGTAATGGAACAAAAACAGTTACAGAGACATGTAAAGGAGGATCAAGTTGTTCTACATGTAATGGTACAGGAGAAACAACAACAACTGTAACTGGCTGTGTTCATGGAAAAACAGAAGAACATGATGAATTATAATTAAAATTTATTAAATAGAAAAACATTGACTTTAAATATAAAACTATGATATTATATACAATATAAAAAAGGAGGATATTAAAATGGAAGAAAAGGATTTTGAGAAGAAGTCAAAAAAGAAAGGTTTAATAATTTTTATTGTTATACTTGCAATAATATTATTAGCTCTTGGAGGAGGATATGCATATTTAAAAATAGCAAATAAACCAGAAAAATTATTTGGTAAATTAATAGACGAAGCATTTGAACTTAAAGAAGATGTTAAATCATATAGAATGGAGTTAGGGATAGCTGCTTCAGTTAACACAGATAATGAAGAACTAAAAGCAATAATAGAAGGATTAAAAGTTAAATCAATAACAGAAATTGATTTAAACAAAAAAATATTTAATGAAAATTTAAAAATTTCACATGAAGATAATTCAATAATAGACCTAAATGCACTTATAGAAAATGACAAGGCATACATCTATTCAAAAGACCTATTTAGTAAATATATTCAAATTCCAGAGGAAGATGTTGGAGACCTAAAAAATGTTTTTACACAAACAGATACTGACAATAAAGCATTAGAAAATGATTTTAAACAAATTTTAAAAGATGAATTAAAACCAGAAAGATTAAGCCAAGAAAATGTTACTTTAAACGGAAAAAGAACAACTAAATCAACTTTAAAACTTACCGCAAAGGAAACTCTTGAACTTACAAATAAAGTATTATCAAAAGCTTATGACTACACTAAAGAAGAAAATTTAAAAACTCTAATAGAAGAAATTGATACAACAATTAAAGATGAAGAATATAATTCAAAAGACTATATTGAAATAACTTTATACACACAAGGCTTAAAATCTGAACTTGTAAAAGCAGAAATAAACGTTGTAGATATGGATTATGAAGAAATTGTTTTATTGTTAGAAATTAACATAGAAACAAAAAACAAATATGAAATAAGAGTTTTATCAAACGAAGAATCTACTAAAAAAGAAGAAGCAGCCGAAATGTTCACAGTTAAAGTACATTTAGAAGATGAACATAATGGAACTATAAAGGTAAAACTAAATATTGATGAGGATTCTTCAATCATAATAAGAATGAATGTTAAAGAAGAAATAAATCCAACAATAGAAAATAGAGATGTACAAAACAGCGTAAATATGAATGAATTAACAGAACTAGACTATATGGAAATATATAACAATCTTCAAAAAAATGAAATACTATACAATATATTTTTATCATTAATGTTTAACACAGATAATGATGAAGACTTAGAATTTGATAACGATGACTATTATGAATTTCAAGAACCAGAAGATATAAATAATTTAGTAGAAAACGTAGTATAATATTAATTATTACTTAAGATTTATCTAGAGACGGAAAAGTAAAAACCGTCTCTAATATTTTAGAAAAGAGGAAAAAATGAATTTACTAGATGCACACGCACACTATAATGATGAAAAGTTTGATGATAATAGAGAAAAAATAATTGAAGAAATACACAATTTTGGTGTAGATACAATTATTAATGCAGGGTATAGCTTAGAAAGCTCAAAAAAAGCAGTTGAAATAGCTAAAAACTATGATTTTATGTATGCAACAGTTGGAGTATCCCCAAACGATATAGAAAATTTAGGAAATGATTATTTAGACCAAATAGAAAAAATGGCACAAGACCAAAAAGTAGTTGCAATAGGCGAAATTGGGCTAGATTACTATTGGAATAAAGAAAATAAATGTAAGCAACAAGAAGTATTTATAAAACAAATAGAGCTCGCAAATAAGCTAGATTTGCCAATAGTAATACACACAAGAGAAGCTGTAATGGATACAATTAATATATTAAAAAACGAAATAAATTGCAAAAATAAAGGTGTATTTCATTGTTGCCCACTAAATATGGAGCTAATAAAAGAAGGCTTAAAACTAGGTTTTTACATATCTTTTGCTGGCCCAATAACTTTTAAAAATTCAAAAAATGCTGAAGAAGTTGTAAAATATGTGCCAATGGATAGATTCTTAACAGAAACAGATTCACCATATTTAAGTCCAGAACCAGTTAGAGGAACAACAAATGATTCAAGAAATATAAAATACATTGCACAAAAAATTGCTGACTTTAAAAATATAACAATAGAAGAAGTTACAAACCAAGTTGCAAAAAATGCAAAAGAAATTTTTAAACTTACAAAAAATAGCTAAAAATAATGTTTTAAGAAAGGAATTAGCAATGGAAAAAATAAACCAAAAAGAATATCAAGAATTTTTAGAAAAACATGAAAGATGTCATTATGCACAAAGCTTAGAATGGGCAAATATTAAAAATGATTGGAAGAACGAAATAATACTTGTAAGAGATGAAAAAGGAAAAATTAAAGCCTCTCTTAGCGTATTAATACGAAAGCTTCCAGCCATTAAATCAACAATAATGTATGCTCCAAGAGGACCAGTATGTGATGTTGATGATGAGAAATCATTTAAAAAACTTATGGAAAAAGCAGATGAACTGGCTAAAAAATATAAAGCTTTTATGTTCAAAATGGACCCAGATATTCTAGCTAGTAATTTAAACTTCAAAAATATGGCTAAAAAATACGGATTTAAAGTTGAGGATAAAGTAAATGATGTAAACACACTATTACAGCCAAGATTTGTATTTAGATTAGATATAAAAGGCAAAACAGAAGAGGAAGTATTTAGTGCTTTTCATTCAAAAACTAGATACAATATTCGTTTAGCCACAAAAAAAGGTGTAACATTAAGAGTTGGAACAAAGGACAACTTGCAGGAATTTCAAGATATATTAGAAACAACAGGACAGCGAGATGGCTTCTATATTAGAAAGAAAGAATATTTTGAAAAGTTCTTTGATAGCTTTGATAATGAACATTTAAAACTTGTTTTTGCTGATTATGAGGGTAAGCCAATAGCCTGCGTATTAAATATATTCTATGGAAATAAAGAATGGTATTTATATGGTGGTAGCTTAAATGAGCATAGAAACTTAATGTCAACATATCTTTTACAATGGGAAATGATTAAAGAGGCAATAGAACGCAAAATGGATTGTTACGACTTTAGAGGCGTATGTGCAACAGATAGCGAGCATTATAATGAAGGTCTATATAGGTTTAAAAAAGGCTTTAATGCAGACTTTGTAGAATTTATGGATATGCATAAAATTTATAATCCTGTTATTTACTTTCTATTTGAAAAATGCGGATATAAATTAAGAGATTTAAAATTAAAAATAACTAGTAAATTCAAGAAAAAATAGAAATTTGTTCGACACGGGTTGTAAATTGAAAAAGAAAGACAAAGAACATTAATAAAAAAAGGGTGGTCAGAATTGAAGTGAACCCAAAATGTTAGACCAAAAAGTTTAACATTTTGGGTTCATTTTTTATTTGAAAACTATTTGTTAAAATCAACTTTAACATTTTTTCTTGCTTCTTGACTTTCAGCTTCAAATAATTCAACTGCTTCAAAATGGAACATTGATGCAATTATATTTGAAGGAACAACTTCAAGCTTTGTGTTATATTTTGTTGCAACATCATTATAGAATTGTCTAGAAAATGCAATTTTATTTTCAGTATTTTGTAATTCTTCTTGTAGTTGACTGAAATTTGCACTTGCTTTTAAATCTGGATAATTTTCAGCAACAGCCATAATTGTTTTTAAAGCACCAGAAAGTTCGCCATCTAATTTAGATTTTTCGTTAACAGATGAAGCATTAGCCCAAGAAGTTCTTAATTCTGTAACTTTTGTTAAAACGTCACTTTCATGTCCCATATAGCCTTTAACAGTTTCTACTAAATTAGGAATCAAATCAAATCTTCTTTGTAATTGTACATCAATTTGGCTCCAGCCATTCTTAACCTTTTGTTTTAATCCAACTAGAGAGTTATAAACTGATATAGCATACAGTATTAGTAGTACAATAATAATTAAAACAATCCAAACCATATAAAAACCTCCTATCAATTATATTTTAGTACACACAAATTATAACAAAACAAATAAAAAAATGCAAGGAGAACAGAAAAAAATAAAATGTTACAAAAATGTTACAAAAGTATTACAAGAATATTAAGTTTTAAAAACATTAAAAAAAATGTTGACTTTTATCAAAATAAAGGTTAACATTTAATTAAAATAAAAGATAGTGTTAAATAAACCATAAAAAATAAGATGAGGGGGAGAATTATGAATTTAAAAGAATTAAAAAGAAAGCAAATCCTTACAATTACAACTATAGCGTTAATATTGATTTCTTTTACAGTAATTGTAGCTTCTGTATTAAATATAAAAGCTTTTGCAAACACGGGAGATGATATAAATGCAGAACTAAATGGTTGTCAGCATACATTTGGTAATTGGTATGTAGGTTCAAATAAATTGCACGCAAGAGATTGTACAAAATGTGGTGCAACTGAATCTGATTCACATGCAGCTTCATGGGGAAGTTGGGCAGAGAATACAATATCAAATAGACACGAAAGAAACTGTACTGTATCAAGCTGTACAATTAAAGAAGACCATGCACCTGTAGATACTAACAATGATGGAAAATGTGATACTTGTGGCTTTACAATGGGAACAAGTGGTGGAAGTACACACACACATTCATTTACAAATAACTGGGTAACAAAGACAGATGGCGATCATTATCTATGTTGTGATGATAGCACATGTAGTAGCACAAGTAAAAGCCATAGTGCTGTATGGGGAAGTTGGACAGAAAATACAATATCAAATAAACACGAAAGATACTGTAGCGTATCAAATTGTACAATTAGAGATTGGGACAATGAACATACTCCAGTAGATGCAAATAATGATGGAAAGTGTGATATTTGTGGACTTACAATGGGAACAAGTGGTGGAAGTACACACACACATTCATTTACAAATAACTGGGTAACAAAGACAGATGGCGATCATTATCTATGTTGTGATGATAGCACATGTAGTAGCACAAGTAAAAGCCATAGTGCTGTATGGGGAAGTTGGACAGAAAATACAATATCAAATAAACACGAAAGATACTGTAGCGTATCAAATTGTACAATTAGAGATTGGGACAATGAACATACTCCAGTAGATGCAAATAATGATGGAAAGTGTGATATTTGTGGACTTACAATGGGAACAAGTGGTGGAAGTACACATACTCATACATTTACAAACAAATGGGTTATAAATGCAGATGGAAAACATTGTTTAATGTGCGATACAGCAGGTTGTACTCAAGTCAAGGAATCACATATAGCTTCTTGGACAGGAAATTCATGCACAGCGAATAGAATATGTGCAATATGTGGAATATCAGATGGACAGACACTAGGGCATAATTGGCAAGCAGCAACATGCACAAAACCAAAAACATGTGGCAGATGTCAAGCAACAGAAGGAACAGCGTTAGGACATAATTGGCAAGCAGCAACATGTACAGAACCGGAAACATGTAGTAGATGCCAAGAAATGAGAGGGGTAGCGCTAGGACATGATTGGGAAATAGCAACATGCACAAAAGCAAAAACATGTAGAAGATGTCAAGCAACAGAAGGAACAGCGTTAGGACATGATTGGCAAGCAGCAACATGCACAAAAGCAAAAACATGTGGCAGATGTCAAGCAACAGAAGGAACAGCATTAGGACATAATTGGCAGGCAGCAACATGTACAGAACCTGCGAAATGTAGCAGATGTCAAACAACACAAGGAACAGCACTAGGACATGATTTTGCAAACTGGACTGATAATAATGATGGAACACATAAAGGAACATGTAATAGATGTCAAATAGAACAATTTGAAGGACATACTTATGATGGAACAAATAAATGTACAAAATGTAATGCTGTAAAACAAAACACAACATGTGAGCATGAATGGAAAATAGACAAAACAGGAGCAACAGAAACACAACACTGGGAGAAATGTACAAAATGCCAAGAAAAGCGAAACATTGCAAACCATACTTTTGTGAATGGAAAATGTAACGTCTGTGATTATGTATGTAAACATACAAATACAACAGTAAAAAAGGATGAAACAAACCATTGGAAAGAATGTAATAACTGTGGAGAACAACTTGATAAAAAAGCACATAGCTATGAAAATGGTAAATGTGAATGTGGTAAAACTAAAGAATCAGGAGAAGAAGAATGTATACATACAAATAGAGAATGGAGAACTAATGAAACAGAGCACTGGCAAGTATGCAAAGATTGTGGCAAAGAAATAAAAGGCACAAGAGGAAACCACGTAAATATAAATGGAAAATGTAAAAACTGTGGAGCAACTGAAAAAACAACCACATCAGGTAAAAACTTACCAAACACAGGAAACATAGCAAAAATAACATCAGCAGTATTAATTATTACAGTAATATGTGGAATATCATATATTGGATTTAGAAAATATAAAGATATTAAGTAAAAAAAGGAATAAAATACAAAAGTTTGAATATATTAATATAGAAAAGTGTTTAAAGGCTTGTATTAAAAAAGCAGAATGTTTAAAAACATTCTGCTTTAAATTTTGCTTAGGGAAACAAGGACTTCAGGAGAAATATTACAAAAATATTGCAAAAAATTGACAAATGTGTTAAAAAATAGTATAATAGAAAAGGTGAGTCCAAGGAGGGATTAAATAAAACATGAAAAATTATTTAAAATCTTCTAATGCAAAAAAAATTATATTTATTACTTTAATATTAATAATAATACTAGGAATATCAGTATTAGCTGGAAATGTTAAACTTAATAATGTTAATATAAAATTTTCAAACAATCAAGAAATAACAGTTTTAACATCAAAAACAAAAGTAGCAGATATATTAGCAGAAAACCATATAGTAATTGGTGAAAATGAAACTGTTACACCAGGTTTAGACGAGAATATTACAAATACAAACAAAATAATAATTACATTAAAAGGTGATGAACCTGTTAAAATAGCAGAAAAAGTAACTACACAAATAAATAAAGAACAAGTATTAGAGGATTACACAAATATTACGGAAAAAATTGAAGTCGTAATAGAAGAAATACCATTCGAAACAGTAACAAAAGACGTTTCTAATGGAGCAGCAACAACAAGAAATGCAATAATTCAACAAGGTAAAAATGGACAGAAGAAAGTAACTTATAAAGTAAGTTATAAAGATGATGTAGAAATTTTAAGAGAAGTATTATCATCAGAAGTAATAGAAGAGCCAGTTAATAAAATAGTTCAAGTTCAAAGCAAATCAGTTATTACATCAAGAAGCTCATATTCAAGAGCAAGTGGAGTATCTGGACAAAGTGGTGTATATAAAGTAACAGCATATTGTGCATGTGTACAATGTTGTGGAAAAACAAATGGTATTACAGCATCAGGAGCAAAGGCAACAGCTAACCACACAATAGCAGCACCTAGAACATTCTCATTTGGTACAAAAGTTGTAATAAATGGAACAACTTATGTAGTTGAAGATAGAGGTGGAGCTATTCAAGGAAACAGAATAGATATTTATATGGATTCACATCAAGAAGCTCTACAATGGGGTGTAAGATACGTTGAAGTTGAAGTTTTAAATTAGTTCAAAAAAAGGGTTGCAAACATTGCAACTCTTATTTTTTTATTTACAATGTCGAAAAAAGTCGAAATATTTTTCTTGCAATTATTTAAAAAAGGTGGTATTATATATTAAGTTTTAAATCTATTAGATTGATTCAAGACATTTCGTCAAAAGTTTCAATATTAAAAATTTTTAAATAGGAGGAAGGATGTTATCAATAGTTAAAAGTATGGCTTTACATGGGCTAGATGGATATTTAGTTGATGTACAAGTTGATGTATCGAGTCGGGCTTCCATCATGGGAAGTAGTTCGGTTTACCTGATGCTAGTGTAAAGGAAGCAAAGGAAAGGGTAAAAACAGCAATTAAAAATTCAAATGTAGAATTCCAAAGCAAAAAAATTGTAGTAAATTTAGCACCTGCTGATACAAAAAAAGAAGGTTCGAGTTACGATTTACCAATAGCAATAGGCATTTTAATATCTATGGAAATAATAAAAAAAGCAAATTTAGATAATATAGCTTTTATTGGTGAGTTATCCTTAGATGGAAGAATAAACAAAGTAAATGGAATATTGCCTATGTGCATAGAAGCGAAACGTTTGGGAATTAAACAAATAATAGTGCCAGAAGAAAATGCAAAAGAGGCAGGAATTGTTACTGAAATTGAGATTTTACCAGCTAAAAATTTACTAGAAGTTATTAATTTTTTAAATAAAGAAGGAACAATAGAACCAATAAAAGTAAATATAGCAGAACTTTTTACAAGTAATTTAAAATATAATTTGGATTTTTCAGAGGTAAAAGGACAGGAAAACATAAAAAGAGCACTAGAGGTTGCCGCAGCTGGCTCGCATAATTGCTTGCTTATTGGAAGCCCTGGTTCTGGTAAAACAATGCTTGCAAGGAGACTCCCAACAATACTTCCAGATTTAAGCTTTGAGGAAGCATTGGAAATAACAAAAATACATAGTGTAGCTGGAATTTTAAAACAGGATATTCCACTAATTACAACAAGACCATTTAGAGCTCCACATCATACAGTTTCTGGAGTTTCACTAGCAGGTGGTGGCAGAATACCAAAGCCACGGAGAAATAAGTTTGGCACATTATGGTGTACTTTTTTTAGATGAACTTGCAGAATTTCAAAAGCATACATTAGAGGTTTTAAGAGGACCATTAGAAGATAGGCAAATAACAGTATCTAGGGTAAATGGAACTTTTACATATCCTGCAAATTTCATGCTTGCTGCAAGTATGAATCCATGCCCATGTGGATATTATGGTTCAAAAGAAAAAGAGTGTACATGCTCAAATGTCGCGATTTCAAAATATATGGGCAAAATTAGTGGCCCATTATTAGATAGAATTGATATATGTATAGAGGTAAGTCCAGTTAAATATGAAAAATTAGACTCGGCTGAAAAAATTGAATCTTCAGCTGAAATTAAGGCAAGAGTAAATAAAGCAAGAAAAATACAGTATGAAAGATACAAAAATTCAAAAATCCTATCTAATGCTGAGTTAACGCCAAAGCTAATAGATGAATTTTGTAAATTAGATGAAAAAGGTAAAAAAATACTAGAAGAAGCATTTAATAGGTTAAAACTTAGTGCTAGAGCTTATGGAAGAATTTTAAAAGTTGCTAGAACAATCGCTGATTTAGAGGCATCAGCAAATATTGAGGTAAAACATATTGCAGAAGCAATACAATATAGGTCAATAGATAGAAAATATTGGAATAATTAAAAAAGGAAACAAACTTATGAATATTAAAGAAATAGATATAGATAGCAAATTATATCCACAAAAATTGCTCCAAATAGTAAATCCGCCTAAAAAACTGTTTGTGTTAGGAGATGAAACACTTCTAAATAATCAAAGCATTTCAATAATAGGTTCAAGATGTTGTACAACTTATGGGGCAGAGGTTGCAAGAACATTTACAAATACACTTGCCATAAACGGATTTACTATAGTAAGTGGAATGGCAAAAGGAATTGACAGCCAAGCCCATTTGGGAGCCATCGAGGTTGGCGGAAAAACAATAGCTGTGCTAGGTTCAGGATTTAATAATATATTTCCAAGTAAAAAGATTTTTAATATAATACTTGAAAATAATGGTACAATTATTACAGAATATGAACCAGATGTAGAAGTGTTCTCTCAAGGCTTTAGAGATAGAAATAGAATAGTTGCAGGTTTAAGTGGTCGGCACATTGGTTATAGAGGCAAAAGTAAACAGTGGAACAAGTATTACTGCTGGATATGCAAAAAAATTTAATAGAAAAGTATTTTGTATTCCACACGCTATTGAAGACAAAGCAGGAATAGGTACTAACAGATTAATAAAAAATGGGGCAATTCTAGTTACAAATCCCCAAGAAATTTTAAAGCATTTAGGCTGTAATAAAATAGCAAAAATTGAAAATAAACCTGCTAAAGTAGAGATTAGTAAGGAATACGAATATATATATAACTTACTAAAAAATGAAGACCTAAGTGCAGATGAAATAAGTAGAAAAACCAATACAAGCATTATTGAAATAAATGCAGCTCTTACAATGATGGAATTAGAAGGATATATAGAAAATTTGCCAGGGAATATATTTAGAATAAAGAGGTAAAGCAAATGTATAAAAGGCGCATTTTTGGAAAAAAGGGAGAAGACTTAGCTGAAGAATATTTAAAAGAGAATAATTATGAAATATTAGAAAGAAATTTTCTATGCAAACAAGGTGAAATAGATATAATTGCAAAAGATAAAAATTATCTAGTATTTGTTGAAATTAAAGCAAGAACAAGTAAAGAATACGGATTGCCAGCGGAATCAGTTACTGAGAAAAAAATTAAACATATATTGTATGCTGCAAACTACTATCTCTATATAAACAACGTAAAAAATGTTAATATTAGAATAGATGTAATTGAAATTTTTTCTAAAGATGGAAAATATTATTTAAACCATTTAAAACAGGTAATATAAATTTGACTTTTAAAATAAATAATGATAATATTTGTAAAGAAAGTGAGGAATGGCTATGAAAAACATTATTGTTACAGGCTCTTCTAGAGGAATAGGCAAGTGTTTAGTTGAGAACTTAGCTAAGGAAGGAAATAACGTACTTTTAAATTATAATAAATCTGAAAAACAAGCATTACAAATTCAAAGAGAATTAAAAGAGGATGGCTTTTTAATAGAAATATTCAAAGCTGATGTTTCAAAGAAAAGTGAAGTAAAGAAAATGATAGACTATGCCTTGAACAAATGGGGATATATTGATGTTCTTATTAATAATGCAGGTATAGCAAAATTAAACCTTTTCCAAAATGTTACTGAAGAAGAATGGGATGAAATAATAAATACAAATCTAAAATCAGCATTTTGTGCAACACAATTAGTATTACCAAGTATGATTAATAGAAAAAATGGATTAATTATAAACATTTCATCAATGTGGGGATTAGTAGGGGCATCTTGCGAAACCATATATTCAATTTCAAAGGCTGGAATTGATGCAATGACTAAATCTTTGGCAAAAGAACTAGGACCTTCCAATATAAGGGTAAACTCAATTGCACCAGGTATAATAGATACAGACATGAATAGCATTTTAGATGAACATATTAAAAATGAACTAAAAGATGAAACACCTCTTGGAAAAATAGGAAAACCAATAGACATATACAGGTGCGTAAAGTGGTTAATGGAAGATGAATTTACAACAGGGCAGGTTATTTCAGTAAATGGAGGATATGTAATTACATAAAAATAAAGCCCTAAAAAAGGGCTTTTAAAAACTATTTTTCATCAACTTTCCTTCTATAATTACCTGAAATAAGTTTTGGAATATAACGCATAATCTTATATATAGCAATTCTAATTTTCTTACTCCAAAGGTAAGTTTTTCTTAATTTATTTGGTCTGGCAATGCCATAAGCATTATCACTTACAATCAAATCAAGACAAGGAGCTTCTAATTCAAAAACATAATTTTGAGAATTATTATTATCCCACTCATTTTTTTCATTTCTAAAACAGAAATTGAATGTTGAACTTTCTAAAAGAGTTATTTCAGTTTGAAAACCTAACTCAGTTTTATCCATTTTAATCTCAGATACGTTATCCCAATTCTCTCCAAAGCCATAATGAATAAACACTTCTTGAGAGTTATCTTCGAAGAACTTTCCTGTATATGAAATTTTCACCGTAGAGTTTTGTACTAACTTATCTGTATTAAAAAATATGTTTTTTAATAATTCCATCATTACTACCTCTTTTTTAAAATTTATCTTTTGCTAACCAACATTATATTATTAAAAAACATATAATGCAAGTATTTTTTACAAATTTTTTAAAATTTTTTTAAGTTTTTAATTATGTTAATACTCTTCCAATTATATAGAAGTTATCATCATCATTAATTGTAATATCTTTGTAGGCTTTGTTATCAGCTTTTAGAGTATATTTTCCCTTTTTGAAAAAGAATTTTCTAATTATAATTTCATTGTTAACGCTAAATATTCCAATATCTTTATTGTTTAATGGATAATTAAATTCTATGAAAATATAATCACCCTTTTTTAATGTGCCTTCCATTGAATCATCAGGAACTTTAATAGCAAGTGATGCAGAAGGAATAGAAGCAGGGCAGTCTATAAATGAATTAATATTATCAACTGCTAATACTTTATTATAAGAAATATGTTCAACTAAACCATATTTTTCTTGATCTTCATTTAATACTTTATCATAAGTATACATTAGTTGTTGGTAAGGAACGTCTAATGCTTTACAAATATTTCTTAAAGCTTTATGACTTGGATTTCTTTCTCCTTTTTCAATGTGTGTTAAATGACCAATGTTAATTCCAGTCATTTCAGCAAGTTCAGTTTTTGTCATTCCTTTTTCTTTTCTAATTTTTGCAATCATGTCACCTATCATAATTAATACCTCATTTCTAAATAATATGTTCTTATTATACTAAACAAAATGTAAATTGTCTAGTAGTAAATTTAAAAAAATATCGAATTTTATTAAAAAATATCATAAAAGTATTGACTTGTCAAATTGATTTATGGTATTATAATTGTTAATTAGACAAGGAGGAAGTCAAATGTATTATAATAAATTAAAAAGCATAAGAATAGAGCAAAAAATAACTTTGGAGGAACTTGCTAAAAAGTGTGGAATATCAGCAGGATATTTATGTCATTTAGAAAATGGTTCAAGAAAACATCCTTCTATTGAGGTAATGGAAAAAATAGCAAAAGCATTAAATAAAACAATATTTGAAATATTTTTTAATGAGCTTTAATATATTAAAATAAAAAGAAATAATAGTCACTAAATTTCTGCAAATAATATTGTAAAAAACGACATTTTATGATAATATAAAACAAAAAGAGATAAAAAATAAGGAGTGAAAAATACTAATGAATGATGATGAAAACTTAAAAGCAGAAGTTTTGGAAAATCAGAATATGGAAGAGACAAAAAATATAAATAATAAGGGTGATGAGAGTACGGAAAATGAAAATATAAAAACTACAGCAGTTGCTTTAGAGAATAAAGAAAAGATAGATGAAAAAGAAGTTAAAGAAGAAAAAAACGAGTCCAATTTTGATGAAAAAGTTAAAGAAAAAAGCAATATAAATATTAAAGAAACAATTAAAGAAAAAAACAAGATAGAAAAGACAATTAGAAAAAATGAAAAAAAAGAGAAAAAAAATAGTAGTTCTAAAAAGGGATTTAAAATTATTACAATTTTATTTGCATTAATTGTAATTATTCTATTAGCCTTTTCAACAGTATTTGCACTTATTAATTCAAATAATAATACAATACTAAGTGGAATTTCAATAAGAAATATTTTAGTTGAAGGCTTAACAGAAGAGCAAGCTACAAAGATTATTAGTGAAAAATGTGAAGAAGAAAAAAGCAAAGAAATAGTATTAAAAATTAATGGAGAAACATATTCAATAACTCCAGAACAAATTGGTATAGAATATGGAATTGAAAAAGCAGTAAATAGTGCTTACCAAATAGGCAGAGATGGTAATATATTTAAAAACAATTTCGAAATTTTATTTTCAATGATAGAAAATAAAAATATAGATATGGAAGTTACCTGTAATGAAGAATTACTAAAAAATGTATTAAATGATTTTAATGCAAAACTTGCAAATGCTATGGTAGATAATACATATTGCATAGAAGAAAACAAATTAATAATAACAAGAGGAACAGCAGGAATTGTTGTTGATATTGAAAATGCTAAACAACAAATTATAAATAATATAAAACAAGGCAATTATGAGGAAATTGAAATTAATACTAAATATGTAGAGTGCCCTGTTATTGATATAGATAAAATATATGCAGAAGTAAAATGTGAACCACAAAATGCAACATACAAAAAAGATCCATTTGAAGTAATACCTCATAGAAATGGAATTGATTTTGACCTAGAAGAAGCAAGAAAAGCTTTAAGTGAAGAAAAAGAAGAATATGTTATAAATTTAATTATAACTGAGCCAGAGATACATACAAACGAAATTGGAGAAGAAGCATTTCCAGATTTAATTAGTTCTTTCTCAACAAAATATGATGAAACTAATGTGCCAAGATCAAAGAACTTAAAAATTGCAATGTCAAAGTTAAATGGCGTTGTTGTAATGCCAGGAGAAGTATTTTCTTATAATAAAACATTAGGAAAGAGGACAGCAGCTGATGGTTACCAAAATGCTAATGGATTTGCAGCTGGAAAAGTAGTTCCAATGCTTGCAGGAGGAATATGCCAAATTTCATCAACACTTTATGATGCAGTATTATATGCAAATTTAAACATTGTAGAAAGACATAATCACATGTTCCAAGCAACTTATGTTGAACCGGGAAAAGATGCAACAGTTGTATATGGTTCACTTGATTTTAAATTTGAAAATACAAGAAAATATCCAATTATGATAAAAACAAGTTGTAAGGGTGGAATAGCAGAAATTAAAATATTTGGAATAAAAGAAGAACTAGAATATGAAGTTGAAATTGTATCAAAAGTATTAAGCTATACTCCATATAGAGTAGTGTATGAAGATGATAGCAGCTTAGAACCAGGAAAAGAAAAGGTATCACAATGGGGCTTAAAAGGATGCAAAAGTATTACATATAGAATAGTAAAATTAAATGGACAGGAAATATCTAATGAAGTTTTATCAACAGATACATATAGTCCACTAAATAAAATAGTAAGAAGAGGAGTAAGTGTAGAGGAAGAGCCAACAACTGAAACAAGTACAACACCAGAACCAACCCCAGAGCCAACACCAACACCTGAACCAACCCCAGAGCCAACTCCTACCCCAGAACCTACACCAACTCCAGAACCTACACCAGAGCCAACACCTGAACCATCAACAGAAGGTGAAACACCATCAACCCCAGAGCAAAATGCGGAATAGAAAGGAATTTATAATGGAAGCAATAAGATATGAATTAAAACATATATGTAAACAAACAGGTGCAAGAAGTGGAATTATACATACTCCACATGGAGATATAGAAACTCCTGTATTTATGCCAGTTGGAACACAAGCTACAGTTAAATCAATGACTCCAGAGGAATTAAAAGAAGAAGTAAAAGCACAAATTATATTATCAAACACTTATCATCTATATTTAAGACCAGGACATGAACTTGTAAAAGAAGCAGGAGGACTACACAAATTTATGAATTGGGACAAGCCAATTCTAACTGATTGCGGAGGCTTTCAAGTTTTTAGTTTGAGCGACTTAAGAACAATTACAGAAGATGGAGTTGAATTTAAGTCTCATTTAGATGGTAGTAAGCACTTTTTCTCACCAGAAAAAGTAATGGAAATAGAAGAAGCATTAGGAGCAGATATTATAATGGCTTTTGATGAATGTGTAGAACCTAATGCCGGATACGAATATACAAAACAATCAATGGAAAGAACAACAAGATGGGCTAAAAGATGTAAAGAAGCTCATAAAGACACTTCAAAACAAGGCGTATTTGGGATTATACAAGGAGGATTTTTTGAAGATTTAAGAGAAAAATCAGCTAAAGATTTAATAGAACTAGATTTTCCGGGATACGCAATAGGCGGAATAAGTGTTGGAGAAACAAAAGAAGATTTCCTAAGAATTTTAAGATATACAGCACCATTTATGCCAGAAAACAAACCAAGATATTTAATGGGTGTAGGTACACCTGATTACTTGATTGAAGCTGCAATTTCCGGAATAGATATGTGTGATTGTGTTCTACCAACTAGAATTGCTCGAAATGGCACAGCTCTTACCTCAAAAGGAAAAGTTGTAATAAGAAATGCAACTTATGAAAGAGATTGGGGCAGACTAGATGAACAATGTGACTGCTATACATGTAAAAATTATACTAGAGCGTATATAAGACATTTAATAAAGACAAATGAAATTTTAGGAGTTAGACTACTTTCAATACATAATTTAAGATTCTTAGTAAGACTAATGGAAAATGTAAGAAAAGCAATAGAAAATGATAGCTTATTAGATTTTAGAAATGATTTTTATAAAAAATATGGATATGAAATAGACAAGTAAATGGACTATTCATGAAAGGAAAGGGAAGTAATATGGATTTGTTGAATCAAAACCAATATCAAGAACCTCAAAAATCAAAAAGTAAAAAACTAATATTAGTTTTATTAATGTTTTCAATTATTTTTGCAATAGGAATATTATGTCTGATGGTATATTTAAAATCTAATATGACTATTGGAACAACATTATATATAAATGGAGAACAAAAAGAAATAGCCAGTGACTTGATAATAACAGGAAGTGACGGAAACCAGTATATTGCATTAAGAAAACTTGCTGAATTATTAGGTTATGGATTTGATAACAGTGAGTATAACAATTATGGCATGGATACAACTAAATGTTATGTAAAAAATAATACATTAATTACAGGCTTTGAACAGGATTCAAATAGAATATATAAATACGAGGAAGGCACAAATTTAGATTATCAATATTATAAATTAAACAACAATATACTCATGTATAATAACAATCTATATATTGCACTTCAAGACTTAAACTTAGCTCTGAGTATGAAATGTGAGTCTACAGAAAAGAATGAAATTAAACTATATACAATGGAATACTTAGCTAGCATATACCAAGAAAAATTAAAAGATTCTGGATACTCAGTATCAACAGAACAAAACAACCAAAAAGCATTAGCTTATGATTGGATAATAGTAACTAACAAAGATAATATATACAGTGTTTTAAATACAAACTTTGATGAAATTATTGGAGAAAAATATTTAAGTATTTATTTTGATGAATATAATAGTAATTTTATTGTTTCAAATACTAGCGGACAACATGGAATACTTGCAACAAACGGAACTATATTAATTTCCCTAAAATTTGACGATTTGAAAATATTGAACTATGAGAATATGCTTTACAAAGTTTCAAATAATGATAAATATGGAATAATGAAGAAAGATGGAACAATGCTTACTAAAAATATTATTTATGATGAAATTGGCTATAACGCAGAGCCAGATAAAAAAATCGTATATACGCTAATAGTTCCTGATTTAGATGGAAAAGGACAAACAATAGTTGTAAAACAAAATGGAAAATATGGACTAATTTATTTAAAAGATGGAGAAACATATTTGCCTTGCGATCACTTAGATAAATTGTATGCAGTAAATGAACTTGGAACAATAGAATTTAGAGTAGAAGTTGAAAAACAAACAATTAAATTATCAGACTATATGGAAGCTAGAAAAACTCATGTAGTTAATATGAACTAAATACTAATCTTGGACAAGACTGAAAAAACATTTAGAATGGTAACAAATAAAAAGATGAACTTAAGATTTAAAGTTCATCTTTTTATTTTAGCTACATTTTTTGCTCACCAGGCAAGAAGTAATCTACAATACCGTAAATAACAGCACCAATAATTGCAGACATCCAAGAAATACTATATCCTGCAACAAAGTATTGGATTGCATATAAAACTATTACAGATAAAACAAACCCTACAAATCCTTTGCCGAAAGGACTAGCTTGTATGCCAGTAAACTTAGAAACTAAATAATCAAGTATAGTAAGAACTATAGCAGCAATAGCTAAAGACCAGAAATTTGAAATATTGAAACCTGGTGTAAAGAAAGCTGTAATTGCAAGAACTATAGCTGCTGTTATTAGTCTACCAACAATTTGCCAAGCTGTACTTGTGCCATTTGAAGCTTGAGTATTTTGATCGCTATTTGACATCTAATTAAAACCTCCTAACTTTAAATATATATATTTAATTTTGCTTTGATTTTTAGGTTTCGTATATATTATTTTCAAATAATTAAGATTTATTCACCAAATAAATTGTATATTTTCAAAATTTTTGTAAAAAATTTAATTATATATTATAAAAATATTAATATTTCATAAAGCAAGGAGAAAATAAATGTTAAATACTTTTGTAAGAGTAAGTATAATCTATTTGGTTGTGTTAATAGTTATGAGATTAATGGGAAAACGAGAAATTAGCCAAATGCAGCCATTTGAACTCGTAATTGCAATAATGATAGCTGATTTAGCATCAGTTCCAATGGCAGATACAGGAATACCAATTTTTAATGGAATTATACCAATATTAGCACTATTATTATTTCAATTAATAATATCACTTATCAATTTAAAAAGCATAACACTAAGAAAAATAATATGTGGAAAACCACGAATGTTAATATATAGAGGAAAAATTGATGATGGAGCATTAAAAAAGGAAAAAATAACAATAAATGAATTACAAGAAAGACTAAGACAAAACAATATTTTCTCAATAGGTGACGTAGAATATGCAATACTAGAGACTAGCGGACAGATAAGTGTAATTCAAAAACCGGAAAAAAGAACTACAATTCCAGAAGATTTTCATATTTTACCAGATTATGAAGGTATTCCGTATGATTTAATCATAGATGGAAAAGTAATGCACGAAAACATTCAAGCCATTGGTAGAGATGAAAGATGGCTAAAAAGAGAAGTTGAAAAATTTAAAATAAAACCAGAAGAAGCATTAATAGTAACTTATGATGGTAAAGGACAAATCTTTTGCCAGAAAAAAGAAATTAAATAAAATAGAAAGGAAAACTCATGAGAGATTGGTTCATTATAACTGCAATATTTATAATAATAGTAGGTGGAGATATTATGATGCAAACACACCTAAATAAAACAGCAGACGAATTAATAAATAATTTACAAGATTTAAAACAAAAAACAATACTTGCAAAAGAAACAGAAAATAGAGAAAATATAAAAAAGCAAATAAATGAAATAGATGAAAAATGGGAAGAAATAAATAAAACATGGGCAGAAATAGTAGTACATCAAGAATTAGATAATATACATCAGTCATTAACAAAAGCAAAATCTAATATTGAAGAAGGTGGCTTAGAAGATGCAATCCAAGAAATAGAAACAGCTTTATTTTTTGTAGAGCATGTAAAACAGAGAGAAAAGATAAGTTTGAAAAATATATTTTAAAAAAACATTTCTATTTTCTAAAATTTATGATAAAATAGTACAGATGAAGGAGAAATGTATGGAAGAAATTGATAAAAATAATTTACCAAAACATATTGCAATAATCATGGATGGAAATAGGCGTTGGGCAAAACAAAGAAATCTTACAACAAAGGAAGGGCATAAAGCAGGTTCAAAGAATCTTGAAAATATTGCTATTTTCTGTAATGAAATAGGAATAAAATACTTAACTGTATATGCTTTTTCAACTGAAAATTGGAAGAGAACCCAAGAAGAGGTTTCAGCTTTAATGTTCATATTAAAAGCAAATCTAGACTCAATGCTTAGAAAAATGGACTTAAAAAACATAAAAATAAGAGTAATTGGAGAAAAAGAAAACATACCAAAAGACATACAAGCCAAAATAGACAAATTAGTTGAAAAAACGAAAAATAATACAGGTTTAGTATTAAATATAGCTTTTAACTATGGGGGAAGAGCAGAACTAGTGCACACTACAAAGGTAATTGCTCAAAAAGTTAAAGACGGAGAAATAAGTGTTGAAGACATAGATGAATTGCTTATTTCAAACAATTTGTACACAGCAGGTCAGCCAGATCCAGACTTAATGATAAGAACAAGCCATGAATTAAGAACAAGTAACTTCTTACCATGGCAACTTACATATTCAGAATTTTATTTTCCAGATAAACATTGGCCAGAGTTTGGTAGAGAAGATTTAATAGAAGCAATAAAAGTATATCAAAAAAGAAATAGAAGATTTGGCGGACGCCCAGATGAGGTGAAAAAATAATGAAAATTAAACGAATTTTATCTGGTTTAATATTAGTTGCAATTCTAGCTATAATACTGATACTAGGGAATACAACAGTTGTAAATATATCAATATCAATAATTGCAATGATTTCAATAAATGAATATTTTAATAGCTTCAAAGGAAAGTACAATGTTGATAAATGGGTAGGAAACATTATGGCAATATTATTAGCGTTTATAGGAATACTTCCTAAAGAGGCAATAATACTAATATTCCCTATTTCAATAGTAATATTATTTACAAAAGTTGTTGTTACACGGAATGAAAACAAATTACGCAGACATTGCTATAACAGGTTTTGGAATAATATATATTATTGGATTTATTTTGTTCATACCATTGATTTATTCTTTAGAAAATGGAAAAATTTTAATATGGTATCTAGCAATAGCAGCATGGGGAACAGATACATTTGCATATTTTACAGGAATAAGATTTGGAAAACATAAATTAACATCAATTAGTCCTAAAAAAACAATGGAAGGCAGTATTGGTGGAATAATTGGAACAGTTATTATTTCCTTAATTTATACATATATTATAAATAAAACAGGAAGTATGGAAATATCATATCTAGCGATACTCGCAATAGCAATGGTATTAAGCATTTTATCCGAAATAGGTGATTTAGCAGCATCTAGTATAAAAAGATACACAGGAATTAAGGACTTTGGAGAATTAATACCAGGGCATGGAGGAATGTTAGATAGAATTGATAGTATATTGTTTATTGCACCTTTTGCATATTTCTTATTGAACTTAATATAAAGGAGAAAGAAATGATTATAGGTATTATCAAAATAGCATTTCTATTAGGATTTTTAATATTCATACATGAATTACGGGCACTTTTTAGTTGCAAAATTATTTAACGTAAAAATTAAGCAATTTGCAATAGGATTTGGACCAACAATATGGAAAAAACAAGGAAAAGAAACTTCTTATGAATTAAAAGCAATTCCAATGGGTGGATTTGTAAATATGCTTGGAGAAGATGAGCCAGTAGAAGACCAAAGAGCATATAATCAAAAAACAATACCACAAAAAATAGCAATATTACTAGCAGGAGGCACAGTAAACATAATCTTTGGGCTAATTTTATGTGCAATAATAGCATCAAGCATATTAGGATTTCAAAAAGGATTAAAATTTACAGGAAACTTCCTAGGAGCATCACTTCAAGGCATAATAGAACTATTCACAGGAAAAGTAAAAGCAGACCAACTAGTTGGAGTAGTAGGAATATCAGACATGGTAATAGAAACAAATGGATTTAAAGACTTTGCTTATATGATGGCAGTAATTTCTGTTTCGTTAGGCGTAACAAATTTATTACCGTTTCCACCATTGGATGGAGGAAAAATCTTTTTACTTTTAATAGAAGCAATAAGAGGCAAACCTTTAAAGCAAAATACAGAACTAGGAATACAAATGACAGGTTTTGTTTTACTTATAGGTTTATCGATATTTGTAACCTACAATGATATAATGAAAATTTTTTAATAATAAGAAAAATAAAAATATAAAAATGCTTGATTTTTCTAGTAATTTATGGTAAAATAATAAGGCTGCAAGGAGCAGTCTTATTATTTTGACTGCTTTTAACCTTACTCATACTTTTAGGCGGTATGGGTTATAAACCAAGAGGGAGGTGGAAATGATGAATAAATACGAAAGTGTTGTCATTGTTAATCCAAATTTAGAGGAAGAAAGTATAAAAAATTTAGAAAAAAAATTCTCTGATTTAATTAATACTGACGGAAATGTTACATCTGTAGAAGAAATGGGAAAAAGAAAATTAGCTTACGAAATTAAAAAACAAAAAGAAGGTTTTTATTTTGTAATAAAATTTGAAGCAAAACCAGAATTAATAGCTGAACTTGAAAGAAACTATAGAATTACAGATGAAGTTATGAAGTTTATAGTTGTTAAAGAGGAGGAATAATATATGAACAAAGTTATTCTAATGGGACGTTTAACCAGAGATCCTGAGGTTAGATATACAACTAATACAAATACTTTGGTTGCAAGTTTTCCTTTAGCAGTAAATAGAAGATTTAGCAAACCAGGTGAAGAACGACAAGCTGACTTTATAAACGTAGTTGCTTGGAATAAAACCGGTGAGTTTTGTAGTAAGTGGTTTAAAAAAGGACAACAAGTAGGCGTAATTGGAAGAATCCAAACAAGAAATTGGGAAGATGAAAATAAAACAAAGCATTATATAACAGAGGTAGTCGCAGAAGAAGCATATTTTGCAGATTCTAAGAGAGAAAATGCTGCTTCAGGAGCAGAAGGATTTGAAAATACTTTTGGAAGTACAGTTTCTGATGCTTCAGAATTCAGTGTGCAATCAGATGACGATTTACCATTCTAACTATTAGAAAGGGGGAAATATAAAATGGCAGACAAAAAAGGAAACAACAAAAATAATAAGAAAAAAAGATTCAACGGAAATAGTGATGAAGAATTTAATCCAAAATTTAGAAAAATGAGAAAAAAAGTTTGCAGCATGTGTGCAAATAAAGAATTAGTATTAGACTTCAAAAACTATGACCAAATGAAAAAATTTGTAAATGAAAAAGGTAAAATATTACCAAGAAGAGCAACAGGTGCTTGTGCAAAACATCAAAGAGAAATAACACAAGCTGTAAAAAGAGCAAGACATATTGCTATATTACCTTACACACAAGGTTAATTTTAAAAAACGATACTTTTCGAAGTATCGTTTTTTTTCACCCTTATTTCCCCTCAAGAATATAATATAACTAGATAAGTTTGTAGGGGGAATTTTTAAAGTGAGAGAGTTACTAAAGATTGAAAATATTTCAAAGATATATCAAGCTAAAAATGGTGAGATAGAGGCATTAAAAGATGTAAACTTTACAATAAATAATGGAGAGTATGTAAGTATAATAGGACCTAGTGGTTGTGGAAAATCAACACTTTTATCAATAATTGCAGGGTTGGAAAAGAAAACTTCAGGAAAGCTCTACATAGATGGAGAAGAAAGTTCTGGTTTGTCATCAAAAATAGGCTATATGTTGCAAAGAGATAGTTTACTAGAATGGAGAAGCATATACAAAAATGTACTATTTGGCTTAGAAATAAGAAAAATTAATACGCCAGAAAACAGAAAATATGTGGAAGAACTTTTAAAAAAATACCATCTATATGAATTTAAAGACAAATATCCATCACAATTATCAGGAGGAATGCGTCAAAGAGTTGCTTTAATTAGAACTTTGGCAATTAAACCAAAAATTTTGTTATTAGATGAAGCATTTTCAGCCATTGACTATCAAACAAGATTAATGGTTACAAAAGACATTTATGGAATTATTAAAAATGAACATGTTACAACATTAATGGTTACACATGATATTTCAGAAGCAATAAGCATGTCAGACAGAATAGTAGTATTAACAGGAAGACCAGCTACTGTAAAAACAATTCATAGTATAGACTTTGAGATTGAAAACAGAAATCCATTAAACGTAAGAGAAAGTCCTAAATTCAGTAAATACTTTGACAGCATTTGGAAGGAGTTAGATGTAAATGCATGAAAAAAATATCTCAAAAGATAGACAAAAATACTTAAAACGAATCAAATTAAAAAAGTTTTCAATACTTGCAACACAAATAGGAATAGTAATTGCTTTTATTGCAATATGGGAAATATGTGCAAACAAAGGAATTATAGATAGCTTTATAACAAGTCAGCCAAGCAAAATTTTAAAAACACTTATGAACTTATCTGAAAATAAACTATTAACACATCTATGGGTAACATGTGAAGAAACATTGATACGGCTTTTCTTTAGGGGTACTAATTGGAACAATTATAGCAATACTTCTATGGTGGTCCAACTTTTTCAGTAAAGTTGCAGAACCATTTTTAGTTGTACTCAACAGCTTACCCAAAGTTGCATTAGGACCAATTATAATAATTTGGGTTGGTGCAGGTAAAGGTGCTATTATAACTATGGGGCTTGCAATTTCATTAATTGTTACAATTATGGAAATACTAAATGGCTTTTTAGATACAGACAAAGAAAAAATTAAAATGGCACAAACTTTTAACTGTAGCAAGTTTCAGTTACTAACAAAAATTATTATACCAGCTAATATTGGAACATTTATAAATTCACTTAAAATAAATATTGGACTATCACTAGTTGGAGTAATAACAGGGGAGTTTTTAGTATCAAAAGCAGGACTTCGGATACTTAATAGTTTATGGAGGTCAAGTATTTAAGCTAGATTTGGTAATGACAGGTGTAATAATCTTGGCTTTCGTTGCAACCATACTTTATGGTTCAGTGGTTTTATTGGAAAAACTATTTTCAAAATCACACAAATTTATTTAACTAGGAGGAAAAACATTGAGAAAATGGATAATAGCAGTAATTATTGTAGTTGCAATAGTAGGCGTAGTAACGTCAGTTGTTATATCTACTAAAAGAAACAATAATCAAGATGTAAAAAGCTTAACAACAGTAAGAGTAAATGAGGTTACAAGGTCAGTGTTCTACTCACCACAATATGTGGCGATAGCACTTGGATATTTTGAGGAAAAGGGCATAAAAGTAGAACTAACAACAGGTCAAGGAGCAGACAAAGTAATGACAGCAGTTTTATCAGGGCAAAGCGACATAGGTTTTGCAGGACCTGAAGCTTCTATTTACGTATATAATGAGGGAAAGGAAGATCATACTCAAGTATTTGCACAGCTTACTAAAAGAGATGGTTCGTTTCTAGTTGCAAGAAACAAACCTGAAAAGTTTGATTGGAACCAGTTAAAAGGAACAACTGTAATACCAGGAAGAAAAGGCGGAGTTCCATACATGACATTTGAATATGTTTTAAAACAAAAAGGATTAGATACCTCAAAAGATTTGGTATTAGATGATAGCATAAGCTTTGACCTAATGGCAGGAGCTTTTGCTGGAGGAAATGCAGAATATGTAACATTATTTGAACCTACAGCATCAATGACAGAAGAACAAGGAGCAGGCTATATTGTAGCATCAGTAGGAGCAGAAGCGGGAGAAATTCCATATACTGCATATTTTGCAAAGAAAAGTTATATAGCCAAAAATGAAAAGTTAATACAGAATTTTACAGATGCAATATATAAAGGACAAAAATGGACAGAAGAACATTCAGCAAAAGAAATTGCAGAACTTATAAAAGACTTTTTCCCAAGTACAGATGTACAAATGCTAGAAAGCTCAATACAAAGATACAAAGACATAGATGCTTGGAACAAAACACCAGTTATGACGGAAGAAGCTTTCAATAAATTACAAGATGTAATAGAAGAAGCTGGAGAACTAGAAAAAAGAGCAGACTACGAAAAAGTTGTAAACAACAAATATGCAGAAGAAGCAATAAAATAAACATAGAGGCAAACAAAATTGCCTCTATGTTTTAATTTAATCTAGAAATTCAAGTTTACCATTATTAAAAGCCCTAATTCTAGCAAGAGAATAAACAGGAACCCCTAAACATTCAAGCTTAGCTCTACCAGCCTGGAAAGACTTCTCAATAACAATACCAATACCACACAAATTAGCACCAGCCATTTTTATTATTCTACTAGCACCAAGCCCAGCCTCTCCATTAGCAAGAAAATCATCAATAAATAAAATATTATCACTATTACCAAGAAATTTACGAGAAGCGGTAAGCTGATAAGACTTTCCCTTAGTAAAAGAAAACACTTCAGTTTGAAGTAAATCTTCATCCAAAATTTTAGAAGTCTGCTTTTTGAAAATAACCAAAGGAACCTTCAAAATACTTGCAACAGAAAAAGCAGGAGCAATACCAGAACTTTCAATAGTAACAACCTTAGTAATTCCAAAATCCTTAAAATGCTCTGCAAAATCTTCACCAATTTTACTCATAAGCTCACAATCAATTTGATGATTAATAAAACTATCAACTTTTAAAATATCATTATTTAAAACCTTACCATCCAAACAAATTCTTTCCTTCAACAAATCCATAAAAATCACTCCTGAAAAAATAATATTACATAATAGAAAAAAAGTCAATAAAAATTTGCATATCTATTTATAGCAAATCACAAAAAGTGAAAATATGTATGCTGTAAATGTTAAAAATAATCCAAAACTTAAGAAAGTATTGGAATGCTTTTTATTGGCTTAATTTGAAAAATAATAAAAGTTTAATTACATAAAACCATTGACTTTAAGTAATTTTATGGTACAATAATAAACATCTAGGCAAATTCTAAAGCCAAATAGTTTTTGATTTTAAAAACTAAAAAATCCAAAAAATTGAAAAAAACAAAGCTTATATATAATGCAAAAAGAAAGAAGGAAACAAAATGGATAATGAATTAATTAGTACAGATAATAATGAAATTAAAAATCTTATATATGTAATAAGAGGAAAACAAGTAATGCTAGATAGTGATGTTGCAAGGTTATATCAATACCCTACTAAACGTATAAATGAAATTGTGCGAAGAAATATAGCACGATTTCCAACAGAATTTTGTTTTCAACTTAGTGATAATGAATTTCTAAACTTGAGGTCGCAATTTGCGACCTCAAGTTTAGAAAATAAATATGGTGGAAGAAGATATATGCCGTATGTATTTACAGAACAAGGTGTTGCAATATAGCCTAATAATAGATATAATCAAAACAGCCAAAGAAAAGATAGTGATAATTGATAACTATATAGATGAAAGCTTACTTTCAATGCTATCTAAAAAGAAAAAAGATATTGAAGTAATAATTATAACAACAGATAAATGTAAAATAACAGAGTTAGACATAAAAAAATTCAACAGTGAATATCCATATCTCCAAGTAATAAAAAGCAATAAGTTTCACGATAGATTTATAATTATAGATAACAAGATTTTATATCATTGTGGAGCATCAATAAAAGACTTAGGTAAAAAATGTTTTGGGATAAATAGATTTGAAGACAACAAGATAACAAGACAAATAATCCGGAAATTTTGTTTGAAATGCTGAATTTTTCATTTGCATAAAAATTAAAATAACAAGAATTGTTTCAAAGTGTTGACAAATTCTGCCAATCCATGTTATCATAAATAATAGTTAGGAGAGATAACTATGAAAATAGAAGTAATTTTTAGAAACGAGCATCATAAAAATTAGCTTGTGTCATATATATGGCACAGGCTTTTGGTGCTTGTGCCTAAGAGTAGAAACCTTATGGTAGAAGTGCCATAAGGTTTTTTTGATTGCTCTAAATTTAAGCTGGCCAGCTCTAAAAATTTAAAGCAAACTCTCTTGAAATTTTAAAGGAGGATTTTTATATGAAAAATAAGTTGATTTTAATTTTAGCAATTATAATAATTGCAAGTGTTGCGGTAATTTTTGCAACTAAAACAAAAACAAAGGAAACAGGAGATTCTTTAAGTAGAATTTTAAACAAAAATACTTTCATTCTAGGGCTAGATGATAGCTTTCCACCAATGGGATATAGAAATGAGGATAATGAGATTGTAGGCTTTGATATTGATGTGGCAAAAGAAGTATGTAATAGGCTTGGAGTGCAACTTGTAATACAACCAATTTCATGGAATGCAAAAGAGCAAGAGCTTAATTCATACAACATAGACTGTATTTGGAATGGAATGTCTATTAATGAAAAAAGAAAAGAGGCAATGAGTCTTTCAAATTCATACATGACAAATAGAATGACATTTGTAGTAAAAAATGAGAGTAATATTCAAAAACTAGAAGATTTAACAGGAAAAAACATTGGTGTACAATCAGGCTCTAGTGCAGAAGAGGCATTAGAAACTTCTAAAATTTATTCTCAAGCAAAGCAAGTAATATCATATGTAGATAATATTACAGCATTTATGGATATGGAAACAAACCAAATAGAAGCGGTATTTGTAGATGAGGTCTTAGCAAACTATTACATAGCTTCAAACAACAAAAACTATAGAATCTTAAATGAAGCATTAGAAGAAGAACAATACGCCATTGGCTTTAGAAAGCAAGATACAGAACTTTGTAGTAAAGTAAATGAAATATTACAAGAAATGAAAATAGATGGAACACTTGCAAAAATTTCTACAACCTGGTTTGGCAAAGATGTTACAACAATAAAATAGGGTGATAAAAATGGATATAAATTATTTAATAAAACTAACAAAAATTTTATTGCAAGGATTAACTGTATCATTAAAAATATTTAGTTTAACATTAATATTGGCAATCCCACTTGCAATAATTATATCGGTTTTAAGTCTATCAAAAAATAAAATAATATCAATTCTTACAAAAACTTATATATTAATAATGCGAGGAACACCACTATTATTGCAAATAATATGTATATATTTTGCACCATATTATTTATTTAAAGTTTCATATAATAGATTTGTAGCTGTTATAATAGCATTTACTTTAAACTATGCAGCATATTTTGGTGAAATTTTTAGAGGAGGCATAGAAAGCATACCAAAAGGGCAATGGGAAGTTTCTTTTACGCTAGGATTTAGCAAATTGCAAACCTTTTTCATAATAATACTACCGCAGGTTGTAAAAAGAATACTTCCATCAATATCAAATGAAGTAATAACACTAGTAAGAGATACATCACTTGCTCAAGTAGTTGGAGTAACTGAATTATTCGCTTTTGCCCAGAAACAAGCCAATTACAGCTTTTCAATAATACCGTTATTAATAGCAGGATTGATATATTTAATTATAAGTATGATATTAACACTAATATTTAATTACACAGAAAGGAAACTTGAGTATTATAGGTGAGAAAAATGAATGTTTTAGAAGTTAAAAATGTAAGTAAAAGCTATAATAATAAAAAAGTACTAGATAATTTTTCATTAGCTGTAAAGAAGGGCGAAATAATATCGATAATAGGACCATCAGGAGCAGGAAAATCAACACTCTTAAGGTGTATAAATGGACTTGAAACCCTGGAAAAAGGCAAAATAATAATTAATAATAAGGTTAATAAAAAGAATATTTCCAAACAAGCAAATTTAGAAATAGGTTTAATATTTCAAGATTACAACCTATTTCCACAATATACAGTATTACAAAACATAACATTGCCATTAACCAAGATTTTAAGAAAAAGCAAAGCTGAAGCAGTGAGCCAAGCAAAAACAATATTAGCCAAACTATCTTTGCAAGACAAAGAAAATTCATACCCTTATGAATTATCAGGAGGAGAAAAACAAAGAGTAGCAATAGCAAGAGCTATTGCTACAAACCCAAAAATATTATGCTTGGATGAACCAACAAGTGCACTAGATCCAAAACTTGTAAAGCAAATATATAACATAATAAAAGACTTAGCAAGTCAAGGCAAAGCAATTCTTATAGTAACTCACGATATAGAATTTGCAGAAAAGATTTCAGATAAGATATACAAATTGGGATAGTAATATAAATTTGCTTTTTCTATGAAAAAATGTACTTTATCACATTTTTATGTTATAATCTCTAAAAAAGAAGTGAGGTAATTTATGTTTAAAAATATACTATTTGATTTAGATGGAACAATAATTGATTCAAGAGAGGGAATAATTAATGGGTTTGTATATACATTAAAACACTTTGATATAGAAGTTCAAGACAGAACAAGCCTAGAAAAATTTATAGGACCACCATTAGAAGATACATTTGTAAACTACTATAATCTTACAAAAGAGCAAGCCAAGTATGCAATAGAAAAGTACAGAGAATTTTATGAAAAAACGGGAGTCTGGGAAACTAAGCTATATAAAGAAATTGATGAATTAATTAGAGACTTAAAACAAAACGGAAAAAATGTTCTTCTAGCCACATCAAAACCAGAACCTTATGCGAATAAAATACTTGAAAAATACAATCTAAAACAATACTTTTACTTTGTATCAGGAGCCACTTTAGATGGAACAAGAAATGCAAAAAAAGATGTAATAAAATTTGCATTAGACAATATAAATAATTTTAAATTAGAAGAATGTATTATGGTAGGAGATAGAAACTACGATATTCTAGGAGCTAAAGCAAATAATTTAAAATCAATAGGCGTAACTTATGGATTTGGAACAAAGAAAGAACTAGAAACAGCAGGAGCAGACTACATTGCAGAAAATATGGACGAATTAAGAAAAATTTTATTACAGTAATATGTTGACTTTTTGTAAATAATAATATAAAATAATACCAACCTTTCACTTGAAAAGGAGAAAGGGGGTGTAACTAATGACAAGTTCCGAGTTAATTTTGCGATTAGTAGAAATGCTTTTGAAAGAAAAGGAAGAAACTATGAAAGCAAAAGAGCAAAAAGAACAAAGCAGGGATTAGAGTAGAAATACATAATCCAAAAACAGGGTAGTTGCTGTGGCTACTCTGTTTTTTTATAAAAAAAGAATATGTGTAGCTGTGATACACATATTCAACTAATAACTTATTCCGAGCAAAAAACATTTGCTTTCGCTAAAAATATAATAACATATATTTTACAGAAAGTCAAGAAAACGGAAAGAAAAAAATTAATAAAATTTTTTTTCTTTCCATGTTCCATTTTCATAAAAATATGATATAATACACCCAAGCAAGAGAAAAAGAGGGAGCATGAAAAAGATGCAAAAGGTTATAAAAGACGTATTTCAAGATTTTAAAAAAGAAAGTAATATTCAAGAAGCACAAATTCAAAAAATGAATTTATATAAAAAAAGCAACAAGTTAGAGGTAGATATTTTAAGTCAAAATCAGCTAAAAGTTCAAGAATTAGCTGATTTTGAATCTTATTTATCAACAAGATTTAACATTCAGACAATAATAATTGATGTAAAATATCCAGAAAAACTTGAGCTAATTCACACACTTGAAGATGATTGGAATGACATTATAAAATATGTATCTTCAAAATTCCCAATCACAAAATCAATTTTAAAAGGAAGCACTATTTGCTTAGATGAGAACAGTGCAGAAATCAATTTGAAAAGCAAAAGCTCAGAGTTTTTACATGCATATTCAGTAGATAGTGTTTTAGAAAAGCTATTTATGAATGTATATGGCAGGAAATATAGAGTTACATACAATGAAAATATTTCAGCAGAGGAGATAAATGAGCAACGCCATCTATTAGAAGAATTGCAAGATAATGTTTGTAAAAATATGATAAATAATATGAACTTTATTGCAGAAGAAAATAAAAAGGCAGCTCAAGAATTAAAACAAGAGCAAAAAGCAGAAAAAAGTGCTGGAACTATAGAGGAAGAGCCAGAAGAGGAAACACCTTTAATCATTGGAAGAAGTGCAAATATCAAGGAGCAAATTGTAAAAATAAAAGACTTAACAGCAGATTACGGAAAAGTTGCTTTGCAAGGAAAAGTAATAAGAACTGATTCAAGAGAATTAAAAAATGGCAAAACTTTAGTAATGTTTGATGTATACGATGGAACAAGCACAATTACTTGTAAATCATTCGTTGAACCAGAAAAAGTTCAAAAGGTTATGGCAAGAATCAAACCAAAAATAAGAGTAAAACTACAAGGGAATGCAGCTTATGATAACTTTGCAAAAGAGCTTGGAGTAATTGCAAATGTAGTAATAGAATTGCCACCACAAGCAGAAATTACAAGACAGGATAATAGCATGACAAAACGTGTAGAACTACACATGCACACCCAAATGAGCCAAATGGATGCTATTACACCAGCAAAAGAACTAATAAAACGAGCTGCATCATGGGGAATGAAATCAGTTGCAATTACAGACCATGGTGTTGTACAAGCTTTTCCAGAAGCAAAACATGCAGTTGATGACTTAGGATTAGATATAAAAGTTATATATGGTGTTGAGGCATATTTTGTTCCAGATGATGAAATACCAGAAGGAGAAGATGGCTGGAAAAAGGTTAAACCATATCATGCAATAATACTTACACAAACACAAAAAGGA
>USDL01000006.1 GCA_900553365.1 uncultured Clostridium sp.
AAAAATTACAAATTGCAACCATTTTTGCAATTTGTAATATAATTGTAATATTTAAGCCTCTTGTTCTATTTCTTACTGCAAGAATTGCAATATGGGCAGCTTGTACATTCTGTTTTTTTGTTTTTTATTTTTGATAGTATAATTGTAATTACTGTTATTGATATAATAATTATTACTATTGCATTTGCTAAATTTATTTTTCCTGTTTCTATTCTACTGCCAATTTGGTATACTATTGTTGCTAATACCCAAGCAAATAGAGTTTGGAATGTTACTGCTTTTAGCATTTTTTTAGTTCCGCCTAGTTCTCTTTTCATTGCTCCTATTGCTCCAAAGCATGGTGCACTAAATAAGTTAAATACCATAAAGGCATACGCTGAAGCTGCTGTGAAGAATCCAAATACTCCTGTTTTTGCAAATATTTCTGCTCCTTCTTCTACATCATCTGCTAATCCGTTTATTACCGCCATTGATGATACTACTTGTTCTTTTGCTACTAATCCTTGTATTGCTGATACTGTTGCTCCCCAGCTTCTTGTTCCTAACATTGGTTCAAATATCCAAGAAATTTTGTCTCCTATTGTTGCTAGCATGCTGTCTTGTATTTCTACTCCATATTCCATTTTAAATGAGAATGATAGTAAAAACCATATAACTATTGAGCATAGTAAAATAATCGTTCCTGCTCTTTTTATAAATGCTATTACTTTATCAAATACATCTTTTGCTACATATTTTGCACTTGGTACTTTATATTCTGGAAGTTCTGATATGTAGGTGCTTTCTGTATGTTTAAATACAAATTTTTTCATTATAATGGCACTAAATATAATTACAGCTATTGCAAAGAAATATAATGATGCTGATACTACTCCTGAGTTATCTGGGAAAAAGTAACCTGCAAATAATGCTATAATTGGTAGTTTTGCACTACATGGTATAAATGGTGTTAATATTGTTGTCATTTTTCTTTCGTCTTCATTTTCTATAATCCTTGAGCTCATTATACCTGGAACACTGCAACCTGAACCAACTATAAATGGTATTAAGCTTTTTCCACTTAAGCCTAGTTTTCTAAATAGCTTATCTAGAAATAGTGCTATTCTTGACATATAGCCTGTTGTTTCTAGTATTGATATACAAAGGAATAATATAATAAGTTGAGGTACAAAGCCAAGTACTGCTCCAACTCCTGCAAAAATTCCATCAACTACTAAGCTAACTAACCATTCTGATGTTCCCGCATTTTCAAGAGCTGTTCCTACTGTTTCTCCAAGTGTGCCTATGCAATCTCCTATCCAATCAACTGTAAAGCTTCCAACAACTCCAACTGATAAGTAATAAACTAAAAACATAATTATTGCAAATATTGGAAATGCAAGCCATTTATTTAAGAATATTTTATCTAGTTTATCTGATATGGTCTCTGGCATTTGATGTTTTTCTATACTTGCTTTTTTAACTTTTTCTATATAGCTATATCTTTCGGTTGCGATTGTTTCTTCTAAATCTGTATCATATTTTTTATCTGTTTCTTTTACAATGCTTGCTATTTCTGGTGTTTTGAATTTTTCAAAGTCTTTGTCTTCTTCTAGTAATTTTACAGCAACAAATCTCTTGTGGGTTGCCATTTTTTCTAGATATTCTTCAATATTTTGTATGCTATTTTCAATGTTTGAATCGTATATTTCTTTTTTCTCTACATGGAAATTCTCATCTATTGCACTTATTAATTCTTTCATTCCTGTTTCTTTTAATGCAGATATTTGTACTACTTTTGTTCCTAATTCTTTGCTTAGTTTTTCTACATTAATTTTTAATCCTTTTTTAGATAATATATCTGCCATGTTAAGTGCAACTATTACTTTACAGTCTAGCTCTAATAATTGTGTAGTTAAGTATAAACTTCTTTCAAGTGAGGTACTGTCTACAATGTTTATTATTACATCTGGTTTTTCTTCAAATACAAAGTTTCTTGAAACTTCTTCTTCTGTAGTATATGGGCTTAAAGAATAAATTCCTGGTAGGTCTGTTATTTCATGTTTTGTTCCTTTTATTTTACCTGTTTTCTTTTCTATAGTAACACCTGGCCAGTTTCCAATTTTAGCATTCATGCCTGTTAAGTAATTAAATAATGTTGTTTTACCACTATTTTGATTTCCTACTAATCCTATTTTCATTATTTAATCACCTCCGCTTCAATTTGCTTTAAATCTGCTTTTCTTAAGCATAATTCATAATCTCTTAATTCAATATCAATCGGATCTCCCATTGGGGCTATTTTCTTTACTGTAATTTTAACTCCTCTTGTTATTCCCATGTCTAGCAAATGTCTTCTAATTTCTTTGTTTGCAACGTCTAGTTTTAAAACTTTTGCTGACTCACCGACTTTTAAATCTGCTAAAGTACATTTCTTTTCCATTTTTTCCTCCTTATATGAACTTCGTTTCACATTTCTGGAATGATTATAATAAATAAAACCAAAAATGTCAATATTATATGAAAAAATTTTCATATTTTTTTACAAAAGAAAACCTATATAATTTTAAAATTACATAGGTTTTGTTTTTGATAATTTAAAAGTTTACGTTTTTTCCATCTACAAGCTTTGCTACTAGCATTGCTGAGCTTGTGTTTCCTACAACATTTAATAATGTAGCTGGGCAGTCTATAATTGTTGCTATTATTGTAAGTATTGGTAATGCTGACATTGGATAACCCATCATGCTTATTATCATCATTTCTGAAATTGTTCCGCCTCCTATTGGAACTGCTGTAACTAATAATGTTGCAACTAATGATACTAATAAAATTTGTATTACTCCTCCAAATGTTGCTACATTTGTTCCAAATAAGCATACTAGGAACATAATCTTAAATACTGAACCAATAATGCTACCATCTTTATGTAAATTTGTTCCTAATGGTATTGATGTTTCTGCTATGTCTCTTGATATTCCCATTTTCTCTGCCGCTTCTATATTTACAGGTATTGAAGCTCCACTTGAACATGTTGCAAGTGATGTTACTGTTGGTGGTACTATGTGTTTCCAAAAGGCTTTTACTCCTTTTTTCTTACCTGCAATAAATGCATAAATTGTATATATAACAAAGTAATATACCACTGCAACTATTAAATATATTATAAATGTTTTTGCATACCCAATAGCAATGTTTGCTCCAAAGCTTCCAACGATTGCTGCAAAATAGCATCCTAATCCTATTGGAGCATAATACATAACAATTTTTAAAAGGTTCATTATAACTTCTGTTGCTGATTCTAAAAAGTTTTGTACTGGTTTTCCTTTTTCTCCAGACATTTTAATTGCACATCCAAATAATATAGAGAAGATTACTATTGCTATTAAGTTGTTTTTTGAAAGTAATCCTGTAAAATCTGTTACAGTTATAGCTGATACTGTTCTTTCAAGAATGTTTAATTCCTCTTGTTTTTCTACTACTTCTTCATTTTCTTTTAATGAAGCAAGTATTGTTTTACCATCTTCTACATCTACTAGTTTAATAAATAATGTACTTACCAAACCTATTGCAACTGCTATAATTGATGTAATTATAATTACTAATATTATTGAACCCATTATTTTTCCTAAACGTTTTGGTTGCTTTATTCTTGCAATAGATGTGCTTATTGTTAAGAATACTAATGGTACTATTATAACAAACATTAGATTTAAAAAAATGTCTCCAAACGGGCTTAAAACGCTTGCACCCTCCTTCCATATTAAACCTATTATTGCTCCTATAATTATAGAAAGTAGCAATATTACTGTCTGACCGTAATGTTTAAAAAACTCTTTCATAGGTTTTCCTCCTTATTTTTAATTTTTTCTTAATTCTTCTACATTATAACACAAAATATTACATTTTGGATATTTAATTTTGATTTTTTATTATGTTTACTTTTTTGGTAATATGAATCCATTTTCACATTTCTTGACTTTTTTGGGTATTTATTATATAATTATATTGTATATATTTAATTTTAATGAATGAGAAAGGGTAAAAAATGGGAAATGCAGAAATAAGAGAACCTATTCAAAAACGTTCTATTGAAAAAAAGGAGAAAATTATTCAAGCAGGATTTGAATTGATTTGTCAAAAGGGTTATTATAATACAAATACTGCTGAAATTGCTAGAGTTGCCGGTGTTTCAACTGGTATCATTTATCAATATTTTAAAGATAAACATGATATTTTAATAGAAGGTATTAGAACTTATGCAGATTCCATTTTTTTTCCTATGCTTTTTGTTGCAAATGATAATTTAAAAGTAAATATTGATAGTAAAAATTTTTCTGTTATTTTAAGAAAAATGATAAATGAATTTATTCAAAATCACAAGTTGTCTCAAACCGCTCATGAAGAGATAATTGCGATGACTCATTCTGATAAGGAAGTTGCTGAGATTTTTCATAAATCTGAAATGGAAATGACAAATAAGGTAGCTGAGATTTTATTGAAGAATGGGTTTGATTCAAATAATATATATGAGAAGGTTCATATTGCTATTGGAATGATAGATAATTTATGCCATGAAGTTGTTTACCATAAGCATAAAAAATTAAACTATGATAGAATGTGTGATATTGTTATTTCTACCATAGTTTATATGTTATGTTAATTTGAGCTGAGCTTTTTAATTTGCTTAGCATATCTATCTTCCTCTGCAATAGCTACTTAAGACCACATTATTTGTCTTTTTTTATTCTTTTAGCTTCTTCTAATAGTTTATCAAAATCAGATGTAATTTTTTGTGTTTTATTAAATTCATTATACTCTTTTTCTGCCTTTTCTTCTGCCTGTTTTCTTGAAATTTTTCCATTATCTTTTAGAATATCATATTTTCTAAACTCTAAAAATTCATTAACACTTTTAGAAAATTCCTCCATTGTAAAGGTATTTTCTCTTTCTACTAAGTCCTCTATATAATCAAAATATCCAGTTACTGCTCTTTCCAATTGCTTTATCTGTTTTTCCTCTAAATAATTTTTAGCAATCATCACATCTGATTTTAATATTCTTCCATCTGGCGAATTTTTCCAAGTTGTTAATCCCATATTTTCCTTGGTATGGTCTGCCTTTTGATATATAATTTCTGCCGCTGTATTTCCTGTAATTGCATAGTGAAATTTATTTTGTATCATTGCATAAAATTGATGAGTTATCTCTGAATCTTTATCATAATCAATACTACATTCTGCAAATATATCTGTTATCTGTTGCCATATTCTTCGTTCGCTTGTCCTAATTGAACGAATTCTCTCTAATAATTCTTTGAAATAGTCTTTTCCAAATTTTGGTCCGTTTTTTAGTAATTCATCATTTAAAACAAATCCTTTTTTTATGTATTCTTTTAATGTATTAGTTGCCCATATTCTAAAATCCGTTGCTTGTTTTGAGTTTACTCTATATCCAACTGCTATAATTGCATCTAAACTATAAAATGATATTTCTCTCGAAACATCTCTGTTTCCTTCTTTCTGAACTGTTCGAATTTTTCGAATAGTTCGATTTTCTTCTAATTCATGTGTTTCAAAAATCTCTTTTAAATGATAATTTATTGTATTTACTTCTACATCAAATAATTTTGACATTGATTTTTGAGTTAACCAAAAATCTTCATTATCATATAAGACTTCTACAGAAATATTATCGTTATTTTGACTTTGGTACACAATTAAATTTTTTAAATTTTCTATCAGATTCATATTTATACGTTCATCCTCCTCTTTCTATATAACTTGTAATTTGTGCATTACTTACTATATTTTTGGGTTTCATAACATTTGTTTATATTAATTACTACTTTTTCCTTGCTTAACGTATATCTTTATTTACATCATAATTATAATTTTTTAAAATTAATTCTTTGGATTTTTCATCTAAGTAATTACATAATTCATCTAAAAACATAAAATCTAATGAGTCTATTTTTTCGTACTTTTCATAAATATATCTCCAATTTATAAAAGCTTCTGAAATATTTTCAATTTTATCTTCAATATTTGTAAAATTCTTTAAACGCATTTCATGATACAAATTTGATTTGAAATCACTATTAGTTTTAGAATACAATTTAAATATTTTATGTCCATTTATTCCCTTTAAATCTTTAAAATCAATATTGTTTTCTAATAAAATTAATTTTAGATATATCTCGCATGCAAAAGATTTGTTTACTATAAAAGGAGTTTGTTTGCTTATTATTTTCTTACCACGTACTGTGACTAGAGAGTGTTCATTAAGTTTAACTTGAGAATTGTCTTTTAAATTATATTGACTTATCAAATCTTCTAATTTAATATTATTAAGTGTTATTTGGCAATAATTTGTCCAGTCCCCTATTTCACTTGGTATAATTAACATTTCTTCAATAGGAACAGCATTTTTAAATTGTCTTGCTGTAGTATACATTATTATCCTATTTTTTCCTTCTGCACTTACATTATTCAAATGTATAAAATCATTATCCATATTTTTCATAATTCTCCTTACAAATTACTACTTTTTACTATTACTCATCCTTAAATCCTTTGAATAATAGTACATATCTACACAGTGCAAACTACCATCCAATATTTCTTCTTCATAATTATCAATAAAGAAATTTTTTATTGTTTTTTCATATTTATCAAAACCTTGTTTTACATAGAATGGAATATTATTTTCTGTTGTTCCAACTATCATCTTATGATATTTTTGCTTATAATTATCGCATAAGTATTTTAGCATTTTTTTAGCATAACCTTTGCCTCTATATCTTTCTTCTGTCACAATATTTTTTAATTCACATATATCATCATCTACTTTAGTTACAACAGCAACACAGGCAACTTCATTTTTGTAAGTTAAAACAAATAAATCGCCATCTACTAAATAATGTTTAATCAACTTTTCACTTGGGTCTGCCTCAAGTAGTAATTTCATATATTGCTCTTTATTTTCTCTTTCTTTTTTTATAACAATGCTTCTTTCAACAGGTAAGAATTCAAAGTTCTCTGGTAATTTTAGTTCAACTTTATTGTGGTCGTCGTTTGGAATCCATTCTGAAAATATACACCCACAATATTTTTGTATGTATAAGCCTAGTTCTCTTGCTTTGGCTTGTCCTTCTCTAAAGCCTACTCTAAAGTCTATGTAAAGGAAGTTTATATCATATTTTTTGGCTAGTTCTTCACATATTCTCTTTATTTCTTCATGTTTTTGGTATGGGCTTACGAATAGTGTTGTTGTGAATGTATCATATCCATTTTGTTTAGCGTATATAACTGTTTTTTCTAGTCTTACTTTATAGCAGTAATTTGTACATCTATTGTTTAAGTCTCCTATTACATTTTTGCAAAACTCTCTTAAGCCATATTCTTCTTCAAATATTGCTTCTACATTTATGCTTTTTGTATATTCTTTTAAACAGTCTCTCCTTGCTTCATATTCTTTGTATGGATGAATGTTTGGATTATACCAGTATACTGTTGGTTCTATGCCTTCTTTTCTTAGTCTATCTATGCAGTACACACTACATGGTGCACAGCAAGTATGCATTAATAATTTCATTTTTTACCTCTTTTTTAATTTTATTTTTCGTATATATCAAAAATATATATTTCTCCAACTTTTTTCCAATTATTTCTTATATATTTTATTACCTGTTTAGGTGCCTGCCAATTTAATCGATATTTTTCTTTTAATATCAATACTCTTATGTTTTCCTCTTGATTTAAGTTTTCAATTTGGCCTTCTTCTCCTTTAGATCCCAATGCTCCTTTTAAGAACATATCATAGTTTTTATTGTATCTGTCAATTTTTATCGTGTGTGAACATGCTTCTGGATCTAATATATATACTTTTATTCCTTCTTTTTCCATTGATATTATGTAATCACTTACTGTATTATCCATATTTTCAGTTGCTGGAATATATTTAAAATGATTTACTTTATTGTAATTTGGGCATTTGCTTACATACAAATATAAAGTTCTTATATTTAGTATTGTTAAATATATTGCTGTTAGTATAGTAAATATCTTTAAAAACTCAATTATGAATTCTTTGATTTTTTTAGTTTTAATTTTATGTAAATCGTATATTGAAAATACTAATAATATCATTGCTGGCATACTTCCTACCAAGAAATGCATGCTATCTGAAATTGGGAATACTACAGTAAAGCTTGCAACACTATACACACAAATGCAAGTTTTTATTAAGTCTCTTTCATCCTTTTTTTCTTTTATTACTGATGCAAAATATGTGTAAATCATAGTTATTGGTAATATAACACTTAAAACTTTTATTTTTAGTCCGTCATTTTTTATTAAATATGTATAGTTTATAACATTATCAAATGTTTTTATTCCATATACCGCATAGTCTAAAAAGTCATAATAACTATTAGTTGCAATTAAATATACTATAAATATTACACTTGGAATTATTATTCCTAATATTCTTGCAAGAATTATTTTTATAGCTTTCTTAAAGTCTTGTTTGTTTTCTACTAATATTATTTTGTATACTGCACTCATTACAGCCACTGCTAAGCCAACTGATTGTTTAAATAATATTGCTGTCCCTGCTATTATTCCCACTTTTAAGTCATATTTAAAATCGTAAAATAGTAACTTTTTCTCCTTATCTGTTTTTTTTATTTCCATATAGATTAATACTAGGATTATGAGTAGTACTGTAAAGTTATAATCTAAACAGAAAATTTGGCGATATAGCCTATGCATTATAATTAAAACTAGATAATTCAAATACTTATTTATTTTACAGGTTTCAAGTATTTTATATACCATGAAAATTATTGCAGAATTTAGTAATATTGCAAGTATTCGTGTTATAATTAGCTCTTTTGCAGTCAGTTTTAATATTATTCCACAAATTAATGGTAATAGTGGTGTTGTAACCATATTAAAGTCTTTGTACGGAATTCTATTATCACTTACATTTTTGGCAAAATTAAAATTCCACAATTCATCTAAATTATTTGGAATTCTTGGCAAGATATTTGCAGATATTGCAATAACTATGAGAATTGCTATTATAATATCTGTTAAAATCTTCTTGCGATTTTTCATTTACTATTCTCCTTTGCTTGTTTTAAAGTTTTTCTTCTAATTTTTATTAATTTTTGCATTGTTTTTATGTATGATAAGATAAATTTTCCAAGTTTGCGTTTTGATTTTCCTTGTTTTCTTTTTTCAAAAGTTATTGGTACTTCCTTAATTTTGTAATTTTTATTAAATAAACACAATTTTATTAGAATCTCTTCAACTATATCAAAATTGTTAGATTCTAAATCTAGTTTTTTTAAGTCTTCTGTTTTATATATTCTTAAACTATTTGATATATCCTTTACTTTGATTTTTAAACATACTCTGTATGCAATGTTTACCATCCAAGACATGAATATTAACATTATATTGTTTTCAGTTTTTCCATTTTTGACATATCTTGAACCAATTATTATATCATAATTTGGGCAGTCTTTTATTAGTTTTTTTAGCTCTTTTGGAGAATGAGAACCATCTGCATCCATTACTAATAGGTACTCATTTTGAGCTTTTAGGATTCCTGTTCTTATTGCGTCTCCATAGTTATCTCCATTTTCTCTATGATAGTATTTTACATTGTTTTCTTTTGCTATTTCTTCTGTATCATCTGTTTTATTCATTGAATCTACTATTATTATTTCATAATTTATATTTTCTTCTTCTAGTTCCTGTTTTATTTGAGGAATAAGGTTTTTTAAATTTTCTCCCTCATTATATGCAGGTAGGAGTACTGAGATTTGCATTTTTATACTATTTCCCCCTTAGTCCATTTTATCATATTATCTATACCTTGTTCCTTATTTACTTTTGCTTTCCAGCCTATTGCTTTTTCTATTTTTGTAGTGTCAGCGACAAATATTTTTTGGTCACTCTCTCTTGGTGGTAATTGCTTGTATTTCATTTTTATGTTTAGCTTTTCTTCTAATATTTCAAATAGTTCTAGTAATGATAGTGAGTTTTCCATTCCACCACCTATATTAAAAGCTTGTCCTCTTATCTTTTCTATGTTGTTTGCTGCACTATAATATAACTCAACCATATCATCTGCATATAGTATATCTCTAACTTGTTTTCCGTTTCCACATATTGTGAATTCTGGAACAGATGGGTTATTTTTTATTTCTAATGCTTTTTGTATAAACCAACCTATCCAGCCTTGGTTTTCTGTTGCAAATTGTCTTGAACCGAACATTGAAGAATGTCTAAATACTGCTGTGTTTAGCCCATAAATTCTTGCATAGTCTAGCATATATTGGTCTGCTGAACCTTTTGATGTTCCATAAGGTGAATGAAAATCTAATCCAATATTTTCGTCAAATCCGTTTGGATATTCTTTGCAGATATAACGAGTTTTTTCTTCTTCATAGTTAAATTGTTCCAAATCACCATAAACTTTATTTGTTGAAGAGTATAGTATTGCTGATTTTGGTGAGTATTTTCTAGCACTTTCTAATACATTAAATGTTCCTAATGTATTTATTTCAAAATCTAATCTTGGATTTTGTATTGATGTTGTCATTGCGACTTGACCTGCTAAATGAAAAATTGCATCAAATGGTCCTTCATTTTTAAATAATGTTTCTACATCATTTTGATTTCTAACATCACCATTTATATATTTGAACTTTCCAAGTGTTTCTAGATATTTAAGGTTTTCTGCTGAGCCTGTTCTAAATAAGTTATCAAATACTATTATGTCATGTCCTTTTAATATTCCTTCTCTTGCTAGATTGCTTCCTAAAAATCCACAACCTCCATTAATTAATATTTTCATTTTTTTCCTCCTTCAGTATTTTCTTTATTCCTTCTTCAAATGTTAATGTGTTTTGCTTCCAACCAATGCTTTTTAATTTACTATTATCACAGCTAGATTTCATTTCTTCATTTTTTCTATATGGAATTGCTCCAAACTTTATTTCTGATTTTGATTCTGTAAGTTTCTTCATTATCAATAATGCATCCTTTATTTTAGTGTTTTGTTCTGGGCCTATTTTATACTCTACAAATTCATTCAAGTTCTTGTTGCTTTCATAGTCAATAATTTTTAAAATTGCTTCAATTAAATCATCTATATAAATAAATGCTCTTTCTTGCTCTCCAAGTGTTGTTTCTATATATGGTGTATTTTCTTTTAACTGTTTTAGCATATTTGCTATGAATTTTACTGTATTATCATGAGGACCATAAAAATGCTCTGATACCATATTTATAAATCTTATTTTATTATTTTCTGCATAGTATTTTCCCCAGCTACGAAATTGCTTTTTGCTCATTGAATACTCATTGGTAAATTCATTTATTGCAGTATCCATATTAAAAAAGTATTTTACATTATTTTTTATTGAGTTATATAATATTTCCATTGGATACATTAAATTTGCTTGCAGAATTTTATTGGGTTCCTCATTTTTTCTTCCATATAATGTGGCTAAGTGTAAAACGCAGTCTATGTTAGATGTACAAGCCTTTTCTATTTCATCAGTAGTTGTTCCATATATTTCAACATTAGGCATATTACTAAGCATTTGTGCATCAGTACCTTCTAAAATTGATAATACTGCTGTGTTTCCTCTTTTTACTAATTCTTTAACTATCTTAGTTCCTAAATAGCCATTTCCACCAGTTATTAAAATTCTCATTTATTAATTCCCTCTTTTATTGTTTTTATCATGTAGTCTATTTTTTCATCTGTCATTCCTGGATATACACCTATCCAGAAGGTATCATTCATAATTCTATCTGTATTGTTTAAGTCTCCAACTACTCTATAAATGCTATCATTGCCTCTTATATTATCAAAGCATGGGTGTTTTGTTATATTTCCTGCAAATAAATTTCTTGTTTGTATTCCTCTTTTTTCTAGGAATTCCACAAGTTTATTTCTATTTGTTCCGTTCTTTGCAAGTAATTAAAAATCCAAACCAGCTTGGGCTAGAATTTTGACATGGTTCTGGCAAAATTATTTTATTTTCTAAATCTTTTAGGCCTTCTTTTAATCTATTAAAATTATGTTGTCTTTTTTCTACAAACTCTGGTATTTTATCTATTTGTGCAACTCCTATAGCTGCTTGCATATCTGTTGCTTTTAGGTTGTATCCAAAATGTGAATATACATATTTGTGGTCATATCCTAATGGCAATTCTCCATATTGTCTATCAAATCTATGTCCACAGAAATTATCCACTCCTGATGGGCATGAGCAATCTCTTCCCCAATCTCTAAACGACCTTATTATTCTATTTAGTAAACTATTGTTTGTATATACTGCTCCTCCTTCGCCCATTGTTATATGATGTGGTGGATAAAAGCTTGAAGTTCCAATATCTCCTATTGTTCCAGTAAATTTTTCTTGACCGTTTATTATATATTTTGATCCTAATGCATCGCAATTATCTTCAATTAGCCATAAATTGTTTTTATCACAAAACTCCTTAACTTTAGCTAAATCAAATGGATTTCCAAGTGTGTGTGCAATTATAACTGCTTTTGTTTTTTCTGTTAAAGCTTTTTCAAGCATATTAACATCAATATTATATTGTGGTATTGTAACATCTACAAATACTGGTATTGCTCCATATTGAAGGATTGGTGTTATTGTGGTTGGAAAGCCACAAGCAACAGTTATTACTTCATCTCCTCTTTTTATGCTTCTTTCTTTTAATAATGGAGATGTTAACGCCATAAAAGCTATCAAATTAGCTGATGAACCTGAATTTACTAATGAGCAATATTTTACACTTAGATAGTTTGCAAACTTTTTCTCAAATTCTTTAGTAAATCTTCCTGATGTAAGCCAAAATTCTAGTGAGCTATCTACTAAGTTTACCATTTCTTTGCTATCATAAACTCTTGCTGCATAGCAAATTCTGTCTCCCTCTTCAAATTTTTTGTTTTTATTATGGTATTTATTACAATATTCTTCTACCATTTTTAAAATTTCTTCTTTTGCTTCCTTCTCAGTTTTGTTCTCAAACATCCCTTTTAATCCTTTCATATTTCTAAAAAGTTTTTTTATATTCTTCTATTTGTTCATCCATTATGTTTGAAATTTTCTCTTTATTTCTAAATTTCTTTGCAAATTCTACTGTTTTCTCAACAGCTTTTTCTATATTCCAGTTGGGTTTCCAATTAAAGGTTTGCTTCATTTTTGTGCAATCCAATTTTAAAAAGTTTGCTTCATGTGGTCCATTTATATTTTGTGTTTCCCACTTCAAACCTTCTCCCCATTTATTGCAAAATATTGTGGTTAGTTCTCCTGTGGTAATGCAATCCGTTAGTTCTGGTCCTATATTATAGTTGCCTGAATATTTACTGTCTTGATATTGTTTTTCTGCTATTAATAGGTATGCAAATAATGGTTCCAAAATATGTTGAAATGGTCTTATTGAGTTTGGGTTTCTTAATATTATTGTTTCATTTTTTTCAGCAGCTCTTATGCAATCAGGAATTATTCTATTATCTGCAAAGTCTCCTCCACCAATTACGTTTCCTGCTCTTGCAGTTGATACTTGTACATTTTTTTCATTTAGGAATGATTTTTTATAACTATCTGTTACGAGTTCTGAGCATGATTTACTATTTGAATATGGATCATATCCATTTAATACATCATCCTCTTTATATCCTCTTTCCCATTCATTATTTTTGTATACCTTATCTGTTGTTATATTTACAAATGATTTTACAGTATTGCTTTTTCTAATACATTCTAAAATATTTACTGTTCCCATTACGTTTGTTTCGTAAGTATATACTGGGTTTTTGTAACTTTCAATTACTAATGGTTGTGCTGCTAGATGAAAAACGATTTCTGGTTTTGCTTCATTAAAGGCTTTTTCAAGTGTTTCTAGGTTTCTTATGTCTCCTGTTATTGATTCAATTTTTTCTTCCATGTTAGATAATTCAAATAAACTTGGATTTGTAGGTACATTAATTGAATATCCTGTAACAATAGCACCAGCTTTTGTTAGTATTTCACATAACCATGTTCCTTTGAAACCTGTATGTCCTGTTATAAATACTTTTTTACCTTTATAAAAATCTAAATTTATCATTAATCTTCCCACACTTTCCATGGAGCCTCGCCTTTTTCCCACATTTCTTCTAGTTGGTTTTTATCTCTTAATGTATCCATACATTTCCAAAATCCATCATGCTTATATGCGGAAAGTTGTCCATTTTTGGCTAATTTTTCTAGTGGTTCTTTTTCAAATACGGTTTTGTCATCTTCAATATATCTAAATACTTCTGGTTCTAATACCATATATCCACCATTTATCATTGAACCGTCTTTATCGTTCTTTTCTCTAAATGATTTTATTTCATTATTATCATTTATATCTAAAACTCCAAATCTTTGACCTGCATTAATTGCAGTTAATGTAGCGATTTTTCCTTGTTTTTTATGAAATTCTAATAGTTTATTTATGTTTACACTACTTACTCCATCTCCATAAGTAAGCATAAATGGTTCATTTCCAATGTATTTTTGTATTCTTTTTATTCTTCCACCTGTCATTGTATTTAATCCCGTATCTACTAATGTTACTTTCCATGGCTCAGAAAAATTATCATGTACAGTCATTTCATTTTTGGCTAAATCAAATGTTACATCAGAAGTATGCAAAAAATAATCTGAGAAGAATTCTTTTATAACATATCCTTTATATCCTAGACAAATTATAAATTCATTAAACCCATAGTGTGAATATTCTTTCATTATATGCCATAAAATTGGTCTTTCTCCTATACCTATCATTGGTTTAGGTTTTAAATGACTTTCTTCTGTAATTCTTGTTCCAAATCCACCTGCTAAAATTACTACTTTCATATTATTTTGCATCTCCTTTTTTATTTTTTCCTTTATCCTTATATGCCCAGAATTTATTTAATAAGAAATTTATTGGAATTGTAACTACTAAATTCATTAATGTTGCGATATAGTGTGGTATTCCAAGTAGTTCTTCTTCTATATATAATAGTATTGCTGTTAGAAAAACTCCCGTTATTGAATATGAAGCATATACTTTAAGAAGAGATTTCCAAAAGTTTCTTTCTTCTTTATTTTCTGTAAATACAAACCTTCCATTAAGCATAAAAGAAATAAATACTGTAATTACAAATGCAATTATATTGCTTATTTGCTCGTGTAAATGTAACAAGTAGTATGTTCCATTTGTAATGGCATATGATAGTACAGTGTTTATTGCTCCAACTGTACCAAATTTTATAAATTGTATTATTAAGTTTTTTATTTGCTCTTTATTTTTCATTTGTTGCCTCCCTCATTTTTTATATGTTGTTTTATTGTTGCAATCCTAAATGTTCATAAGCTTTTGGTAATACTACCCTTCCTCTTGGAGTTCTACCAATAAAGCCTTTTTGCATTAAGTATGGCTCATATACATCTTCTATTGTTTCAACTTCTTCTCCTATTGTTGAGGCAAGAGTTTCTATTCCAACAGGACCTCCTGTATAATTTACTATTATTGATTCTAATATTTTTCTATCAATATTATCTAAGCCCATATTGTCAATTTCTAACTTTTGAAGAGCAATATCAGCTATTTCTCTTGTAATATTTCCATCACCTAGTACTGATGCATAGTCTCTAACTCTTTTTAGTAGCCTGTTTGCTATTCTTGGGGTTCCTCTTGAACGTTTTGCAATTTCTGCTGCACCATCTTTGTCTATTTCTATTTTTAATATATTTGCAGACCTTGTAATTATGGTTTCTAGCTGTTTCTCATCATATAATTCTAATCTATTTACAATTCCAAACCTATCTCTTAGTGGTGTTGTAAGTGAACCGGCTCTAGTAGTTGCTCCAACCAAAGTAAATTTTGGCAAGTCTAATCTTATTGACCTTGCACTTGGTCCCTTTCCTATAATAATATCCAAATTGTAGTCTTCTAGTGCTGGATACAAAATTTCTTCTACGCTTCTATTTAACCTATGAATTTCATCAATAAACAAAACATCATTTGGAGATAAATTTGTAAGAAGTGCCGCTAAATCGCCTGGCTTTTCAATCGCTGGTCCTGATGTTATTTTTATATTTGAATTCATTTCTGTTGCAATGATATTTGCAAGTGTAGTTTTTCCAAGTCCTGGAGGTCCATATAGTAGTACATGGTCTAATGGTTCTCCTCTTTTTTTAGCAGCTTCAATATATATTTTCATATTTTCTTTTACTTTAGTTTGTCCAATATATTCATTTAAGCTTTTTGGTCTTAAAGAATATTCTGAATTTTCTTCTTCATTATTTTGCAAATTTGGAACTAATAAGTTTTCATCATTCATTTTGCTTTTTTCCCTTCCTTTGATTATTTTATAATGCTTATTCTTATTTCTGCAACGTTGTTATATTCATATTTAATTTCAAATTGTATTTTTTCACTTGCATTAAATATTTCCTCTTCTCTATATTCTGTTCCTAAAAAGCTTCCAGCTTCATCAAAGAAATCAAATTTTATTTTTAAATTTCTAATTAGCTCTCCTGTATCATTTGTTGCATTTCCTTTAATATATCCTTTGTTTTTAGACACTTTACTTTCAGTAATTTCAATTTTTGGACTCTTAATTAATATTGCATAATTTTCCATATCCTTATAATGTGGTTTAGTGAGTAAAGAAACGTATAATTTAACTACTAAGCAAATTACTATTAATAAAATTACATATCTAAAAATCTTTTTCATACTATAAATTCTCCTTTTTTTACTAATCTGCTCCAATTATACTATAATTAGTAAAAAATGTAAATGTTATTTTTTGAGATTAGCTAAAAAATGGGGTGTCTATAATAAAAGCTTACAAATTACAATTTACTTGCAATTTGTAAGCTTTTTTTATTTCAATTTTAAATATTGCATTGCTTCATGTATGTTTTTTACTCCAATTATGTTTGATGTGTATGTACCTTTTAGTTGCTTTTTATTGTGTTCTGGTATTATGCAAGTTTTAAAGCCTAGTTTTTCTGCTTCTTTTATTCTCTTTTCTATCATGTTTACGCTTCTTACTTCACCTGTTAAGCCAACTTCTCCTATTGCTATTGTTTCTAGTGGTATACTGATATTCTTATAGCTTGATGCTGATGCAAGTATTATTCCTAGGTCTAATGCTGGTTCGTTTATTTTTATGCCTCCAACTATGTTAAAATATACATCTTGGTTCCCAAAAGGCATACCCACTACTTTTTCTAATACTGCTATTAATAGTGTTAGTCTATTATAATCTATTCCATTTGCAGTTCTTCTTGGGAAGCCAAAAATAGTTCCGTGAAGTTAGTGCTTGTAGTTCAACCATTATTGGTCTTGTTCCTTCTATGCTTGCCACTACTATTGAGCCTGGTGGGTTTTCGTCTCTTTCACCTAATAGGACTGATGATGGGTTGTCTATTTCTGTCATTCCCTTGTCTTGCATTTCAAACATTCCTATTTCGTTTGTTGAGCCAAATCTATTTTTTACTCCTCTTAAAATTCTATATGAAAAATATCTTTCTCCTTCTAAGTACAATACCGTATCTACCATGTGTTCTAGAACTCTTGGTCCTGCTATGTTTCCGGTCTTTTGTAACATGACCTATTATTATTGTTGTAATTTTTTGTTCTTTGCAATTTCTCATTATTCTTGAGGTTATTTCTCTTACTTGGCTTACACTTCCTGGAGTTGAAGTTATTTCGTCTGAATACATTGTTTGTATTGAATCTATAATAACTAGTTTTGGTTTGATATTTGATATTGCATTTTCAATAAGTTCTATATCTGTTTCTCCTAAAAATAGAATATTCTCATTATGTATACCTAATCTATCTGCTCTTATTTTTATTTGTTCTGCTGATTCTTCTCCTGAAACATATAAAACTTTGCCCTCTCCTTTTACTTTATCACAAATCTGTAAAATTAATGTGGATTTTCCAATTCCTGGTTCGCCACCTAGTAATGTAAGAGAGCCTTTAACTAGGCCTCCTCCTAACACTCTATCTAACTCTTCAAATCCTGTTGATGTTCTTTTTATATCTTGTTTTTCTATATTATTTAAAACTGTAGGTTCAACCTTTTCTTTAATTGCTGTTTTACCTGAACTTTTTGTTTGAGCCTTTTCTTCATAGCAAGTATTCCATTCATTACATGCAGGGCATTTCCCGAACCATTTAGGCGATTCATTTCCACAATTACTGCATACAAATATTGTTGTTTGTTTTGGCATTTTTTAAACTTTACACTCCTTATTTTTCGTTAAATATAATGTTGAATTCCTCTGCTGTTATTGTTTCTTTTTCTAACAATTTTTGTGCAACTGCATGCAATTTATCCATGTTTGCTAAAATTAGTTCTTGTGCTCTTTTATAGGCTGTATCTATTAGTGTTTTTACTTCAACACCTATTACATCTTCTATATTGTTTCCAAATACTTGAAGTTCATATTGTTCTTTTGCTTCTAGGTTTATTGGTCCAACTCTATCACTCATTCCATATTTTTTTACCATGTCTTTTGCAATTTGAGTTGCCACTTCTATATCATTACTTGCTCCTGTTGAAATATCATTTAGTGCAATTTTCTCAGCAGCTCTTCCACCAAGTAATGCTACTAGTTTTTCTTCCATCTCTGTTCTAGAAATATAGTATTTATCCTCATTTGTTTTATACATTGTATATCCACCAGCTAGTCCTCTTGGGATAATTGATATTTCTTTTACGTCTTGCTGTGTTTCTAGATATTTACTTACTACAGCATGTCCAGCTTCATGATATGCTGTTAATTTTTTATCCTTTTCTGATATTACTCTACTATTTTTTTGAAGTCCAACTGTTACTTTTTTTACAGCTTCTTCTAAGTCGTCCATAACAATTTTTTCGTGTTTTCTTGTAGTAGCAATTATTGCAGCTTCATTTAATACATTTGCAAGTTCTGCACCTGTAAATCCTGCTGTATTTGCAGCTATATCTTTTAAATTTATGTCTTCTCCTAATGGTTTATTTTCTGAATGAATTTTTAATATTTCTTCTCTTCCTCTTGCATCTGGTACTGCTATTGTTATTTGTCTATCAAATCTTCCTGGTCTTAATAATGCTTTATCTAGCATTTCTGGTCTATTTGTTGCAGCTAATACAATTACTGTTTCATTAGTTTCAAATCCATCCATTTCTACTAATAGCTGATTTAGTGTTTGATTATTTTCTGATTCTGCTCCACTTCCACCTGTTCTTCTTGCTCCAACTGCATCAATTTCATCTATAAATACTATACAAGGAGATACTTTTTTAGCTTTTTCAAATAGTTTTCTAACTCTTGAAGCTCCTAGTCCTGCAAACATTTCTATAAATTCTGAACCACTCATTGATATAAATGGAACGCCAGCTTCTCCTGCAATGGCTTTTGCAATTAATGTTTTACCTGTTCCTGGTTTTCCATAAAGAAGTATTCCTCTTGGAATTTTTGCTCCCATTTCTTGGAATTTTTTAGGTTCTTTTAGAAAATTTACAATTTCTATTAATTCACTTTTTTCTTCATCTAATCCTGCAACATCTTTAAATGTTATACCTGTTTTTTCACTTTCTGCATCGTATACTTTACCTTTATCTCCTAAGCCTTGCATTTTAAATAGTATCACAAATAGTATTACTATCATTATTGTTGGTAATAGATTTAGAAAAGCTCCTGATATTCTAACAAATAGGCTTGTTGGGTTTTGTTTTAAATCTATCACATTTCCTGCTTGAACTTTTTCCTGTACTAATTCTATAAAAGCCTGTGTACTTGGTACTATTGCTTTTTTCTCTTCTTCCTGGTTTTTTAGTTTTACTTTTATTGATGTACTTCCAACTGTCATTTCTATTTTTTCAACTGCGTTTTCATCTATTTTATTTATTAATTCTGTATATGAAAGCTCTTTGCTATCTTCTTTTTCATTTTTATTTGCTAATGCAAATGTAATAACTATTGTCGAAATTAATAATATAACTGTAAATATTGTATAATAAATTTTATCATTTTTTTTGTTTTCGTTGTTCTTCATTATATATACTCCCTTCTTATTTCTTTATCAATATAAAGAGGATTAACTTCTAATTCTGCAATTTCTCCACTTTTTATATTACTTCCTGTAACATCAACTATTGTATGATACATTCCGTATTGTTCCTATTATATTGTACCTTTTTTCATTAATTATAGCCGTTAATTTTTGTTTTTTAAAAATACTTTTTAGTTCATGAACAGCTCTTCTTAATTTATCTCTTACTCTAAACATATCTGTTTTTTGAGTTACATTATATCCATCTATATATCCAGTTGGTAAAATTGCTATTTTGGTTTCTTTTTTGGTTTTATAGCTATTTAGATAACTTATGTTAAATTTCTCAGGCACAGTTCTTACTTCTGCAATGCTTATTTCTAATTGCCCTATTTTCTTAAGTCCTATATTATTCTCTGAACAAACTCTGCCAGTAAAGGCTGAACCTATTCTTGCTGAATTTAAGCACATTTCAGGATAATTAAGAATTGCTGGTGAATTGCATATATGCTGTAATTTTATTTCTATATCATTCTCTTTTAAAGTTTTTAGTACATTCATAAAATTATTAAATTGCTCTATTGTGTGCTTATTTTTTTTGTAATATGCGCAAGAAAAGTGTGAAAATATGCCTTCTATATTTACGTTATTTTTTCTTAATTCATTTACATTTTGTATAATACTTTTTGTATCTGTGTATAAAAAACCATATCTTCCAAATCCTGTATCTATTTTTATGTGTGCTTTAATATTATACCCTTTTTTAGATAGTTCATTTACAATACTTGCATTTTCGTTTGAATCTATTGTAATTGTAATGTTGTTTTTAATTGCTTCTTCAATTTCGCTTTCTTCATTTAATGCTGATAACATTAATATTTGTATGTTTTTCTCTTCTTTTCTAAGAATTAACGCTTCTTCAAGAGTTGCTACTGCAAAATATGTTATTCCATTATCTTTTAGAATTTCAGCATATTTTTTTAAGTCCAAACCATATCCATTTCCTTTTACTACTGCTATTATAGTGTAGTCTTTGTTTTTGGATATTTGCTTGGTATATTCTTGAACTCTATTTATATTATGCTTTAAATCTTCTCTATTCACAATTAATTGCTTCAAATTATTTTCCTCTTTCTTTTAATTTGTTTTTTATTCCTGCAATTTTTTTGTATAGTTTTTCACTTATTTTGTACATTTTATATGTTAATGGTTTGTAGTTTATATATAGTTCACCAATAAATTCGGTAAACTCAGCATTAAAGCCCTTTTTGAATCTATATAATCCATATTGTGGATGACTCTCATCTACTACTCCTACAACTCCTCTAAAATCGTACATTTCTTTTTTATGTTCTATTGAATATTTAATCATGTCCCATTGAAGCAGATAGTTTGGCATTAGGTTTCTATGCTCATTACTACTTGCACCATACAAATACCAAATTTTGTTTCCATATATTATATCTATAATTCCTGATATTGGCTCTCCTTCTTGAGTATATGCCATCATAAGTTTTAAATGTTCAGGTGCTAGCTCATCATACATTTTTTCAAAATATGATAAAGGTCTTATCATAAAGTCGTCTCTTTTTCCTGTTACTTCCATTATTTTATGAAAGTCTTTTAAATCCTCTCTTGTTCCTTCTTTTATAACAACACCTTTCTTAGTTGCTAACCTCACATTATATCTAGTTTTTTGATGAAATGCTGCAAAAATTTCTTCCTCTGTTTTTCCTTTTAGGTCTAGTCTGAAAACATATCTTGGTTGTATTCCTTCGCTAAAGTCTTTTGCGTCATCTTTGATTTTAAAGCCTAGATTTATGGCTATTTTTCTAAATTCTAAGTCATCACTTTTTATGTCTGGTTCCCATTTTAGTGTAAATGCCTTATATTTTTTAGCTAATTCTTTTAAGCCATTTGTTAAATCTTTTAAAACTTTTTCATCATGTATATCACAGATTGGTCCTCTTGAAACATACATAAAGTTGCCAAATATCGGTATTTTTCTTATCAAAACACTTATAGCTCCTACAATTTCATTGTTTTCATTTTTTGATAAAACTATTTCATTTTTCCATGCTTGTTTTACTTTTCCCCATTCAATAGATTGTTGAAAATTGCATCTTTCGTTGTTTTCTAAAAACTCTTTATATGCTTTTTTATCATTTTCTGTTAAAATTTGCATTTATTTTTATCCTTTCACTTTATATTGGTTTTTATAAATCTAATTCAATCTTACGCCCTGTTGGTATGTATTGTCTGTATTTAACATGTCCCATATCAAGAAGTTTTTTTGATACTTTTACACTATCTGTATCAGCATATTTATCTGATTTATATATTACCTCTTTTATTCCTGATTGAATTATTGCTTTAGCACATTCATTACATGGAAATAATGCAACATATACTCTGCTATTTTTTAGGGTTGTCCCTGTATAATTTAGTATTGCATTTAATTCTCCATGGCATACATAAGGATATTTTGTTTCTGTGTATTCTCCTTCTCTTTCCCATGATATTTCATCATCTGAACAACCTTTAGGAAAGCCATTATATCCTATTGATAAAATTTTATTATCATCACTTACTATGCAAGCTCCTACCTGTGAATTTGGGTCTTTACTTCTTTCACCTGAAAGAAGTGCAACACCCATAAAATATTCATCCCAGCCTATATAATCTTTTCTTTTTGGCATATTTTCCTCCAACTAAATTTTACTATATTTTTTCTAATGTTGTTCCATCTTTGCTATCTTTTACTGTGTATCCATAAACTTTAATTTTATCTCTTAACTCATCTGATAATGCCCAATTTTTTTCTTGTCTTGCTAAGTTTCTTTGTTCTAATAGTTTTTGTACATCTTCTGGTATTTCTTCTCTTTTAACCTGAACAGGTTCTTCTATTTTTATACCTAGTATCTTATCAAAATCTAATAATAAATCAGCTAATTTTTTTGACTTTACTGGATTTTTAACTACATCCCAAACTACGCTCATAGCTACTGGCATATTTAGGTCATCATTTAATGCTTCTAAAAATCTTGTTTTATATTCTTGTATTAAGCTTTCTCCTACATCTTCTGTTCCTTCTTTATGTTTTACATAACCATCTTTTAACTTAATTAGTGAATTTTGGCTATTGGCTAATCCTTCCCAAGTAAAGTTTAATTTATTTCTATAATGTGCTGTAAAACATAACATTTTATAGCTTAATGGATCATATCCCCTATCTATTAAATCTTGAACTAAGTATGTATTTCCTAAGCTTTTAGACATTTTTCCACCATCTATAAGTAAAAAGTCGCAATGCATCCAAAATTTTGCTGGTATTTTTCCTGTGCAACCTTTGCTTTGTGCAATTTCATTTTCATGGTGAGTTGGAACTAAATCAATTCCTCCTGTGTGAATGTCAAAAACTTCTCCTAGATATTTATTGCTCATTGTAGAACATTCTATATGCCATCCTGGATAGCATAAGCCCCATGGACTTTCCCATTTCATTATATGGTTTTCTGGTGCTTTAATCCAAAGTGCAAAGTCATAAGGATTTCTTTTTTCCTCATCTACTTCAACTCTTGCTCCTGCTTTTTGATTACGTAAATCTATTCCTGATAGAATTCCATATTTATCTAGTTTTGAAACATCAAAATAAATTGCTGTTGAAGTTTCATAAGCATAGCCATTATCCATTAATTTTTGAACATATTTTATCATATCTTCTATATGCTCTGTTGCTTTACATATTATTTCTGGCTTATCTATGTTTAACCTTTCAAAATCTTCAAAGAATTTTTCTGTATAGTATGCTGCTATTTCTAATGGAGTTTTCTTTTCCTCTCTTGCTGCTTTTAACATTTTGTCTTCTCCTTCATCTCCATCAGACACTAAGTGTCCTACATCTGTTATATTCATGGCATGTTTTAATTCGTACCCGTTATACTTAAGTACTCTTCTTAAAGTATCCATAAATATATATGATTTCATGTTTCCTATACTAGCATCTTTATATACTGTAGGTCCACAGCTGTAAATTCTAACTGTATTGCCTTCTAATGGCTTAAATTCATCTTTTGTTCTAGTTAATGTGTTATAAAACTTTATACTCAAATTTTATTCCTCCTAAAAATCGCCAAAGAGGCAGATATAAATCTGCCATATTAGCTTTATCTTATTGTTTTAATTTCTTCTTGTTACATTCTCAATAATATATCCCCCACCTGTAGTATTATTGCCTGTTGTAGTATTATTACCTATTGTATTATTGCCTCCTACAGTATTTTCGTTTGTATTATTTCCTGTGGTGTTTCCACCTGTAGTATTTTCATTTGGTTTTGGATCTTCAGGTTCTGTTGGATTTTCTGGTTCTTCTGGTTCTTCTGGTTTTTCTGGTTTTTCTGGTTCTTCAGGTTTTTCTGGTTTTTCTGGTTCTTCAGGTTTTTCTGGTGTTATTGGAGCTAAATGTACATTACAATAATCACTAATTAACATATATTGTGCATCAGTTGCCTTAGTCCAATCTCCAGTTTCAGTGTCTGGTCTTGTAATAAACACTTTTGTTTGTCTATTTGTACAATAGTTTCCTGCTAATAATCCTGTATCTAAGCATACATCTATCGCAACGTGACAAGTACATTCTTCTGTTGGTGCTGTTCCTTTTATAAAGTTTTCTGTATATACTTGATTTCCTCTTGGATCGTTCTCACAGAATATTGTTGCTAATTTTCCTGAGCATTTACAAATTCTTGCTGTTGTAACATTACTTGGCTTTGTATCTGAGAATTTTGCTTTAGGTAATCCAACATGAATTTGTTCCATTACTCCGTCCCAAATTTTACCTGATGGGTTTCCATTATATGCTACATATTCATTTGTATCATATCCAAACCAAGTTGCTGCTGTATAGTATGGTGTAAATCCGCAAAACCATCTGTCATAATCATCATTTGATGTTCCTGTTTTAACACCTACGCTTATTCCTGAAATTGCAGCATATCCGCCTGCACCTGACCTTACAACCTCTGTTAATATTTCTTTTATAATATATGCTGTAGCAGATGACATTACTGTTCTTGATTCTTGATTTTTTTGTAATATCACATTTCCATTTGAATCTACTACTTTTGTATAGAATGTTGGCTCAATATATACTCCATCATTTGCTATTGCTGAATAAGCAGCTGCCATTTGTAATGGGCTTGCTTCTATACTTCCAAGAGCCATTGTCATATTGATTTGTCCTTCTGAAATAGGTGTTATTCCTACATTTCTTAAAAACTCTGCTGATTTATCTGTTCCTATATCATTTATTGCCTTTAACATTGGTATGTTCTTTGATTGAGCAATCGCATACCTAACTGTTGTTAATCCCATATATGAATATCCATAATTCTTATATCCTGCTAGTTTTCCTGTATAGTATGGAATATCATCATAAACAGAACCTGCTGTGATTATTCCATTATCAATTCCTGGGCACAAAACAGCTAAAGGTTTTGCAGATGAACCCGGTTGTCTATAGCTTTGTGTTGCTCTGTTTAATCCAAATGCTGTTGTTTTTTCTCCTATTCCACCAACTGTTGCAAGCACATAACCTGTTTTGTGATCCATAAGTACCATGGCTGTTTGTGCAGTTTTTGGATTTCCATCATCATCTTTTTGTGTTTTTGAATATATAATATATTTGTCTTTTTTTACTTCTTCTTCCATAAGTTGTTGTATGTCTGTTTTTTGTGTTGTGTATATTGTAATTCCGCCACTTTTAACATAGTAATCTGTATATTCATCTGTCCATCCATTTTTTTCTTTCAAATCTTTTTTTACTTGATTTATAGCTGCATCTGTATGGTAAGAATATATTGTTTGTGTAATTGTACCTTTATTAAATGCTAATCCATTATCAACTTCTGCAATTGCAGTTTTATATTCTTCTTCTGTTATTGCTGCTTTATGCTGTGGATTTGATTTGCCTAATTCATACATTTTTTCAATAACTGTTTTTGTTCTCTTTTTAATTTTCTCTATGTCTTTTTCATCTGTTGAAAATGGTTTGTAATAGTTTGGTCCATCATTAATTCCTGCTAGAAATGCACTTTCAGCTAAGCTTAAGTCTTTAGCACTTTTGCTGAAATAATAGTTTGATGCAACTTCTACTCCAAATGATCTTCCACCTAAGAATATTAAGTTTAAATATAATTCTAGTATTTGTGATTTTGATAATTCTTTTTCTAGGTAATATGCTCTTGCCATTTCTCTAACTTTTCTTTTCCAGTTGTCTTCTTTATCTGATGTTAAGTTTTTTACTAATTGTTGTGTTATTGTACTTCCTCCAAAAGATGATTTACCTCTATTTAATACATAAGTTACTGTTGCAGCTCCTGTTCTTTTAATATCAACACCTTGATGTTCATAAAATCTTTCATCCTCAATCGCAACAAAAGCTTTAGGAAGGTATGCTGACATTTCTGAAATAGATATGTTTTCCCTATTTTCATCTCCACTCAATACTGCACAAATATTACCATCAATATCTTTAGCTATTGAGTTTTCACCTTTAATTACTACATCTTCCATATTTAATTTTGCTTCTTTAAAGATTCCATATATTTTTCCAGCAGCTATTCCAGCAGCTACGATTATGGCTAAAAGAATAACTAAAATTGTGATTTTAATTATTTTTCTAAGTTTAGTATTTTTTCTTTTTGTTTTTATTTTGTATTTTTTTGTTTGTTCCATATCGTCTTTATTTTCTGGTATTCTTTTAGTTTGTTTTTTTGTATTTTTACTTCTTTCTCTCATATTTTTTCCTTTCTAAAGGCTTTTTACCTTTAAACATGATTCTTTAACATTATATTACATTTAACAATAAATTTCAAGAAAAATCTTCTAAAATATCGTTCTGGTTTGTTACCATTTTTGCTCCTTGTTTTATGAGTTCATTTGTGCCGAATTGAGGTAGTGCTGTTTATATTACCGTGGAATTGCATAAATGTTTTTCCCTTGTTCTAATGCAAAATCTGTTGTAATAAAAGTGCCACTCTTTTTGCTTGCCTCTACTACTAAAACTCCTGCTGATAAGCCACTTATAATTCTATTTCTTGCAGGGAAATTCATTTTATCTGGCTTTGTTCCTACAACATATTCCGTTATTATTGTGCCATTTGTTTTTACTATATCTTGATATATTTTTCTATTTTCTTCTGGATATATGATGTCTAATCCTGTACCTATCACTGCTATTGTAGGTTTTCCAGCCTCAATAGCTCCAATATGTGCACAAGCGTCTATTCCTTTGGCAAGCCCAGATACTATATTTATGTTATGTTTTGATATATTATACGCAAACTGTTTGGCTATCATTTTACCATAGCTACTGCATAATCTACTTCCTATAATAGCAATCGAAGAATTATTTAAAGTGTTTTCATTTCCAACCAAATATAATACTACAGGCGGGTCGTAAATATTTCGTAAATTATATGGATATTTTTTATCATTTATTGTTATCATTTTTATGCCGTGTTTTTTCATATATTCCATATATTTTTCCAAATTTTCTTTATATTCATTATTCATTACTATTTTTATTTGTTCTTGAGTTAATGTTTCTTTTAACTCGTTTTCGTCTAAGCTCCATATATTTTCTGGAGTTTCATATTTTTCTAACAATTTGTATTGTGCTTTTGCACCAATTTTATTTATTCTTGAGAACCAAATCCAATATTTATTCAAATATTATACTTCCTTTCAGTTCTCCCCTTATTTTAATTTTGCAGTAAAATGTCGCCTCTATTTTGCTGCTTTTATTACATTTGTCATAAGCATTGCTATTGTCATTGGTCCAACTCCTCCTGGAACTGGAGTTATATAACTTGCAATCTTTTCAACATTTTCAAAATCTACATCTCCACAAACCTTGCCTTGTTCATTTCTATTAATTCCTACATCTACAACAACAGCCCCTGGTTTTACCATATCTTGTGTTACAAATTTTGTTTTTCCTATTGCTACAATAAGTATATCTGCTTTTCTTGTTATTTCTTCCAAATTCTTTGTTTTTGAATGGCATATTGTAACAGTTGCATTTTTATTTAATAAACAATGTAGCATTGGTTTTCCAACAATATTGCTTCTTCCTATTATAACTGCATTTTTGCCTTCTATTGGAATATTATATTCTTCTAATAATTTTATAATTCCAAAAGGAGTGCAAGACACAAAGGTTTCTTGTCCTAATGCTAATTTTCCAACATTTATTGGATTAAACCCATCAACATCTTTCTCCGGAATGATTGTTCTAAATGCCTCATTTATATCTAAGCCTTTTGGAACAGGGCTTTGCAATAATATACCATGTATATCATTTCTATTGTTTAGTTTTTTTATTGTATCTAGTAGTTGTTCTTGTGTAGTGTCCTCGCCCATGTTAATTTCTTCATAATCAATACCTAGTTCCTCACAAGCCTTGCTTTTATTTCTAACATATATTTTAGAAGCATTGTCATCTCCTACCATAATAACTGCAAGCTTTGGTTTAATATTTCTTTCTTTCAATTCTGCTACTTTTCCTTTTAAATTTTCTCTTGTTTTTTTTGCTGTTTCTTTACCATCTAGAATAATTGCCATAAATTCCTCCTTAATTCTAAGACATTATATCATTAAATGGTTGAAAATGGAAGATATATGTTACTTTATTTCACTTTTTTATTAAAAGATATTTACGAACAAGTGTGTTGTATGATATAATATATTTTGAATTTATTTTTTTACTTTTACGAGGAGGAAAAATGTTTAAATTAGTATCAGATTATAAGCCTACTGGTGATCAACCACAGGCAATAGATAAATTAAGTAAAGGTATTTTAGAAGGTAAAAAGTTTCAAACGCTATTGGGTGTAACAGGCTCACGGAAAGACATTTACAATGGCAAACATTATTCAGCAAGTTCAAAAGCCTACTTTAGTTTTGGCTCATAATAAAACTTTAGCTGGTCAGCTTTATTCAGAATTTAAAGAATTTTTCCCTGAAAATGCTGTTGAATATTTTGTTAGCTATTACGATTATTATCAACCTGAAAGCTATATACCTCAATCAGACACTTATATTGAAAAGGATGCCTCTATAAATGATGAAATAGATAAATTAAGACATTCTGCAACTTTATCTTTATTTGAAAGAAAAGATGTTATAATAATTGCCTCTGTTTCTTGTATTTATGGTTTAGGTGATCCGGAAGATTATCAAGAACTCATGATGTCTATTCGTCCTGGTATGAATAAGTCTAGAAATGATGTAATGAAAAAATTAGTTGAAATGCAATACTCTAGAAATGAAATGGATTTTAAAAGGGGTACTTTTAGAGCAAAGGGCGACATCTTAGAAATATATCCTTCAAATACTGGTGAAAGTGCTATGAGGCTTGAGTTTTGGGGTGATGAAATTGAAAAAATTACAGAAATTAACCCTCTAACACGGAAAGCCTATTGGCGTTAGAGCTCATGCTCTTATTGGTCCTAATTCACACTATGCTACTTCTGAAAATAAGTTAAAAGGTGCTATTACAACCATTGAAGCCGAGCTTGAAGAAAGAATTAAATATTTCAAGAGTCATAATAAATTAATTGAAGCTCAAAGGATTGAAGAAAGAACAAATTTTGATATTGAAATGCTTGTTGAGACTGGCTTCTGCCAAGGTATTGAAAACTATTCAAGACATATTAGTGGTAGAAAACCTGGTTCTGCGCCATACACTCTTTTTGATTATTTTCCAAAAGATTTTTTACTACTTATTGATGAGTCTCATGCTACTATACCTCAAGTTAGAGCAATGTATAATGGAGATAAGGCAAGAAAAGATTCACTAGTTAATTATGGTTTTAGACTTCCTTCTGCTTATGATAATAGGCCTTTAAAATTCAATGAATTTGAAGGAAGGATTAATCAATGTATATTTGTAAGTGCTACTCCTGCTGATTATGAAAAGGAACATTCTGTTCAAACGGTTGAGCAAATTATTCGTCCTACTGGGCTTTTAGATCCTAAAATTATTGTAAAACCTGCTACTAACCAAGTGGACGACTTGATAAATGAGATAAGAGAGCGTGTAGAAAAACATGAAAGAGTTTTAGTAACTACACTTACTAAAAAAATGGCTGAAGATTTAACAGCATATCTAAAAAGTCTTGACATCAAGGTAAATTATATGCATTCAGACATTAAAGCACTAGAAAGAATGGAAATTATACGTAATTTAAGATTAGGTGAATTTGACGTTTTAGTTGGAATTAACCTTTTAAGAGAAGGATTAGATATTCCTGAAGTTTCTTTAGTTGCAATCTTAGATAGCGACAAAGAAGGTTTCTTGCGTTCCGAAAGGTCTCTTATTCAAACAATAGGTAGAGCAGCAAGAAATGTTAATGGTACTGTTATTATGTATGCTGATGAATTAACTGATAGCATGGAAAAAGCAATTTCAGAAACAAATAGACGTCGTGAAATACAAATCGCATATAATAAAGAACATGGAATTACTCCTAAAACAATAAATAAAGGAATTCGTGAGGCTATTAAGGCTACAATCTTAGAGGATGTAAATTCAAAATATCAAATAAATAAAGAAGAATCTGTAGAAAATATTATAAACAGTTTAACTGATGAAATGCTTAAATATGCTGCAAATATGGAGTTTGAAAAAGCAGCTGAACTACGTGATAAAATAAAAGAATTAGAAAAACTTATGTAAAAAAAGCTCAATAGTTATTTTGTTAACTATTGAGACTTTTTATTTGAGCTTCTCCAGCACCCATATTAAATGATAAACTTTCAGTTTGTAATTCTTCATTATCGAATTTAACATCTTGATCAGAGAAAGTAGTACAATAATCGTTATCATTGTTTTTATTTTGATATAATTTCTTTTATTTTTTCTATTGCATCTTCAACTTTACATTCTTCTACAGTGTCTTCTTTTCTTAGTTTTATTTCTAATATATCATCTTTTATTTTTTTGCCTATTGTTATTCTTACAGGGATTCCTATTAAGTCCATATCATTAAACTTTACTCCTGGTCTTTCATTTCTGTCATCTAATATTGTATCAATTCCTTGCTCGTTTAGTTTATTGTATATTTCTTCTCCCACACTTAGTTGTTTTTCTTCTTTTGGATTTATTACAACTATTGCAACTTTATATGGAGCAAGGTTTATTGGCCAAATTATTCCTTTTTCATCATTATTTTGTTCAACAACTGCTGAAATAATTCTTTCTATTCCTATTCCATAGCTGCCCATTATTACTGGATGACTTTTGTTTTCGCTATCTAAATATGTTAGTCCTAGACCTTCTGCATATTTTGTTCCTAGCTTGAATGTATTTCCAACTTCTATTCCCTTTTTGAAGAATAATTTTCCACCACATTTTGGGCAAGTATCGCCTTCTTTTACATTTACTATGTCTCCAACCATATCATATTTAAAATCTTTAACATTGGCATTTATATAATGGTAATTTTCTTTATTAGCACCACAGCAAAAGTTTTTCATGTTTAGTATTTCATTATCAATAACAATTCTGCAGTTTAATCCTATTGGTCCTGTGTATCCTGGTACTGCATTTGAAGTTGCAATTAATTCATCATTTGCAAAGCCCATTTCACTTGCTCCAAGTAGTTTAAGTACCTTTGTTTCATTTAATTCTCTATCTCCCCTTATGAATAATATAACTAATTTACCATCTATATTCATAAGCATTGCTTTTACTGTTTTCTTAATATCTAAATTCAAAAACTTACATACTTCTTCAATAGTATGTTGGTTTACAGTTTCTACTAGTTGAAGTTCTTTTTCTTCTTCATTATCTATTTCCTTGGTTGCATTTGGGCTAATTTCCATATTTGATGAAAAATCGCATTTATCACACATTACAAGTACATCTTCTCCAATATTTGTTATTGCTTGAAATTCTTCTGATAATAATCCTCCCATAAGTCCTGTATCTGCTCTTACTACTGTATAGTCAAGACCTATTTCCTGGAATATCTTGTGATATGCTTCAAACATTTTCTTATAAGATTCATCTAAGCCTTCTAAATCTTTATCAAAGCTGTATGCATCCTTCATTGTAAATTCTCTTGTTCTAATTAATCCTAAACGAGGTCTCATTTCATCTCTAAATTTAGGTCCAATTTGATATGTTGTAAAATGCAAATCTCTATATGATTTTACTTTGCTTAATGCAGATATTGCAAATAGTTCTTCATGAGTTGGTCCTAGCGCATAATCTCTATTATATCTATCTTTTAGCTTAAACATACTAGGTCCAAAAGCATTTTTTCTACCTGTTTTTTCAAATACTTCCATTGGTAGTAGTGATGGCATTCTTACTTCACTTGCTCCAGCTTCATTCATGTGTTTTCTTACAATTTTTTCAATGTTTTTTGCAGTTTTTTCACCTAAGGGCATTTTTGCATATATACCATTTCCAATCTTCTTTATCATTCCACTTTTTACTAGCAGCCTTCCACTTGTTGAATCTTCATCTGCTATGTTTTCTTTAATTGTGTAGAAAAAATCTTTGCTTAATCTCATTTTCAATCACTCTCATTCTTTTTTAAAATATCTTAAATAATACTACAAAACTATACTTTTTGTCAATATGTTTTATATTATTTTTTTAATAAAATAAAAACCGCTATATTTTTCAATATAACGGTTTTGTCTGGTGGCTCGAACGGGAATCGAACCAGTGACACGGGGATTTTCAGTCCCCTGCTCTACCAACTGAGCTATCGAGCCAAATTATCATATTAAAAAAATGGCGACCCGGAACGGGCTCGAACCGTCGACCTCTAGCGTGACAGGCTAGCGTTCTAACCAACTGAACTACCGGGCCAAAAAATGGTGGGCGCAATAGGGCTCGAACCTATGACCTCCTGCTTGTAAGGCAGATGCTCTACCAGCTGAGCTATGCGCCCGTCCGTTCAACGAATATTAGTATACTATTTTTTTTGACACTTGTCAATACTTTTTCCAATTTTTTTTCATTTTTTTGTATTCTGATGCTTCATTTACATTGGGAAGTTACTTTTTAAGCTTTATTGCTCATTTTTTCTTCTATTACATCATCTATTACTAGTTGCTCGTTTTCATCTATTTTGTATCTTGGAAGCTCTGGTAATTCGTCTAAATTTGATATTCCAAATGTTTTTAAAAATTCAGCTGTTGTTTGATATACTGTAGGTTTTCCTGGAGCATCTGACTTTCCTGCATCTTCAATTAAATTATATTCTAATAATTTATATATTGTTGCATCTGAGTTTACCCCACGTATTGCTTCAATTTCTGCTCTTGTAATTTTAGGATTATATGCAATTATTGCAAGTGTTTCCATTGCTGCATTTGAGATGTTTGGTTTTGCTCTATTGTCAAATAATGGATATATGTAATCTCTATATTCCTTTTTACTGCATAATGTATAGCCATTGTCTATTTTTACTATTTCAATTCCTCTATTTTCATTTGAATAGTCTTCTTTCATTTCTTCTACTATTTTAATTATATCCTTTTCTGGTATTTCTGTTGCTGTTATTAATTCCTTCATTTCAACTGGTCTACCACAAGAAAATAATATTGCTTCTATAATTGCTTTAATTTTATCTGTTTCCATCTTTTCACCTGTTTCTATTATACTTGTTTTTGTTTTTCTTTTAATTTCTTTACACTTTTTATGTCTTCATCTCTTAGTTCTACTATCTTTTCCATAAGTTCTGCTGTAAGACAACTTGCTTCCTCTTTATCTTTTACTTCTTCTTTTAGATTTGAGTAGTCTATTGGTTTTCCTATGTTTACAATTACCTTGGTAAATGGTTTAAAACTGCCTTGAATTCCTATTGGTATTATTGGTTTTTTAGCTGTTGCAGCAATTAAAACTGCACCATTTTTAGGCTTTATACCCTTTTTCATTCCATTTCTTGTTCCCTCTGGAAATATAAGTAATATTTCATTTCGTTTTAGTAATGTTAATGATATTTTTATTGCTTGCATATCTGCTTTTCCTCTTTTTACAGGATATATGCCAAATAAATCTGCTATCCAACATAAGAATTTGTTTTTAAATAATTCTTCCTTGGCTAATACATTTACTTTTCTTTTAAACATTGCTACAATAACTGCTGCGTCTAAATTGCTTACATGGTTTGGGCAAAGAAGTGCACCACCTTCTTTTGGTAGATTCTCTTTTCCCACTATTTTTGGTCTATATAGTATGATTGCAAATATTTTAAATAAAAATTTTATAATTACTCTCATTTATTTTCTCTTTTCCTTTATAATTTGAATGATTTTATTTTCTACTTCTTCAATACTTAAATCTGTAGTATCAATAACTATGCTATCTGGTGCAAGTTTTAGTGCTCCTATTTCTTTGTGTTTATCATTGTAGTCTCTTTTTCTTATATTATCTAAAACTTCATCATAAGTCATTTCAATTTTTTTCTCCTGCATTTCTAGGAGTCTTCTTTTTGCCCTTTCCTCTTCAGAAGCGTCTAAATATATTTTTACATCTGCATTTGGAAATACATAAGTACATATATCTCTGCCCTCCATAATTACATCTTTTCCATTTGCTAGTTCCCTTTGCAAATCAACCATTTTGTATCTTACTTCTTTTATTGAGGATACTGGTGATACTACTTGGGTAACATCTTTTTCTCTTATTTTAGTTGTTACATCTTCTCCATTTAGAAATACTTTATCACCTGTTGGTGTGTTTTCTATTTTTATAGATATTTTATCTAATAATTCAATTATCTTCTTTTCATCTATAATTTTATCCTTAATTGCATTTGCTCTTATTCCTGCCAATGCAACACATCTATAAGTGCTTCCTGTATCTATATTAATTAATCCTAATTTATTTGCTATATTTTTAGTTACTGTTCCCTTGCCGCTTCCAGCTGTTCCATCTATTCCTACTACAAATCCCATTGTTGATTGTCCTTTCTTTACTATGTTTGCTAATTTTCTTCTTTTTCTTCTCTATATATTCCTTTTGCTAATATTTGAACTTTGTCAACATTCATTGCTGTTAAATTTTCAATTTCTTTTATACATTTCTTTTTAAAATTCTGCAAAGAAGAAATAATATTAAATCCATATACAAGCACAATTTCTATATAAATATTTATTCCTGTATCAGTCTTTTCAATCCTTGTTCTGTATATCTTATGTATTGCCTCAACTTTACTTGCTAAATGCTCTATAATGTCTTTTAAAGCTCCATCTGATATTGTATAATTTCCCAAATAACTAAAGGTTGGTCTTATTATTGATTTTTCTGATATATATGGTTTTTCGTTTTTTCCCTTTGATTTGAATATTTGTAAAGGATCTAATATATATCCTGAGAAATCCTTTTTTATTTCAAATGTTGGTACTGGAATAACATGTTTTCCTTCAGTTGTTCTCATTCTTTTAGCCTCTTCCATTTCTTGCTCAGTTGCAACATCTGTAATATATATAGTTTTTTCAATTTCTGGAAGATTTAAGTTTGTTCTTATTTTTTCTATCATACCATCTGATGTTCCAAGTATAAGTAAACTTTCTGGTTTATATTTTCTAAAAGCCTTTTTTATTTCCTCTGCTTTAGCCTCATTTAAAAACAATGCCCCTTTTACAGTCTCAATTTTTGTTGGAGCTTTCTTAGCTGAAACACCTGCTATAACTTCATTATCTTTAATAAGAAGGCCATCATCTATTATGTAATGTATACCATGCTCACTTGCCACCATCTGGGCTCTATAACTTTTACCTGTTCCAGAAGGTCCAACAAAAGCATATACTTTTATTTTTGATTCAATAAATTTATCTATTAACATATTTTACCTCGTTTATAAATTTATGCATTTAAGTATATCATAAATTATAAATAATTACCACCTATTAGTGGATTTTTTATGATTATTTTATGATAAAATCCTATTGTTTATTTTAGGAAAATGTCCCAAATTCATCATCTATATTTTAATAATTTTATTTATAACTATCTCACTATTTTGAAGTTTTCCATATACAAATACATTGTTTCTTATCTTTATGTTTTGCAAAGTATAGTCTGCCTGCTCGTTATATGCAACGACTTCTACTTTTGTTTCATCTATTAATTTCAATTCTATTTTTGCTTTTGCATTTTTTCGTTTTTTTAACATAAATTTATATTCTATATCCTCAATTACTTTGCCTATTAAAAATACTTCATTCATAAGGTCTCTCCCCTCTTTAGTTAGCATAAAATGTGTATGTTCGAAATTTTTTTACTAATACACATTTTATTGATACTTTTTTACCTATATTAGGAAGGAATAAATCTCTTTAATACTAATACTTTTACTGTATGTATTCCTTAAAACACATAATCTCAAATTTGTATTAGAGTGCTGGACGAAAGCCTATATTTGGCATTTATTTTCCATTTACACAGCTTAAACTTCTAACATGCAATGGTCATTACAAGTTACAGCTTTTTCTCCTATTTTAGAGGCTATTATAGCCCTCTAAAACATGAGAAAAAGCGCCACGCTAGTGGCGCCACGCTAGTGGGCATTTTTTCCCTTGAGAGACAAGGGGAAAAATGCCTTCACTTAGCGTATAAAATTCGCTAAGTTACTTAGCTTCAAAGTAGTTTTCCTAAAACTACTTTGGAATATTTAATTATTTTATCGCCTGCAAGCCTACAGCGCTACATAAAGTAGGGGTCTAAACGAAAAGTAGTCGTAGCTGTCAGTCGGAGTGCTGCTGCGACGGAAACTCGCTGGATAGCTAGAGCCAGTGAGGTTGTAACTGCCACCCCTGACAACTCGACTGCTGGTGTTGTACGCCTCTGTAGTCCATTCATAGCAATTTCCTGCTACATCATATATATTTTTACTACTATTTCTTTCTGTTGCTCCTGTTGCTCCTGTGGTTAGTAAAATAGATTTACCTTTCATTTTTGAATAATTACTTTCCACATTGTTAAAACTTCCAAGAGTATAACTGCTTGTGTTCAGAACTGCATAGGAGCCTCTTGTAATTTCAAATGTTTCTGAATTTTTATAATTTCCCCATGTGGTACTATCTGTTACACTGTGGTTTGAATCTTTTACAAAGTCTAGCATACTGTCCCATGCTGCTCCTGTACATAACATACTTTTTACTCCATAGCCTGTTTTTCCGGTATATAAGCTATTACTTAAATATACTGCTCCTGTTGTTCCTATGTTGTTCATACTATCTTCCCATTTTACATAGATATATGGGTACATATCTTGCTTTATTCCTAATGTTGTAACTCCTGATGAATTAGTTCTTTCTGTTTCACTTCCTGCTTCGTATCTTCCTATGTAAAATCCTCCATATTTATATATGCTTTGGGTTAGTTCTGTTATTTGTGCTGATATTCCTGTTTTTCCTGTGCCTGTTCCATCATAATCACTGCTATCTTTTGAATATGGTTCGGTATAATTACTCCATGAGTACGAACTTGATGGAAAACTTGTTGAGCTTTGAGCATTATTTGCAACTCTTGCGTTGTCTTGCCATACACTTCTTTTAAAACTTGCTATGCTCGTTTCTGTATCTTTTGGCTCTGTTGTTTTATTTACCTCTACTGGTATCCATACAAATTGATTATATTTTGTTTTTTCTGTTCCATCCCATGTTACTTTATCTATTTCGCTTTCTGGTATATCGTAAATTACTAATCCCGTTGATATATCCTTTTCTCCTGTTGCGTCTGATACTGTAAATCCTTTTGGAATTATTGCTGTGTTTCCTGCGTCATCTGTATATCCTGCATTTTCTTTTGCCAATACACCTGGTTTTACTGTAACTTTCGGCTCCTCTGCTCCACATCTTGAGCATACTCCATCAACATAATTATGCCCTAGTGCTGCTCCACTAGTTGTTGTTTGTTTTGCTCCACATACTGTACATTCTCTTGTTTTTTTTCCTGGTAAAAGGCATGTTGGTTGAGTTATTTGCCATTCTCCATATTTGTGTTCCCTGCATGGTGGTGCCTTTGTTCCTGTTTTTATTGATGTTCCTGTTGTTTCGTCCCAGTCTTCTAGTAGTGAGTTTTCTATGTTTTGGTCTTGTGCTAATTGGTTATTTGCTTTTTCTACAGTGGTTTTTGATTTACTAAATAATTTTTTATTTACCACTAAGTCAATGCTTAATAATACCAATATTGCTAGTATTACTACTGTAAGTACTACTATTATTAGAGTTATTCCTTTGTTTCCTCTCATTTAATTATTCCTCCCTTTGTATACTTAAATATATTTTACACAAAAAGAATTTTAATTGCAAGATATTTTTAGTTTTTTTCTAACATCTTTTTTAAAAATTTACCTGTATATGACCTTTCATTTTTTACAATTTGTTCTGGTGTTCCACAAGCTATTACTTCTCCGCCTTTTTCTCCACTTTCTGGGCCTAAATCTATTATATGGTCTGCTGTTTTTATTAAATCTAAGTTATGTTCTATTACTACTATGCTGTTTCCTGTATCTACTAATCTTTGTAATATTTCTATTAATTTATGAACATCTGCTATGTGAAGGCCTGTTGTTGGTTCATCTAGGATATATAGTGTTTTGCCAGTTGCACGTTTTGAAAGTTCTGTTGCGAGTTTTACTCTTTGTGCCTCTCCTCCTGATAGTGTAGTTGATGGTTGTCCAAGTTTTACATATCCTAATCCTACATCATATAGTGTTTGGATTTTTTGTTTTATTTTTGGTATGTGTTCAAAGAATTCTAGTGCTTCTTCTACTGTCATATCAAGTACATCTGCTATATTTTTTCCTTTATATTTAACTTCTAGTGTTTCTCTGTTATATCTCTTTCCATGGCAAACTTCGCAAGGCACATATATATCAGGTAAAAAGTGCATTTCTATTTTTAACACTCCATCTCCTTGGCAAGTCTCACATCTACCACCTGATACATTAAAGCTGAATCTTCCTTTTTCATATCCTCTTAATTTTGCTTCATTTGTTCCTGCAAAAATGTCTCTAATCAAATCAAACACTCCAGTATATGTTGCTGGGTTTGACCTTGGAGTTCTTCCTATTGGTGATTGGTCTATGTTTATTACTTTGTCTATGTTTTCTATTCCTAGTATTTTGTCATGTTTTCCTGGAAATTCAGTTGAATTATATAGTTCTTTAGCTAATCCTTTATACAATATCTCGTTTATTAATGTACTTTTTCCTGAGCCTGAAACACCTGTTACACAAGTAAATACACCAAGTGGTATTTTAACATCAATATTTTTTAAATTGTTTTGTTTTGCTCCTTTAATTTCTATTGATTTACCATTTGATTTTCTTCTTTTACTTGGTACTTTTATTTGCTTTCTACCACTTAAGTAAGCACCAGTAATTGAGTTTGGATTTTTCTTTATATTCTCTACATCTCCTGTTGCAATTACATTTCCTCCATGTACACCTGCTTCAGGTCCAATATCTACTATATAATCTGCTGCATACATTGTGTCTTCATCATGTTCTACAACTACAACAGTGTTTCCTAGGTCTCTTAATTTTTTTAGTGTTGCTATTAATTTATCATTATCTCTTTGGTGTAGACCTATGCTTGGTTCATCAAGGATATATAAAACTCCTGATAATCCTGCCCCAATTTGTGTTGCTAAACGTATTCTTTGTGCTTCTCCTCCTGATAGAGTTCCTGCTGGTCTTGATAATGTTAAGTATTCTAGCCCTACATCAACTAAAAATTGTAATCTCTTATTTAGTTCTTTTAATATTTGGTTTGCAATTAGGGTTTTTGTTCTATCTATTTTTAGATTATTTACAAAGTTTTGTATTTTTGCTATTGGCATATCTGTTAATTCTTGTATGTTTTTTCCTCCAACTGTTACTGCCAAGCTTTCCTTTTTTAATCTTGCTCCATGGCAAGCCTCGCAAGGGCTTTCTGTCATATAATATTCATAAAAATCTCTCATTCCTTGAGATTTTGTTTCTCTGTATCTTCTTTCTAGAGTAGGAATTACACCTTCAAATGGGGCTCTAAATTTTCTTTCTCCTGCTGCTGAGGAAAATCTAAAATCAATTTCTTCTGTTCCTGTTCCGTATAGTATTTTATTTAAAAATTCTCTTGGTAATTTTTTTATTGGTACATTTATGTCTACTCCGTAATGTTTTCCAATGCTTTCAAAATACATTTTTGCCATGGTGTCGCCTTTTTTCATTGTGCTGGCTCCAAATGCTTTTACTCCATCATATAATGTTTTATTTTTATCTGGTATTATCAGGTCTTCATTCATTTTCATTAAATAACCAATTCCAGTACATTCTGGGCAAGCTCCAAATGGGTTATTAAATGAGAACATTCTAGGTGATAGCTCTTCTATGCTGATATTGCAATCTGGGCAAGCATAGTTTTGGCTAAATAGCATTTCTTCACTTGGTGTGTTTATTATAACTAAATTGTTTGCATACTTTAAAGATATTTCTATAGATTCTGCTAATCTACTTCTTATATCATCTTTTATTACTAGCCTGTCTACAATTAAATCTATATTATGTTTTTTCTTTCTATCTAAATCTATATCGTCTGTTAATTCATATATAGTTCCATCTACTCTTACTCTTACAAAACCTTCCTTTGAAAAGCCTTCTAAAAGTGCTTTGTATTCGCCTTTTTTTCCTCTAACAACAGGTGCCAATACTTGTATTTTTGTTCCTGTTTCTAGGTTCATTACAGTTTCTACAATTTGGTCTATTGTTTGTTTTTCTATTTTCTTTCCACAGTTAGGGCAATGAGGTTCTCCAATTCTTGCATATAGCAAACGTATATAATCATATATTTCTGTAACTGTTCCAACTGTTGAACGTGGATTTTTTGAAGTGGTTTTTTGGTCGATTGCGATTGCTGGTGAAAGACCTTCTATTGATTCAACATCTGGTTTTTCCATTAATCCTAGGAATTGACGTGCATAAGAAGATAAACTCTCTACATATCTTCTTTGTCCTTCTGCATACAATGTATCAAAAGCTAATGAAGATTTGCCAGAGCCTGAAAGTCCTGTTATAACAACTAATTTATTTTTTGGTATTGTTACATTTATATTTTTTAAATTGTGTTCTCTTGCTCCTTTTACTACAATATTGTCGTTCATAAATTTTAATGCTCTCCTTTTTCTATTTTTATTGGATTTACATGTATTACAGTTAAGTATATTTCATCCAATTTTGATAATTCTTTTTCTAGTCTATTTGCTATTTCATGGCTCTCAAAGGTTGATAAATTGCCATCTACATATATTGTAAATGATATTTGGTATTTATAGCCAACTGGTGTTGCATTAAAGTGTTCAACTTTTTTTATTTCTTTGTATTTTTTTATTATATCAAATACTTTTTGTTTATTTTCGCAACTAATTGTTTTATCCATGAGAACGTTATAGCTTTCTAAGAATATATTTATTCCTGACCAAAGTATCCATACTGATATTCCTGTTCCTACAATTCCATCAAACCATAATATTCCCACTAGGCTTAGTAATGCTGCAATAAGGTTAAATGTTGTAGCAACACAGTCGTTTATATGGTCTTTTGCATTTGCTTCTAGTAAAATATTGTTATGTTTTTTAGCTAGTGAATGTGTGTATATATATAAAGATAATTTTGTAATTATTGTTACAATACAAATTACTACTAACCACCATGAAAAAGTATACCCTGTTTGGTTTATTAAGGCTACCACAGAGTTTTGTAATAGTTTTACTGCAACAATTATCATTGAGATGCTTACTAGCAATGAAAATATGTATTCTGCTTTTCCATGGCCTAAATTATGGTCATCATCACTTGGTTTACTTGCTATTTTATTGCCTACAAATGTCATGAATGACGAGAAAATATCTCCTGCACTATTTACGCTATCTGCAATCATAGCTTGGCTTTTTGTCATAATTCCAACTATTGTTTTTATAATTAGTAAAAATATATTTCCTATTATTCCAAAAATACTTGCTTTTTGAGTTGATTCAAATCTATCCATTTAATCACCCTTGTTTTTAAATTAATAAGTCTAAAACTATTCCTGCTGTAATTCCTACTAAGTATAATATTCCTAGTATTTTTAAATTTTCTTTATTATCTTTGTTTACTTTAAATAATACTAATACGCCAATTCCAGAATTTACAAGTAATCCAGCTATCATTGAGCCTATTGAAATTATGTTTTCTAGATAAAGCTCTGTTAGAATAATTGAACTTGCACAATTTGGAATTATGCCTATTGCAGCAGATATTAGAGAGCCTAGTATTGGTATATTTACAATTAAATTTGCAATCTTGTCCTCTCCAATAGCAAAGATTATTGTGTTAATTATAAAGCTTATTACAAATATATATGCAAATATTTGTACTGTATGCTTTATGGCTGATTTTAATATACCTTCTTCATCGCAATTACAGTTTTCGTCTTCACATATTTTGTGTATTTCATTATGTGTAGCTTGCATAGTTTTTTTTCTATCTAGTAAATCTATTACTAGTCCTATTCCCATACCTATAACTATTTTTATTAATAGTATTTGTAAGATTAAACTAATTGCTGCTCCTTCTGATATTAATACTGGTAGCATTTCATCTGATGTTGATAGGAATATTGCGATAAGTGTTCCTCTTGTTATTATTCTTGCAGCATAAAAATTTGATGCAACTGCTGAAAAGCCACATTGTGGGACTATTCCAAGTAATGCACCTACTACAGGTCCAAATTTTCCAGATTTTTTTATTATTCGTTCTGTTTTTTCTCCTGCTTTATGCTCAATTAATTCCATTATTATATAGGTTATAAATAAAAAAGGCAATAGCTTTAAGCTATCCATTATAGTGTCTTTTAAAATTTCTATCATGGGGGTTCCTCCATTTTTTTGTTTACATACTATTTTAGCACATTTTTTGCAAAATTACATCCCTTTTGCAAAAAATGTGCTAATTTGTTGTTAATATTTAGATTTACTACTAGAAAATCCGCCAAATCTCGTCGGGGTTTAATATTTACTTTTCAGATAGCATGTATCCTACGCCTCTAATTGTTTTGATGTATTTGTCGTAGCCATATTTTTTTAGTGTTTTGCGAAGTTCACTTGTGTACACTTCAACTACATTTGTTGTGGTAAAAGAGTTAAAGCTCCATATTTTATCAAATATTTGCTCTTTTGTTAAAATTTTATTTTTAGAAGTTACTAGGTATTCTAATATATCAAATTGTTTTCCTTGTAATGTTACTTCTTTATCTTTTATTGTAATGTTTCTTTTTTGTATGTTTATTTTTAGGTCTTTAAATTCTAGTAAATCGTCTTGATAGTTGCCTTTTGTTCTTCTAATTATTGCTTGCAATCTTGCTATTAATTCCTCAACTTCAAATGGTTTTACTAAATAATCATCTGCTCCATATCTAAAGCCTTTTAGTTTATCTGATATTGAATCCTTTGCGGTTAGTATTAATACTGGTGTATACACTTTGTTTTCTCTAAGTTTTAATAGTACATCATAGCCAGACATTTCTGGAAGCATTAGGTCTAAAATTATTGCGTCGTATATGTTTTCTTTTGCATAACTATATCCCTCGTATCCATCATAAGCTTGTTCTGTTTGGAATTCCTGTCCAATACATTGTGCAATGGTATCTGATAAAACTTTTTCGTCTTCAATTATAAGAACTTTCATTTTTTAATTCCTTTCATTTTTTAATAATTACATTTTAAAATTTGATTATTAAAAAATAATTAAAAATGTTCTTAATTTTAATTAAGAACACATTTAATATTTAAAAGCATATCTATAAGCCGGGTTCTGTCTTGAACAGTCATTTATCTAGAATATATATTGCTATATATTTCAAGCCACCAGTTTAGAAGATGACGAGCCGTCTTTTCCTTCTGTATTTAGGTGTTGCTCCGGATGGGGTTTACATTGTCCCAAACTTGTCTCCAAGTTGGCGGTGAGCTCTTACCTCGCCTTTTCACCATTGCCCAAATAGGGCTGTTATTTTCTGTTGCACTTTCCTTAAGGTTTCCCTCACTGGACGTTATCCAGCATCCTTGCTCTATGGAGCCCGGACTTTCCTCATATAAATCCTTGCGAATTTTATACGCGACTGTTCGGTATGCTCTTTTTCTATTTTAAACTTTTTTATTAAAATTGTCAAGTAAAAGGCAGGTTAATACCTGCCTTATTATATTTTATGAATTTGTTTCATAAACTCTTTCGCAATATTCTTCATATTGTTTATTTATTTCTTCATCAAAGATTGTTAGATTTTTTTCTTTTCTTAGTTCAATAAAGGCTTTATATGTTAAGTTTGGTTCCTCTGTTAGTAAGTCAGTTGATAATGTTTCTATTATTGTACCTCTTAAGTCTTCCTTTGTTGCTGTTTTTAATCTATGAACTATGTGATAGCCATAAGTAGTTTTTATTGGTGTTTTGCTATATTCACCATCTTTTAATGCTACTAATTCATCAATATATGATTGTTGTAAATTTGAATTTTTTCCTTGGAAACCAAGTTTTTCATGTGTAATTTTGTCTTTGTATTCCTCTACTACTTCATCAAATGTTTTTCCCTCATTTAGTTTTCCTATTATTTCATTTGCTAATGCTAAAGCTTGTTCATCTGTAACATCATTACTTATTTTTACTAAAATGTGTTCAGAATCATAAGTTTCAATGTTGTCTTTATTTTCCTCATAATATTTATCAACAGCTCCTGCTTCAAGTTTTTTCTCTAAATAATCATATAAATATTTTTTAGATTTTACATTTCCTTCAACATATTTTATAAATTCATCATAATTTGCACATCCGCTATTTGCAAATATTGCATCTTCTGTTGCTCCACTTTGTTTGTAGTATTCAATATATGATTCTGCTTCTTCTTTAGCTTCTTCCTTTTCTTCATCAGTTAAGGTATACATATTATCTAAAATTTCTTGATCGACTTGATTTATCAATAATTCTAGTCCTTGTGTTCTTTTTGCTTTTTGATATATTGTGTCTGTTTTAATTGCCTTTCCATCTACTGTTGCCATTGTGTCCTCTCCATATTTAAGTTTTGCTATTCCTGCATGTTTTGCAAATGAATTCATGCAAAGTACTACTAATGCTGTTATTCCTATGCCTATTACTAATCCTATAACAGCAGCTATTATAGTCTCCTTTGTAATAATATTTGATTTTTTTGTTTGCTTTTCTTCCATAATTAAAATCCTTTCTAAATTTATTTTTGTGTATTATATGAAAAATATATTAAATTTATATTAAATTTTTTAAATTTTGTATTCAATAAATTGATGTGTTTTTAAACTGTTTTTCACATCTAATATTCTTTGATTTGATGAACCTCTAAATTTAAGTGTTGGATCTTTTTTATCTAACTTAAATTCGCCATCAACTAATACGTCTATATCATTTAAGCATTTATTTGTATCTTCATCGTTTCTTGCTAATAGTTCATCTAATGTGTATCCAGAATAACACCAAACGTTGAAATTTGGTCTAATTGCTTTTACGTCTTCAATAAAATTACGAACTTCGTTTATGTTTTCTTTGCATAGTGGTTCTCCTCCACTAATTGTTATTCCTTTTAAAATTGAGTTTTCTTTTATTCTATCTAATATTTCTTTTTTGTTAAATTCTTCACCGTAGTTGAAGTCTTGAGCTTCTTTGTTGTGGCATCCTGGGCAATGATGTGGGCAACCGCTTACAAAAAGTACTGCTCTCCATCCTTCGCCATTTGAAATGCTTTCATCATAAAAACCAGCGATTTTCATAAATTTTTAGTCCTTTCTCTATGGTTATTATTGGTTTTGGAACGGCTTTGTTTTTAAGCCGTTCCTTATTTTTTAAATTCATTTGTAGCTATTATTTGATTCCATGAGTTACTCTATCATGTAGCTCAGCTAATTTTCCTTTGTTCCAACGAGATGTTGTTCCAACTAAGTATCCTGTTATTCTTTGTATTGTATCTATATTTTCGCTGTGGCACATTGGGCATATTTTTAAGTTTGCATCTGCATTTTCGAAGCCACAATCTAAACATCTTGACCTAGTGTGATTTATTGAACCATATCCCATATCATATTTATCCATTAAGTCTACAACTGCTTCTACTGTGTCTGGGTTGTGTGTTGCATCTCCATCTAGCTCTATGTAGAAGATATGTCCACCAAGTGTAAGCTTATGGTATGGTGCTTCAATTTTAGCTTTTTGTTCTGCTGTACATTTGTACCATACTGGAACATGGTTGCTGTTTGTGTAGTAGTCTCTATCTGTTACGCCGATTATTGTTCCAAATTCTTTTCTATCCATTTTTGTGAATCTTCCAGATAGTCCTTCTGCTGGTGTTGCAAGTAATGAGTAGTTTAAATCGTATCTATCTGAATATCTATCGCATGCTTCTTTCATTTGTGTTATTATTTCTATTCCTAGTTTTTGTGATTTATCAGATTCTGCATGATGTTTACCTGTTAATGCTATTAGACATTCTGCTAATCCTATAAATCCTATTCCTAGTGTTCCATGTTTTAATACTTCTTCAACACTATCTTCTGGATGTAATTTTTCGCTATCTTGCCATAATCCAGACATTAATAATGGGAATTGTTTTGCTACTGCTGTACATTGGAACTTATATCTATCATATAATTGTCTTGCTGCAATATCTGTGTATGTTTCAAGTTTATTTAGGAATATTTTTTTAACCTCTTTGTTATATTTTTCTGTCATGTATTTTTCACTATCTTTGCCTAGTTCAAAATTCATTCTAAGGTTTGTTTGTGCTTCTTTTGCTGATTCTATTGCTATTTTTACTAAGTTTACTGTTGTAAAAGATAGGTTTCCTCTTCCTATTGATGTATCTTCTCCATGTCTATTTGTAAAAACTCTTGTTCTGCATCCCATTGTAGCAACTTCGTAGTAATATCTGTTTGGATCATCTGCTTTCCACTTTTCGTGTTGATTAAATGTTGCATCAAGGTTTAAGAAGTTAGGAAAAAATCTTTTAGCTGTTACTCTACAAGCTAATTTATATAAGTCATAGTTTCTATCTTCTGGTAAGTAGTTAATTCCTCTTTTCTTTTTCCAAATTTGAATTGGGAATATTGGTGTTTCACCATTTCCAACTCCTTCTTCTGTTGATAAAAGCATCTCTCTTATAATACATCTTCCTTCAGGTGAATCATCTGTACCATAGTTTATTGAGCTAAATACAACTTGGTTTCCTCCTCTTGAATGTATTGTGTTCATGTTATGTATAAATGCTTCCATTGATTGGTGAACTCTATCTACTGTATTATTTATTGCTAATTGCTTGTACTTTTCTTCGCCTTTTAAATCTTTTGTTTCAGCTTTTAAATAATCTTTTATTTCAGCATCATATAGTTTTGATAAGTCTTGATCAATTACTTTTTCTAGTTTTTTAACTTCTTCCTTATATGTTAATCTAACATAAGGTGCTAAGTAATAATCAAATGCTGGAATAGCTTGTCCTCCATGCATTTCGTTTTGTACAGTTTCTAGTGATATGCATCCAATTATACTTGCTGTTTCAATTCTTTTTGCTGGTCTTGAACTTCCATGTCCTGCTCTAAATCCGTTTTTTAATATTTTATCTAGTGGATGTTGAATACATGTTAAGCTTTTTGTTGGATAGTAGTCTTTATCATGAATATGAATATATCCATCTTTTACTGCTTTTCTAGCTTCACTTGATAATAGAAAATCATCAACAAATGGCTTTGTTGTTTCACTTGCGAATTTCATCATCATTCCTGCTGGAGTATCTGCATTCATGTTTGCATTTTCACGAGTTACATCATTTGACTTTGTTTCTATAATTTCTAGGAACATGTCTTTTGATTTTGCTTTTCTAGCTACATCTCTATTATATCTATATGTAATATAAACCTGTGCTACTTCTTTTCTTGATGAACCCATTAATTTCTTTTCAACTAAGTCTTGAATTTCATAAACTGATACTTGTATCTTGTCCTTTATTTGGTTACGTACACTATCTGCTATTTTTGTAGCTAAATCAATGTCAACTCCTCCTGGTGTATTTGACATTGCTAAAGTAATTGCTTTGATAATTCTTTCTTCATCAAATTCTGTTATTCTTCCATCTCTTTTAATAATTTGCATAATACATCTCTCCCCTTTATTTTTAAATTAAATTTTACTTCTTTTGTTACATTTTCTTATTGAAACCTTTGTACCTAAAATACCGACCTATTATTTGTTTTGGGAATTTGTAGAAACGCCACATAACTACAACCAAGAGACTTTGATAGGTTTTGAATTAAAAATCTTTAGTGTTATTTTTTTGCTTATCTTAAAATGTATTCCTATTTTATATGATTAATAAACTAATGTCAATATAAAATAGGAATTTGTAATATTACATTTTTGTTACAATATTATGACACCTTCATAATATTTTTACCTTCTTCTGTACCTGTTGCATCCACACCCGCAATTACTGTTATTTGAGCTATTATTTGAATTATTTCCAAGTAAATCTTCTACAGTATCGCATACACTTTCATTATCATTATTGTTGTTATTGTTTGATAATAGGTCTTCTAGTAAATCGCATATATTATGTTCATTTTCTTCATTTCTGCATAATAAATGTACAATAAGTGCTGTTACAAATGAAAGTATTGTGTACGCTAGTGTTGCAATTAAGAAGTTTTCTCCAAATACTGCGAAAGTTAATATTAAAAACACAGCAAATATAAGACTTGCAACAATAATTGGATTTTTAAGTAATTTTTCCAAAACGATTGAGAAGATTATAACTGCTACTGGGAATGCAAAGAAAAATAATAAAGTATTCATACTATACCTCCACTATATAGTATGAATACTTATATTTTTTTGACACTTATTTAATTATGTTTTTTAATTGTACCAGTCAAATTCCCAGTCGTTAAAGCGTACTGTATCTCCATCTTGTGCTCCAGCTTTTCTTAAAGCTTCTTCAATGCCTAGATTTCTAAGCATTTTTTGAAAATAGTACATTGATTCATTATCTGCTAAGTTGACTCTGGCCATTAATCTATCAACATCTGGACCTGATACAATAAACTCGCCATTTTCCTTTTTAACTTCAAATCCCTGTTTTTCCTCTTTTAATGTATATACAACTCTGTCGTCTGCTTCTATTATATCCTCTCTAGGAAGATTTTTTAGCTCTTCTGCTACAACTTTAAACAATTCTTTTAGTCCTTCGCCTGTTGCTGCTGATACCTTGTATATTTCTATATTTTGTTTTTGAGCCATTTCCTTTAGCTCGTCATATAAAGTTTTGTCTTGCATAATATCTGCCTTATTTGCAACAATTATTTGTTTTCTTGTTGATAGCTTTTCACTATATTTTTTTAATTCTTTATTTATTGTTTGAAAGTCCTCAACTGGATTTCTTCCTTCTGTTCCAGAAACATCAATTACGTGTAATAATAGTCTTGTTCTTTCAATGTGACGTAAAAATTGTAGTCCTAATCCTACGCCTTGGCTTGCACCTTCTATTATTCCTGGAATATCAGCTATTACAAAGCTATCTCCATACTCTGTTTTTACAACTCCAAGGTTTGGTTCTAGGGTTGTAAAATGGTAATCTGCAATTTTAGGTTTTGCTGATGTAACCATTGATAAAATTGTTGACTTTCCAACATTTGGAAAACCTATTAAACCTACGTCAGCCAATAGCTTTAACTCAAGTATTAAGTCCTTTTCTATCCCCTTTTCTCCGCCTTGAGCAAAGTGTGGTGCTTGCCTTGTGGCAGTTGCAAAGTGAGAATTTCCTTTTCCTCCTCTTCCACCTGGCATTACTAATTCTTTTTGCCCTGGTGTTGAAAGGTCAGCTATTACTTTACCTGTTTCGCTGTCTTTTATAACTGTTCCTAAAGGAACTTTTATATATAAGTCCTCACCTTTTTTTCCATAGCAATTACTACCACTGCCGTTTTCACCATTTTGTGCTTTGTATTTTTTGTTATATCTAAAATTTATTAATGTGTTTGAATCTGGATCTACAATGAAATATACGTCTCCGCCTTTTCCACCGTCTCCACCATCTGGTCCACCTGCTGCTACATATTTTTCACGTCTGAATGTTATTGCACCATTTCCACCATCACCAGATTTAACATGTATTTTTGTGTAATCTACTAGCATTTTTTCCTCCCTTATTCAAAATAGTCTAATTTCATTGCTTTTTTAACTTTTTTCATTGTATTTTTTGCTTTTTCTCTAGCTTTCGCTGTGCCTTCTACCAATATTTTGTCTACTTCTTCTGGATGTTCTTCATAATATTTTCTTTTTTCTCTTATTGGTCTTAGAGTTTCAATTATGTTTTTTGCAAGTTGTTTTTTGCAAGCTACACAGCCACGTTTGCCTGCTCTACATTCCTCGCAAATTGTTTTTACATCTTCTTTGCTTGTAAATAAATTATGATAATATGCAACCATACATACATCAGGGTTTCCTAAATCGTCTTTTTTTATTCTTTTTGGATCTGTTACAGCACTCATAACTTTTTTAGTTATTTCATCTTCTGAATCTGATAAGTATATTGCATTTCCTAGAGATTTGCCCATTTTATCGTTTCCATCTAAGCCTTTTATTCTTTTGGCGTTTGATAAAACAGCTTCTGGTTCTGTTAAAACTTCACCATATATACTATTGAATTTTCTTACTATTTCTCTGCATTGTTCAATTAAAGGTAGTTGATCTTCTCCAACTGGAATCAATTTTCCTTCAAACGCTGTAATATCAGCTGCTTGACTAACTGGATAACCTAGGAATCCATAAGTTACACTTTCTCCAAATACTTCTTTTTTCTGTGCAATTTCAGTCTTTACTGTTGGATTTCTTTGTAGTCTTGCTATTGTTACCAAATTTGAGTAAAACACAGTAAGTTCTGCCACTTCTGGTATCATAGATTGTATATATATTGTTGTTTTTTTAGGATCTATTCCGCAAGATAAATAGTCTATTGCAACTTCTCTTACATTTTTTCTAACTTTTTCTGGATTATTGAAATTATCTGTTAAAGCTTGCACATCTGCTATTAATATATATGGTTCATACTCTTCGTGGTTTTGCATTTCAACTCTTGTTTTTAAAGAGCCAAAGTAATGCCCAATATGTAATCTTCCTGTAGGTCTATCACCTGTTAAAACTATTTTTTTATCCATAAAAATTTCATCCTTCCTTTTTTATAATTGTTTTGATTATACTTCATATTCTAAAAAAATACAAGGTCGCACTTCGGTTTGTTATATATTTACCGACTACGCCCTTGTTTATATTTGTTCTTATTTTGTTTCTACTGGGTAAACACTTACTTGTTTTTTGTCTTTACCTTTTCTTTCAAATTTTACAGTTCCATCTGCTGTAGCAAATAGTGTATCATCACTACCAATGTCTACATTGTTTCCTGGATATATTTTTGTTCCTCTTTGTCTTACTAATATATTTCCAGCTAAAACAAATTGTCCGTCAGCTCTTTTTATACCTAAACGTTTTGACTCACTGTCACGTCCGTTTTTTACGCTACCTTGACCTTTTTTATGTGCCATTTATATTCAACTCCCTTTTTCTAAAATTTTAACCCTATATGCTTACTTTTAAGCTTCTACTTTTTTTGTTGTTTTCTTTGTTGTTGTTTTCTTTTCTGCTACTTCAGCTTTTTCTGCTGTTTTTTCTGTTTTTGCAGCAGCTGTTTTTATAGCTGTAATTTCAACTTTAGTATAAGGTTGTCTATGTCCTTGTTTTGTTCTTTCATTCTTTTTAGCTTTCATTTTGAAAACTATTATTTTTTTAGCTTTTCCGTGTGATACTACTTTTCCTTCAACTTTCACACCTTTTACATAAGGATTTCCTACTTGTACATCTTTTTCATCAGATACTAATATTACTTTATCAAAAGTTACTTTTTTTCCAACTTCTGTATCTAATTTTTCAAAGAATACTACATCTCCTTCTACTACTTTGTATTGCTTTCCACAAGCTTCGATTATTGCATACATTATCGAAAAGCACCTCTTCTTTCTTTTAATACTCGCTAAGTTTGTATTTAGGTAGCTTATATAAGCTTTCATTTACCTAACTTAAGCGGCTTACGAATAAATATTTTACCATATATTTCTAGGTTTGTCAACCCAAAATAGCTATTTTTTTAGTTTTAAGTTTGATAACTTAGATTGCTTTATATTTTTTTAGAAACTCTGGAACTAATGGCCTATAATAGCACTTTTTTAAATATGAATATCTAACATCCTTATAATTTGTTTTTGAGTGTTTTCCTGTTACTATCTCATTTGCAATATTAATATACTTATTTTGTTTGATATATTTTTGTTCTTTATCTGTTAATAAGTTATTATTCTTTTTTTGTTCGTTACTTCATATATTATAGCTTACAGTTATTTTTTATTCAATACAAATTTATCAAATATTAAAAAAACTAGAGGGAAATTTTCCCTCTAGCTTCCATTTAAGTTAATTCTGCATTATTGCTATTATTTGCTGAATTCTCCTTGTTTTTTCATTGACATCTTCATAGCAAATGCGGTTTATTGTTTCACCTTCATGTTCTACTACGATAATATCGCCTTCTTCAGGCTCTCTACCAATTACTTCAAGAATTTTGTGTACAGGAATATCAACCATTATTGTATCTCTTGTACCAAAATCAGTTTTTCTGCTTTCCTCGAGTTCCATCATTTCAACTTCACAAACAGCATAGTTTTCTTCTATTCTGTCTATTGATGCATAGCTTGTCATTTTGTGTTTTTCTCCTCCAATTCAACTCCGCATAAATAATCTCCTGGTTCACAGCTGAAGCTTACATCATCTGTAGTTATTGTTATTTCTACAGTTCCGCTTTCATCTGTCCGGTAAACTATTATGCTATTGTTTTTAAGCTTTTCCATTGTTGATTTTACTGGGTGTTCGTATTTGTTTCCCACTTTGGCTGATATGAGTGCATAATCAGGATTAACTGCTTCTAAAAATTCATCACTTGTAGAAGTATTACTTCCATGGTGTCCAATTTTTAAAATTTCTGCCTCTATGTTTTCGCCAGACTGCAAAATTTCCTTTTCAACTTCTGTTTCAGCATCTCCTGTCATTATTATATCCATGTCTCCAAAAGATACTTTAAGAACTGTTGAGTAATTGTTTAAATTGTTTCCTGGATCTTTCATTGAGGCAATAACCTTCATTGTTGATTTCCCTAAGTTATAGGTTGTTCCAACTACTGGATATTCAACATTGTAGTTTTTGTCTTTTATCTCCTTCATAAGTTTAGCATACCAGTTGCTGGTTACTTTACCTGGCTCAACCTCGGGAATAATAATTTTTCCTATTTCGAAATTGGTTATAACATCATACATGCCACCCATGTGGTCATCATGTGGATGAGTTCCAAACAAATAGTCAATCTTATTGATTCCAAGTTCATTTAGGTATTTTACCACATTTTCTCCTGTGGAACGTGTGCCACAGTCAACAAGTGCAACTTGCTCATTTTGAACAAACAAAAAGCTGTCGGCTTGGCCGACATCAATCATATAGACCTTAAGTTCACCTTCGATTTTCTCCGGGTTTTCCAGTTCAGTTGTTTGGGTATTCGATTGTTCCTGAGTTGTTTCAGGTGCTGTTGAAGTGTTTTGGGATTCACTGCTGGGATTAAAATAAAATTCCAGCAAACATGCAACGATAAGAATCCCTGCTCCAAGAATTGATAATGCTAGATTTTTTCGACCGTTCTTGCCATTTGACATGTACGATACCTCCTAAAAATTTTACAATATTATATCAAATTTTCTAGCATTTAGCAAATTACTCGTTTTACTTGACTTTATAAATTCTTTTATTATGTTTAAGTCCTCTTGGGTTGTAATTTTTATATTTGTATAGTCTCCCTCTAATACCTTGACACTATAATTATCTTTTTCTAACAACATACAGTCATCTGTAACGTTTTCATTATTATACTTTTCATGTAAAAGCAGTAGAGTTTTTCTGTCAAAACACTGAGGAGTTTGTATAATCCATGTATTTTCCCTTTTTGTAGTATTAATTACAATGTTATTTTCATTTGTAATTTTTATTGTGTCTTTACTTTTTACTCCTATTGTTGCACCTTTATAATCTATCATGCTTTCTATACATTTGTTTATGTAATCTTGTTTGATTAATGGTCTTGCTCCATCGTGTATAATTACTATGTCTGAATTAGTTGTTTTTATTGAATTATGTACTGATTCTTTCCTGGTTGTTCCTCCAAATATTACTTTTACATTTTTATCTACTTTTTCTTTTTGTAGAATTTCATTAATTATTTGTGAATCATCTTTTCTTATTGTAATTAATATATCATCTATATATTTGTTTTTATTAAATGCTTCTAAACTGTATGATAATACAGCTTTTTCATTAATATATTCAAAGTTTTTATTTGTTGTTTTGCCAAATCTTGTGCTATTTCCTGCAACTAATATAATTGCTGTAATTTTTTTATTGTTTAACATTCTTGTTCCTTTCTTTTTGAATTATAAGATATGCAATAGTAAGCTTCGTATTTGTTTTTAATTTTTTTGTATACTTGTTTTGCTTCTTCTTTATTTTTAAATATTCCATACACTGATGAGCCAGAGCCAGACATCAAGCAGCCTTTTGTGCCATATTTAATAAATTCATTTTTGATATTATTTATTATTGGATTATCAACAACTTGTTCAAAGTCATTATGTAAATTTGCTTGTAATTCTTCTATATTACTAGTCTCTAGGGCTTCAATTATTTTAGTTGTGTTATCTGTTTTATATATTTTAGATGTTTTTGAATCTAATTTTTCATACATTTCTTTTGTATTACATGAAATATCTGGTTTTACAACTACTAAATAATATTTGGTCTTAGTATTTATTTTAGTAATAATATCTCCTATTCCTTCCACCTTTACTGCTTTATTATACAAGCATGGTACAACGTCTGCACCAAGGCTAGCTCCTATTTTTTCCATTTCTTTTTTTGTTAATTTTAGGTTAAATAGTTTATTTATTCCAATAATAAAGCTTGCACAGTCTGTACTGCCTCCACCGAGTCCCGCTTGCATTGGAATTCTTTTATTTAAATTAACAGTTACTCCCTGAATTTCCTTGTATTTTGCCTGCATTTTAATGTATGCTTTATAAATAATATTTTCTTTATTATTTATTTCATTGCAATTTGTTTCTAGTTTAAATACATTTTCATTGTTTTTTGAAATATACATTTCATCATATAAATTAATTTTTTGAAAAACAGATAATATATTGTGATAATTATCTATTCTCTTGGCTGTTATTAATAGATTCAAATTGATTTTTGCTCTAGCTTTTAGGTATATTTTATCCATCATTTTCTCCTATTCAACTGTAATAATTGCAATAGCACTTATTCCATTACCTTTTCCACATTCTGTTAAGCCTTCTCCTGTTGTTGCTGTTATTCCAATAGAATTTTCTGGAATTTGAAGTATTATAGATAAGTTTTTTCTCATTTCTTGGATTCTTGGACTAATTTTAGGAGTTTTACATTCTATTGATATTGATAGATGTATAATTTCATTAGTTAAATACTTTTTAGCTTCTTTTAGGTATTCTACGCTATCTGTTATCCCTTTATTTTTGCACATATCATCTGCAATTTCGCCTAATATGTTTTTCCCAGTAATTCCTGAAATGGCGTTAGTTATAGCGTGCAAGACAACGTCTCCATCACTATTTGCTACTACTGACATTTTTTCTTCAAATTCGATTCCTGCTAGAATTAGCTTTTTGTTTGTGTTTTTATAGTCTATTTTATGACTATCTTGTCCCAATGCTACTTTCATATTTTTTCTCCTTTATTTTTTCTCTTTGTTACGCTTGTCTTGTATTATTTCCATTTCTTTTTCTGTAATTAAGCTAACATTATTTTCTTTTGCCCAAGATACGCAGCCTTTTAGAACTGTGCTTAAAAATACTCTTGGCACTTTTACAAGTTTTGCACAGGCTTCATCTGTAAATTTAACGTCTGGATCTATTCTTGATGCAGCATATTTTACTGTGTCTAGGCTGATTCCTTTACTTGCTGGAATTGGCTCTGATACAGGTCTTTTAAATCTTGTGTACCAGAAATTTTTATTATCCCTATATCCATAGTCTACTGGTACTTGTGGGAATGATGTTGATGTTACACCATCTATTATTGCATCATAGTATTTTGGTTTCATTAAAATGTGGTCTATTTTTAAGATAAAATGTGCCCCAAATTTACTTGTTATTCCATTAAAATCATGGTAAGGTGGTAAGTATTCTTCTTGAATAGTATCATTTTGTGCCCCATCTAATTCTTTTACCCATGTACATTCAAAAACTTGAAATGCTTCGCTTATAATCTTTGGGAATGCTTCGTTTGGGTTTTCTCTTGCTCTTTTTCCATCAACTAGTGTAAATATACAATCTTTCATCTTCTCTTCTGTAGTTTCTCCTGGATAGCCTAATCTTACCGCTTCTTTAAAGTATTTTCTTTTATCTGTTATAAAGTTGATTGAACATTTACCTGTTCTTAAAATATTCTTTGCAGTATTTGAACTGTTTCTGCAACAAAGCACCATTGCGTAATAGTCTTTTCCTGCGATGTAGTAAGGAAAGCATAGTGAATATGAGCCTATATTTGTTTGCCCATTTTCGCTTAAAGTTCCTATTTCTGTTGTTGGCATTGGGAAAAAGCTTGATGTTTGATAAAAATTATCAACTATCCTTAAATCCCTAAATCCATTCAATTCTTCAATTTTCTTTTCCATAAAAACCATCCTTTCTTTTGATTAAATTAAAATCTTTCATCTTCATCATAGTTTTGTTTTTGTTCTAATTTATTATCTTTCATCTTTTCTTTAATAGAAAATCTGTCAAATATTAATTCATTATATGAGGCTGAAAAATCTTCAAATTTATTATTACTTTCTACATAGTCAATTCCTTTATTTGAATATATGTTTTTATTAGAAACTGTTGCAATTAGCTCTGGGGCTAATGTTTCTCTTGAAAAGCCAAGTGCTATTTGTCCTCTTATTCCTTTACCCTCAAGAATTTCTTTAGGTGTTGTAACCATTGCACATAATTGATTTGAAGTATTAGTAACATATCTTGTAT
>USDL01000007.1 GCA_900553365.1 uncultured Clostridium sp.
ACTCGAACCGCGGACAACTTGATTAAAAGTCAAGTGCTCTACCACCTGAGCTAATAGCCCATAATTCTTTCGAATTATTTAAGCAGTCGTTTTGAACAACTGCTTTTCTATAATACTACATTTTTTCACAACTGTCAATACTTTTTTTATATTTTTTTAATTTTTTTGAATTTTTTATTTTTTTCCTTGTTAAATATGAGGAAAAATGGGTGCTAATTGCACCCATTTTCAATAACTACGTTGTTGTTATCTCCATCTTCTACGAACTTTTTTTGCATACTTTGTAAGGTATGTATGCATCACAGTGTTTATTTTACTACTTTTGTCAATTTTTCTTTCGATAATTGCATCCCAGTAATAATAATAACGACTTCCTGCTACTAGGTTTCGCCAACACTCACTGTCTGCTGATAAATAATCCGCAATTTTTATGAATTTTCTGTATTTACGGTTTACTTTATCCTCAAACATAATGTTTCTTGTTGGTTCGTCCAAACCTAAAGTCACAAGATTAGGATACATGTGTTCCTCAAGCATTTGGCTTTCATGTTCTTCGGTTGCTGCTCGGTAACCTTCGATTTTGTCCTTTATTGGGCTTGGTATATCATGCGTCCAAGTTTCTGCAATATCGTGGAAAATTCCCATGAAGAAAAACTTTGTTGCAAGCTGTTCATCAAAAGAACTTTGCTCCAGTCCAATAAGGTATGCCCAAATTGCTGTATCAAACAAATGCCCTAAAACAGAACATTTTACTGCTTTGCAGCACGTTGCCCAACGCAATTTGTTCCTAAGGCTTGAAACAAACTGAAAGAGTTTGAAAATTTGTGAATTTTGATTAATGAATTCCCTAACACCAGGGATATACATATACTCACAAATTTCATTCATAATTTCCTCTTTCTTTTGGGAAATTAATGCTTGATTCTGTACAATTTTTTCATATTCCAACAACTCAATATAGGTTGCAATTTTGCTTGCTACCCTATAAATTGCTTCTTCAAAAGAAGAATTGTTATCACACAAAAAACTTGCGAATTTCTCACTGGTTTTCACAGCGATATATTCTCTTGTAACATCATCAAACTTGTCTTTTCCTATGTTTCCTATTTTAGCAGAAAATGAAATTTTGTGTTCAGGCGTATCATAAAAAACATACACTTTAGCAAAAGCTCTGCTTATTGCAATACGCGGGAAGCAAACCCAATTCACACTTCTGCCTTGCTTTTCTACAAAGTTAGCTAGTTCAAAAGCAATTATGCAATTAAATGCTTGCTTATTTAGCTCATTGTAGACGTCGCACTGCTTAAAGTCACTCCACCGGTTCAAGTTGTTCATTTTGAAGACCAACTCGTTTAGCTCGATAAGTTCCTTCATTGTAGCTATTGTTTGCATATAGATTCCTCCCTAAAATTATTTGTTTAATGAATTTTCCAGGTGTCTCGCAAGGAATACTGAATAAGTGAAACTTAATTCGAATATATTATATCATGCAATTATGTTAATTTCAATTCAACATTGCGAAGTTTTAAAAATAAATAAACCCAAATTACTAAACATTTTTGTTTAATAATTTGGGTTTACTTCATATTTTTCAAATCTTATTATTTATTAATTTTTTCTAATAGCTCTTCTACATCAATTCCATGTACTTGGCAAGCTTCTTCGATTGTTTCTGCTTGTGATGCTGGGCATCCTAGGCAATGCATTCCTGCTTCTATTAATATTTCTGCTTTTTCTGGAGCTATTTCTAATAATTCTCCTATTTTAGTTGTTTTTTCTATCATAAATATTCCTCCTTAAACATTTTTAATATGTTACTCTTTAAAGATTTTAACATATTTTTTCTAAAAAGTATAGACATTTTAAATAATTTGTAGTAGAATAATGAAAAATTATGAAAGGTGGTGTAGATTTAAAATATTAATTCATTTATTTTTTGCATCTTTTATTATTAGTTTTTTCATAACAAATTATTCTATTTATTCATTCTTTGAAATGAAAGTATTTCACTCTTTACAGGGTTCAAAATTAAAAATCAAAAAAATTTCCTAAGGAGGTTAAAATTTGAAGTTCATATTGTTTTTATTACATTTTGCTTTCTGTTTTTTGCTAGCAATATTATTATTTATTCCCATTTTATTTGTTTTTAAACCAATTTTTCTAACATCACATCTTATAATTCCCTATGCCATTTACCCTTTTGATATTTGCATAAAAGCACCTATTGCTTGGAAGTGCATGAAAATTATTTATTGTTTGTGTTGTTACCATGTTTGTTTTCTTTTTTCAAATTCTATATATTCACTAATTTTTAAAGATAAAATAGATAAAAAAATAAAAAGAGAAAAGGTTAAACCAACTTCTGGAATTAATTTATATTTAGGTAATAATGCCATAACAAATGCTCCTGTATATCTTACAGAAAGAGGTCTATATCAAAACTTTCTTATTACAGGAACTATTGGTACAGGCAAAACTAGTTCTAGTATGTATCCATATACCAAACAATTAATAGAATACAATGCTGATAATGCTTTTGAAAAGCTTGGGATGTTAATATTAGATGTTAAGGGAAATTTTTATAAGCAAGTAAAAGTGTATGCCGAAGAATATAATAGAATAGATGATTTATGTGTAATTGAGCTTGGTGGAAATGTTAGGTATAATCCTCTTGATAAACCCAATTTAAAACCTTCTGTTTTAGCAAATCGTTTAAAAACCATATTAACACTTTTTTCACCAAACAATTCTGAATCTTACTGGCTAGATAAAGCTGAAGAAGTTTTATGTGAGTGTATTAAATTGTGCAGACTTTATAACAACGGATATGTAACATTTACTGAAATTCATAAATTAGTTAATTCTCCCAATTACTATAATGAAAAGGTTTGTTATTTAAGAGAGTTATTTAGAACTGCAAAACTTAATCATCATCAAATATATGAGCTTCATTCTGCCTTAACTTTTTTCGAAACTGAGTACAGAACTCTTGATAGTCGTGTTCTTTCTATTTTAAAATCCGAAATAACTAGAATGACAAATGTTTTTATATCTGATTATGATATAATGCAAACTTTTTGCCCTGAAAAAAAAGATGTTACTTTTAAAGGGTTTAAAGATGTTTTAGAGCAAGGGAAAATTGTAGTTTTAAATATGAATATTGCTTTATTTAAGAATCTTTCAAAAATAATTGCAGCATATTTAAAGCTTGATTTTCAAGCTGAAATATTATCACAGCTTGCTCACAATAATGTAAGACCAAGTGTATTTATTTGTGACGAATTTCATGAATATGTGACAGCTACTGATAGTGATTTTTTCGCTCAAAGTAGAGAGGCTAAATGTATTAACATTGTAGCTACTCAAAGTTATACATCTCTTCTAAACTCTTTAAAAGATCAATATGCAGTTAAATCAATTATTCAAAATTTGATAAACAAACTTTGGTATAGGACAGATGATGCTTTTACAATAGAAGATGCTCAAAAACAAATTGGTAAAGAAGATAAAACAAAAATATCTAAAAGTATTTCTGAAAATGCTCAAGAGACAAATTACAATTATATTACAAACTCATTAAATTCCAATAAATCTAGTGTTTCTGAAAGCATTACTACTCATATTAATACTGATTTTGTATATGATACAAACTTCTTTACCCAACATTTAGAAACTTTTTCTTGCCTTTCTTTTCTTTCTAATGGAGATAAGATTTTACCTCCAACAAAGCTAAAAATGCAACCATATTTTTTAGATAATTCACCCAAAAAGAAAGGTTTTCAAAAATACAAAATTATTTAATTTGATGTTTTTTTAACATCTTATAGATAGGAGGTTCTATGAAAAAATTATATTATGTGATTCAAATTATATTTTTAGTTTTCATATTTTTAAATTGTTTTTGTACATTTAGTTTTGGTGCGTATCCAAAACTTGTAAACACTATAACTTCTGCATTTAAAACCATTGAAAGTTGGCTTTTGAGAATTTCCACTCCGGCAGCAGCTGTTGCTGTTGGTTCTGGCGTTTTTATGAAAAAGTTTAGCTTTGGTGATGAGGAAAGAATTAGAACAGGAAAAAGAGTTATTCGTGGTAGTTTATTTTCCTATGCATTCATCCTTTGTATTGATTTAATTTTATCTGCAATACAGTTGCTTATAACAAAAACTGAAGAGGGGTGATTTTAATTACTGAAGTTAATATTACTAGTTTATTAGTGTATGCAATTAATAATATGCTTTCAAATTTACTATCTTCAATCAATAACAATGTTACAAACTATCTAGATAAGTTAGTTTTTGTAGATTCAGGCATTACTACAAACTTGACTGATGTTATTGGCATAAATAGCTATTCTGGAATTAATCTTATTTGTAACTCCCTGATTTATGGCTTTTTGATTTATTATGCAATTTCATTTTTGCTTTCTCACCTTACATTTTCGCAGGTTGAAAGCCCTTTGCAGTTTATTTTTAAATTAATTCTTTGTGCTTTGGCTTTAAATGCAAGTCAATATCTATGTGGTGGTTTGATTTTTCTTGTTTCGCATATTTCCAATATGCTTTGTGAGTTAGGTACATATTTATTTGGAGTAGATATTTCTTTTTCAACTTTAATCAGTAATGTTATCCCTCAGGAATACTTTGTTTCCAATTCATTTAGTTTATTTAATTTTGACCGGAATTTTAAAGTCTTCCATAACCTTTGGTTTCCTTAGTTTATCTGTTTCTTATGCAATTCGCTACATTCTTATTAAAGTTTTAATATTACTTGCTCCTTTTGCGATTTTGACTTTATCTAGCAGTAAAACTAGTAATTTTTTCAAGGTTTGGTTTAAATCATTTATTGCTATATTATTTTTACAGATTTTTATTGCTACTATTTTATTGGTTTGTTTTATAATTAACAACAATGATATTGCTTCTCTGCCTTCGCAAATAATTCATCTTGGCATGATTTATACTTTATTTAAAGCTAATTCTTTTGTAAAGGATTTTGTTGGCGGTTTTTCAACAGATGTAAATTTGAATATGTCTAACTTTTTTAATGCTTTTAAAGGAGGTGTTTCAAAATAAAATTTATTATTCCTCAAAACTATACATTCAAAAATAAGCTTTTTGGTTTTATGGATTATTCAACTGCCATTCTTAATGTGGTTTGGGCTATAATGGTATTTGCATTTGTAAGTTTCTTTCCTTCTATGAATATTAAAATTGGTTTGTTTATAATTTTGTATTTTCCATTGCTGCTTTTTAGCCTTCTAGGTTTTAATAATGAGAATATTATTTATGTTATTTCATACTTGTTTAAATATTTTATAAATTACAAGATTTATTTTTACTCTAAGGATTGACAAATTAAGCTTTTGAGGATACAATTAGAGTGTTATTTATATTAAATCTTAAAAGGAGCATTTATATGTGGGGAGATATGGCAGTAGCATTTCTTTTAGCTTTCATTACAGCTTATGTTTGCACACCTTATACTATTAGATTTGCAAAAAAAATTGGAGCACTTGATATTCCAAAAGAATCTAGAAAAATTCATAAAAAACCTATGCCAAGACTTGGTGGCTTAGCAGTAATAACCGGCTTTACTGTTTCAGTTATATACTTGCTTGCTGTAATGTCTTTTGAGCAAACTATTAATTTATTCGGTTCAGAACAATATTACATTAAATTAATTGGATTTTTTGCTGGTTTAATAGTACTAGGTGGATTCTGTTTTTTAGATGATTTAAAAAGTATAAATCCTTTTGTGAAGTTGTTTGGTCAAACACTAGCAGCTATTATAATTACTTCTTGTGGTGTTCAAATTGATACAATTTCAGTACCATTTTTCACAGCAGTTTTTACTGAGGCAATAATAGCTAAATTAGTTACTATTATTTGGATTGTTGGTATTACAAATGCTATTAATTTAATTGATGGCTTAGATGGATTATCTAGCGGGGTTTCACTTATTTCATGTCTGTCTTTATTAATAATATTTACTTTAAATGGTTCTCCTCTAATTTCTATATTATTAGTATTGGCTCTTGCTGGTAGTATTCTTGGTTTTTTACCATATAATTTCAACCCAGCTAAAACTTTTTTAGGAGATACTGGTTCAAACTTTTTAGGTTACACTTTATCTATTATTTCTATATTAGGTATGGCTAAAACATATACTGCAATAGTTATTATTGCTCCGCTTATTGTTTTTGCCCTTCCTCTTTTAGATACAACTCTTGCTATTATAAGAAGAATTATAAAAACAAAATCTTTAAAGGGTGTATTTAAAGCAGATAAAGAACATTTACATCATAAAATAATGAAACGTGGATATTCTCAAAAGCAAGCGGTTCTTATGCTATATGCACTTAGTGCAACTTTTGGTATGTTTGCTATTATTCTTTTAGATAGCGGACTTTGGAAGGCTCTATCCTTTGCATTGATGTGCATTGCCATTGTTGCGATTGGCTATAAAGATATTTTAAGAATAAGGAATGATAACAATGATGAAAAAACTGAAAGAAAATAATGCGATTAATAATATTTTAATTTTATTTTTGATTATTCAGCCAATTTTTGATATTAAAATATTTTATAACTCTATATCAACTTTGATTAGAGTTATTATAATATTTGCATTATTTTTATATTACTTTTTTATTAAAAAAGATAATTCTAATACTTTACTTTGTGGTAAAAAGAAATACTTTTTACTTATTTACCCAATTCTTATTGGAATTTACTTTATTTTTCACCAGATTAACGCTATGCATTTTCACTCTTTAGTTCCTGGTGATTTTAACTATTCAATGATAAAAGAAGCATTATATTTTGTAAAAATGCTTTCACCTTTTTTACTTATTTATTGTATTTACAAGGCTGAATTATCTCATGATACTATTATTAATATCATGAAATCATTAATACTAATAATTGGGTTAGTAATTATTTTAAGTAATATTTTTGTTGTATCTTACGGTAATTACAGTGATAGTATAATTAAGGCTAACTTCTTTGAATGGTTTAATAATAACTCTACGTATACTTATAAAGATTTAGCTTCTAAAGGTCTTTTTGAATATGGTAACCAGATTAGTGCAATTTTAATTATGTTTTTACCTTTTGCAATTTACTTATTTGCCAAAAAACATACTGCAATTAACCTTATTACTTTAATTGTTGATGTTTTTGCTTTAACTTTATTATGTACAAGAGTTTCTGTTATAGGTGTATTTATCGTATTTATATATACAGCTTTTGCTTATTCATTTGTTTACATTATGAGCAAAAAGAGATTTAATATTAAAGATGTTTTACCTATTTGTGTGGTTTTATTGGTGTACTCTTCTTTGTTGCCAATAAATCCAATGTTTAATAGAATAAATGAAAGACAAACTGTTATTGATACATTTAAAGAAGAAGAAAAAAATCAAACTTCACAAGATTCAGATGATTCTCAAGAGAATATTTCTCCTTCTCAAGAGGGAACTGATAGTGATACTAATTATATTTATAAATTAAACTACATAAAGAAACATTATCTTGAAAAAGATTTGCATGAACAATTCTTTATTGAAAACTACCCATATCAATATGATACTGACTTTTGGTATGATTTTTTACAAAAAGATATTTCATTAACTACAAATTATAGATATGTTGAGCTTTGTATGGTAAAAAGAGTAGTAGAAATTAATAATAACAAGATGGATAAATGGTTTGGAATTACCAATACTAGATTACAAAATATCTTCAACATTGAAAAAGATTTTGTTGTACAATATTATGCCTTGCGGAATTATTGGAACTATTTTAGTTTTTGCACCTTACTTTGTACTCATTGGACTATATGCATATAAAGTATTAAAATCTAAATTTAGATGTGTAAATGTTATAAATCTATTGGCTGTTATTACAATTATATTTGTATTTGGAATAGCGTATATGTCTGGTAATTTATTTAATAGTTTAAGCTTTACTATTTACTTTACTTTATTATTTGCTTTATTAAAAAATGTTAACACATAGAGTGTTAACATTTTTTTATTTTATGTTTATAGTTTTATCTACTATATATTGTGGTCTATTTTTTGTTTCATCATATATTCTTCCTATATATTCAGAAAGAACCCATATTGATAGTAATTGAACACCTGCAAAGAATGTTATTGAAACCATTATAGATGTCCAACCCGCTTCTAAATTGTTCCATTCAAATGCAAATGAAAGCAGTGAATATATCAAAATAATAAATGAAATTATTATTGAAATAAATCCTAATCCTCCTAATATTTTAAGTGGCTTAGTTGAAAATCCAATTATTCCATCAGCAGCTAGCTTTAGCATTTTTTTTAATGGATATTTAGTTTTTCCAGCAAATCTTTCCTTTCTCTCATATTTGAAAGCATATTGTCTATAGCCTACCCAACTAAATAGCCCTCTTAAGAATTTATTATGTTCTGGAAGAGAATTAATTGTATCAACAACTTTTCTATCTACTAGCCTGAAATCTCCAGTGTTTTTAGGTATTTCCACATCTGAAAGGGCATTTAAAGTATTATAAAACATTTTTGCAGTAAACAATTTGAATCTTGATTCGCCTTCTCTTGTTTTTCTTTCACCATATATTACTTCATTGCCTTCTTCCCATAGTTTTAACATCTCTGGCAATAGCTCTGGTGGATCTTGAAGGTCTGCATCTATTATTAAGATTACATCTCCTGTTACATATTTTAGTCCTGCTGTCACTGCTGCTTGGTGCCCGAAGTTCCTTGAAAATGAAACTATCTTTACATTTTCATTTTGATTTGCAAGTTCTGTTAGAATTTCTAAAGTTTTGTCCTTACTTCCATCATTTATAAATATTATTTCATTTTCGTAATTGTTTAACTTATTTAATACTTCTTCTAATCTATTGTAACATTCTTGAGCAACCTCTTCTTCATTGTATGCTGGTATTATTATTGATATTTTCTTCATTTTTTACCTCGCTTTCTTTTTGTGTGTTTTTCTTCATTACATAGTAGTCGTCACCTAAAATGTGTTTATTATACCAATCTGATTTTCTACTTATTTCATCATTAAATGCTTCAAGTCCTTTAAGTTCTGCAAGTGTAGGCTCTCCTGAATATAAATTTGTTCCAATTCCTAAACGTTCTCCTTCAATTTTAATTCCAATACTTGCAAGAATTGTTGGGTACATATCCATAGATGTAAAAATTCTATTTTTGTTATTTTTAGCCTCAATAACGCCGTTTATAATTACATTAAAAATGGTTCTATCATAATTATCTTCCATTTTTTGTTTATAAAAATCAGTTTGCATGCCTAAATGGTCTCCAAGTATTACTATTGTTGTATTTTCATAGAAATCCTGCCTTTTTAACCATTCTACAAATTCATTTATTGATTTTGAAGAATACGCATATACGTTTTCATATTGTGAATCAAATTTTTTTTCTGCATTTTTGCTTAAATATCCATCCACAAAGTGAGTATCTGCTGTAACCATTATGTAATTAAATGGACTACCTTGTTTAGCTAAATTTGTTATCTCTTCTTTTGACCATTGAAATAGTTTATCATCCTCAAAGCCCCACCATTCTTTTTCGTTTTCCGTCATTTTACCTTGCTGTATAGCATAATTTACATCAAATACTTTATAATTGCCGTTTGTTTCAAAATATTGTTTTCTGCCTCCAAAAGTTGAATCTGAACCAAGCATAATTTCTAGATTATATCCTTGCATAGCTAATATTTCCCCTAATGTATATGCTCCAGATAAATACTTGCCTTCTTCTAAATATGTTTCTTTATTTGTTAAAATATCTCCTGTTTTTAATGGAATACCTGATGTTATTGCAACCGTTCCAGCAACTGAATAGTTTGCTCCATAAGTTTGATTTGCTCCACCTATTTTACTTGTATTTGAAAAATTAACATTATCCAATGCTAGTTTTTCCAATTCTGGAACAATCGGTATATCCCAAGTTCCACCATTTTCCTTACTTAATACTGTGTTTTCCATACTTTCAGCAATAATAATTATTAAATTTCTTTTTTCCTCTGGATATGTGATGTTAGCGCTTTTGGCATCTACGTAATATTCTTCAAATATTGATGTTTTCTTTATTCTATTTGAAATAAAAACGTTTATTCTAAAGCCAAATATTACTAACACTGTTGCTATTACAAATACAATAAATATATAAATTCTTTTATGGTTTGAAATAAATTTGACTGGAAAAACTTGAATTTTATATGTTTTTGATTTTATTTTAATATTTATGTGCCTTGTTTTTTTTACATTTTTTACTGTTGGTATGCATAACATTAGCCAAAGCAAAATTGTTGGTATTGCAGCCGTTGCAATTACTCCTTTTACTACACTTGGTGCTGCTGATTCTACTCCATTTAATACATAATAAACAATTTGATCAAAATCTTGCTCTGAATATTCTTTATAGTAATAGATTGATGCTACTATTAATATTGCAAGTATCAATAAAATTAACCATGTTATAATAGATTTTAATATTTTCTTTATTTTCTTTTTATTATTTTTTGTACTAACTACTATCATTTTCTCAGTTATTGACTCATTTTCTGTTATGTCGCTATTTGTGTTCATTTTTTCTCCTTATAGGTTGCATCGAATTTATTTTGAATATTTTTCTATAATGGCATCTGTTATCCTTTGGCTTGCTGTTCCATCACCATAAGGATTTACTGCCTTACTCATTTTCTCATAAGTTTGATGATTTGTCAATAATTCTCTAATCATGTCATATATTGTATTTTCATTTGTTCCTGCAAGTTTTAGTGTTCCTGCTTCTATTCCTTCTGGTCTTTCAGTTGTATCTCTCAATACTAATACTGGTTTTCCAAGTGATGGTGCTTCTTCTTGTATTCCTCCACTATCTGTTAATATTAAATAAGCTTTATTCATAAAGTTATGAAAGTCTATTACTTCTAGTGGCTCTATTAGTTTAATTTTCTCATCATTTCCAAGTACTTCATCTGCAATTTCTCTAACCTTTGGATTTAAGTGTACAGGATATACTACCTTTACATCTTTGAACTCGTCTACTATTCTTTTTATTGCTTTAAACATCTGTCTCATTGGTTCTCCTAAGTTTTCTCTTCTATGTGCTGTAAGTAGTATTAATCTATCTTGTCCTACCCATTCAAATATTGGGTTTGAATAGCCTTTATTTACTGTTGTTTTAAGTGCATCTATTGCTGTGTTTCCTGTTACATAAATATTTTGTGGATTTTTTCCCTCTTTTAATAAGCTATTTTTACTATTTTCTGTTGGTGCAAAATGCATATCTGCTAATACACCTATCATTTGTCTATTCATTTCTTCTGGATATGGAGAATATTTATTCCATGTTCTAAGCCCAGCTTCTACATGTCCTATATCTGTTTGATTATAATATGCAGCTAGTGCTCCTGCAAATGCAGTTGTAGTATCTCCATGAACAAGTACTATATTAGGTTTTACTTTTTTTATTACTTCTTCTAGTCCTTTAAGTGCTCTACTTGTTATATCACTTAATGTTTGTCCGTACTTGCATAATATTCAAATCATAATCTGGTGTAATTTTAAATGCTTCTAATACTTGGTCTAACATTTGTCTGTGTTGTGCTGTAACGCACACAATACATTGAATTTCTTTTCTTGATTGTAGTTCTTTAACTAGTGGTGCCATTTTGATTGCTTCTGGTCTTGTTCCAAATATTGTCATTACTTTTATTCTATCCATTTTTTTCTCTCCTTACTAGATACATAAATTTAATTAAATTTAATTGTCTGCCTATTCTCTTTGGCTCTTGAAATAGTCTATATAACCACTCTAAATTACATTTAATTATCCAATTTGGTGCTCTTTTCTTTGTATTACTTATTACATCAAATGAGCCCCCTACTGGCATAAATATTTTAACTTTTTGTATTTTTTCAATATTATCTATTATAAATTTTTCCTGTTTTGGGCTTCCTGTTCCTACAAAAACAATGTCTGCATTGCTTTCTATTATTTTTGAAACTACCTTTTTTTCATCACAATATCCATCACATTCTCCAACAATATTAATTTGCTGGAAATTTTTTTCTAAATTTCCCTTTGCAGCTTTTGCAATTCCTGGTTTTGAACCATATAGGAAGATTTTAGCCTTATAATTTTGCGATTTTTCACAGATTTTAAGCATCAAATCTATTCCCGCAATTCTTTGTTTGATGTTTCCATTATTTTTTTTAGATGCCCATACAATTCCTGTTCCATCTGGAATTTGATATTTCTGGTTATTAAAGATTTTTTTTAGTTCTTCATTTTGATAATTATTTACAGCAATTTCTGGATTTATATTTACAATAAATAACTTTTTGTTTTGTTCATAGTCATTGAAAATATCTTGTAGCATTTCCTCTTGATTTTCAGTGCATACACAAAATCCTAATACTTTTTCTTTAATCACTTATTTGCTCCTCTTTTTTCAATAAATTTATTATTTTTCTTGCTTTATTTTCCCATGTATTTTCTAATGCTTCTTGTCTTAAGGTTTCAAAGTACTCTAGGTTTTCTGCTCTATTTAATTTTAAAGCTTTTTCTACTAATTCAACAAATTCTTGATTATTATTTGCGATAAATATTGATTTGTATTTTTTACACTCATCCATTGCCGTTGTAACAATAGGCTTTGAAAGAGCCATATATTCAAATATCTTTAAAGGTGATGTTGCTTTTGTAATATCATTTATAACAAATGGTACTGTACATACATCAAATTTTGCCGCATAATTTTTTAATATTTTGTATTCTCTTGTTCCTAAAAAATATATATTTTCTAAATCTTCTATTCTTGATTTTTCAAGAGAATTATCATATTTTGTTCCTATTAGAACTATATTATATTCTTGTTTTGTTTTAGCTAGATATTTTACCATGTCATAATCAAACCAGCTGGCAAAAGCTCCATAATAGCCTATTATAGGCTTTTTCTGGTCTAGAATTTTTTTAAATTTTTCATCAAATTTAAAGTCTTTATCTATATTTTGGTAATGTTCATAATCTACTCCATTGCATGCAAATACTAATTTTTCAGTTCCTCGTTTTTGTTTAATATCTTGCTGTAGTTTATCTGCTGTGACTACTACAAATATGTTTTCTTTATCAGTAAGCATATATTCATACTTTTCTTTAATATTAACTGGAATTTCTTTTGTTCCTGAAAGTATTGGGTTTATTTCATCTATATACTCATATATTACTTTGTATCCATTTTGTATGTATTGTTTTAATTCATCTAATTTCATTTTCCAATCTGTTGAATATATTTGTATGTATTTAGGTTTATTAGTATTTTTAAGCTTTGTAAATAATAATTTTTGAACACTTTTATTTTCTAAATTAATTAATACTAAATTATCATTTGCCTTTTTTATTCCTCTAATTTTATCTGTAAAATGTGTAACTTCATAAAATACTAGGCATTTTTGCTTTGCTAAATTAAGTGCTATATGTTGTGGTCTTTGAAATAATGGCACATTCCATCCAAAATTACTTCTCCATATAATTATTCTATCATAATTTTTATTTTCAATAATTTCATCTAAGCTTTTTGATAGTTTTTTGTTTTCGATAAAGTTTAAACTATGTAATATATTCATTATTATTGAAAATACATAGTTTAATACCTTTTTGATGGTACCTAAAATACCATATTTTTTTATTAAAGACTTAAATTTGCTTATTTTATCTTTCATATTTAATCCTTTTTCTTAAATATTTGATTGAACTTATACTGTATGCTATTTTTTAATCTGTCTTGATCTGTAAATAGCAATGTTACTGCATTTTTGATTTTTACAATTAGTTTATTTGTTCTCTTATTTGTCATTATGTTATATAAATTATTATTATAGTTATTTATTATTTTTTGCACATCTTTATTTGAATAGTCAATTTTTCCTTCAATATACTTATCTTTTTTAAATATTAGTTCTTTATATTCTACACTATTTTCTTTGAAATTGGCTTTTGTAAATTTGTTTAATTCATGTTCAATTTTAATACAATCTTTTTGTGAAGAATTAACTATTTTTGATAAAGCAGCATTTTTACTTTTCTTTTCTGGAATTTTTTTATATAACTCAATTAAACTATTATTATAGTTTTCTATATTATAATTTTCTTCGCAGATTTTTCTGCCTAGAGCTCCTCTTCTTTTTCTTTCATCTTCATTTTCTATTAGTTCTTTTATTGCTTCCATTAGTTTTTTAGAATTTTTATTTTCAACTAATACTCCACATTCTGGAGCATGAGTTACTGATGGTAATGCTGTATTATTAAATACAACCACAGGTTTTGAGCACGCCATTGCTTCAACTGCCATAAGTCCAAATGTTTCCCCAAGTGATGGCATTAAAAACACATCACAAGCGTTATAGGCATGAATTAATTCTTCATTATTCATTCTTCCATAATCAATAATGTTGTATTTATTTTCTACTGCCTCTAATCTATTTTTTTCATCACAAGTTAAAATAGTAACTTTTTTATCTGTATCTAGCATTTGCAAGGCTTCAACAATATATGATGTTCCTTTAAATGCTTCTTGTGCTCTTAAAAATAGTACTATATTGTCCTCTGGTATATTAAATTTTTTTCTTGCTTCTTTTTGGTTTATATTTTTGCCAAATTTATTCAAATCTATTCCTAAAGGAATTATATGAACATTTGTAAAGTGTTTTGTCAAAGGGCTTTGCTTTATTACATCATACATATATTTACTTGATACAACAATCTCAGGATTAATTTGTTTATAAATCATTTGCTTTAGTTTCCACATAGAGCTACAATTGTCATCTTTAAATTCAAATAATGTATTCAAGTTTTGACATTTTTTGCATCCTGTTTTCCATTTTTCACACTCTCCAAAATGAACACATCTGCCTGTAACTGTCCATGGATCATGAATAGACATTACCACCTTTTTTTCATTGCATATTTGAAGTAATGATATTAATGATAATTTTGTATTGTGGAACATGTGAAAGTGTATTATATCTGCTTTTTTATATTCTTCACTATTTATTAAAGCTGGTGATGTTATTGATAAATTAGAATGAACTGATAGCTCTTCTGTTTCAAATTTTTCTAATTTTTCAAACACTTGTAGCTGCTGGCTATTTTTTAATAATAAACTTACTTTATTATTATTTGATTGCTTATAAACTACTGCTTGCCTTATATCAATATCCTTTTTTAAAGAATATTGAATCAAATCATATCCATTGAATCTACGGCCTGGTAAATCTATATTATTTACTTCCAATACTTTTATTTTTTCTTCCATATCTTACCTTTCACTTTTTGTGCTATTTTGCGTATTGTTTTTTTTGCTCCGTTTTTCTTTAAATATTGTTCTCCTCTTTTTATTAATCTAACAATGCTTGATTGTTTTTCTTCCTTAGTCTCAAAGTCAGCACCAATTTTACCATTTTTTCCAGCAAGGTATTTATATACTGCATATTTTTCTATAATTTTTAATATATCTGTTTTTACATTTGAATACTGTTCATCTGTCCATTTATAATATTCTTTAAATTCTTTAGCTGTTTTTTCAAGGAATTCATTAATTACTTGAACATCTTCTATAATTGGTTCATCTTCATTAGTGTAAAACCATGTTAAAAATTTATAGAAATCTGGTGCATTTTTCTTTGTTACTTCCATATAATATCTTTTGCTTATATTAAGTGAATTTTTAAATGTTTCTGTTCTATTTTTATTATATGTGCTTTTTTCATTATATCTATAATAATATAAAGGAAGATTTATCATATATACTTTTGTTTTTGTTATAAGCTTTTCTAAAAAGTCATAATCTTCTGCTGTTCTTAAATTACTAAATGTTATATTATTGTCTTTTATAATGTTTGTTCTATACATACATGGTGCATTAGGAACTGGATTTGTCCATAAAAAGGTCCATTCTGATGGTACTTTTTGCTCTGGATACACATTTTCATTGTAAATATTTCCTAAATTGTCCATCATTGCAATATTTACTGAACATACTCCATATTCTTCGTTTTTATCTAAGAATTGTACTTGTCTGAATATTTTTTCAGGAATAATTATATCATCACTATCCATTCTAGTAATGTATTTTCCTCTTGCCATTTCTATTCCCTTGTTCATAGATTTAGAGATTCCTTTTTCATTTTCAGTTTTTCTAGTGCATATTACCCTAAAATCTTTTTTTGCATATTGTTTAATGATTTCCCATGTTTTATCTGTTGAGTCATCATCTATAATTATTAGCTCAAAATTTCTATATGTTTGATCTAATACACTTTGTACAGCCTTTTCAATATACTTCTCAGCATTATAGCATGGCATTATTATGCTTACCTTTGGGTTTGATTTATCATATATTTCCTTTGCTTTCTTATAGGCAACTGGATATGCCTCATTGTATTTGCTATAATACATTTGGAAATACAAATCCATATATACATTAAATGGTTCAAAGCCCCATCCTTCTATTTCTTTTTCTGTAAGATTATTTATTATGTCTACCCAAAGTTTATTTGCTTCTTTTAAAGTATATGGTGATTTTGTAGTATCTTGATTTTTATGAATTCTGTATTGTATAAGCGGTTCTTCTATTAAATAGCAGTTAAACTCTTTAAATAATCTAAGCCACATTTCATAATCATTTGAAGTTTTTAAATTTTCATTGAATAATCCTACTTTGTTAAAACATTCTTTTGAAATTAGCATTGAGCAACCATTAACAGTTCCTTTGATTACTGGATATATTCCTTGGCAAAGTTCTTCATGTGTTAATAAGTTTGAATAGTTTGTTGTACAAAAAATATCTCCCCTTTCATCTATTAATTCAACATTTGAAAAAATAATTGTGTTTTTATCTTGTAATTTATTTAAAACTTCAACCTGTTTTTCTAGTTTAAATGGTTTATACATATCGTCATGGCTAAGCCAAGATAAATATTCGCCTTTCATTTCTTTTATTGCCAAATTTAGTGCAGTAGCAACTCCACCATTTTCCTTTTTTATATATCTTATCTTGTTTCCATAAGATAAAGCAATTTTCTCGGTTTCTCCATTATCTGTTGAGCCATCATTAATAACTAAAATTTCCTTATTATCATAAGTTTGTGCGATTGCACTATCAATAGCTACTTTCATAAAATTTGAACCATTATATACAGGAATTACTACTGTTACTTTAGGTTTAAACTCTTTCATATTTCTCCTTTACTTTTAAATTTATTTATTAAATTTTTGATTTTTCTAATAGGTTGAGTTATCTTCCAACTTGTGGAATTTAATAAATCATTTATTTTTTCTTCATTCTTTTCTAATAAATCTTGTGTTCTTATTAACTCATTATGAATTTCCTGTTTTTCTTTATTCATTTCATCAAGCCTTTTATTATAATTTTCAATTTCTTTACATTGTTCAATATATTTGTTATTGAGTTCAATATATTTGTTATTGAGTTCAGTATGTTGTTTATTTAGTTCCACATAATATATTTCTAAATTTGAAATTCTCTCGTTTTTGCTCCTATTTATTTCTTGCAAATTAGTCCATTCATCTTCCAGTTTTCTTTGTTTTTGTTCTGTAAAGCTTTCATTCAAAGTTCTTTCTAAAAAAGAAATTGATTTTTCTTTTTCTTTTTGTAACTTGCTTTCAATAATATCATAATTAATATTATATATCTTTTCCATATCTTTAATATCATCAAAACTATTATAAAAGCTATTTTTTATATCAAAAATTCCACAAAGCGAATCAAACCTACTAAATGACGTACAATTTTGGGTAATACATATAAAAGGCTTTCGATATATAATCGCAAACAATACACCGTGATATGAATCAGTAATAACTAGCTTAGAGTTCTTAATATAATTTAACCACTGAGACATTGAATTATAAATAAACATTTCTTTTCCAAGAATTTGCTCATCTTTACCTTTTATATTAACTAATTTCAAGTTTTCTCTCTGTAATATTTTCTTTAATTCTTGATTATTCTTATCTTTTCTATCTTTGTCAAACAAGATGTAGTATGCTACATAGTCTTCTTTTATTTCATCATGCTTTTCAAAATCAATTATTGTTTGATACTCTTTATCCGTTAATAATAGCGTTGGATCTAGTACTTGTTTCGCATCTCTGTCAAATATTTCTTTGCATATATTGACACCATCTTTTTCACGTACGGATATTTCATCAAATCTCTTTATGAGTTTTTTTACTTCTATGGTTTCTTCTTCATTTCCTTCCCATTTATCTGTTCCAAAGCTTGCCCCATAGGATAATATTTTTTTTGAAGGATTTACAAAATCCAAAAAGTAATGATATAAATTCGCTGCTGTTATCGTTTTTCTCCAAACTTGATCACTACCTACAATGAATGTATCAAAATAATTATTTAACTTATAAAGCTCTGAGCCATTTGAAATTTTTGGTGTTTGTTTGAAAAAATATTCCTTAAATATTTTAATTTTATTGATTTGTATTTTTTCCATGGGTTTTAAATCTTCAAATGCGTCATAATTTATAATTTTTGCATTAAAACCTAATTTTTCAATTGTTTTCATTAAAGAATATGCTACTAAATTTGCTCCATAATTATAATTTTCATAATGAAAATTTAAAATTCCAACACTTTTTTCTTTATATTGTTCTTCTTTTTTATTGTCAACATATTTTAATAAAAGATTTTTAATATCATTGGTTCCTTTTGAATATTCAGAAAAAAATTCATCACTATTTGTATGTTTTAAAGATGGTAATGCAATCGGATAATTATTATTTATTGCTAATTCTAATGGTACATTATCATATAGCTTAATCCTATCTTTTTTCAATATATTTATTATTTCATTTCCTTTTTCTGTATGAACAATTATTATAGATATACCTTTAAAAGAATCTATATTTTTGTTATATTTTTCTTCTCCCCAAAAATCGCCTAGTGTAATATCACTTTGGCTATTTAATGTGGAATATTTACAATCATAACAAGATTCTCTTAAAATCATATTTGTTAAAAAACTTCTCCCATATATATCATCAAAAATTGTACACTTTTTAATAATTTCGTCATTACTTTTTATAACAAATTGTGGATTTTTCCACCCTTCTGATTTATCTTTGAAATATATAGTTGTTACATGTTTACCTTTTTCCTTTTCAATTTGTTCTATATAATCTTTAAAGACTTTTGGACTTGGTACACCATGGCATATAATATCTACAGTTATTAAATTTTCATATTTCTTTTTTAAAAAGCTTTTTAATCCGGCTATTTGACATGGTGTTCCTGAGAAAAGTACGGTTTTTCCTTTTTCTAATATTATTTTTACCTCTTTAAATATTTTTCCCAAATTGCTTTGAACGTATTTTGAACCACTTAATTTATATAGTTCTTTTTCTTCTGAAATAATTATATGCTCCACTTCATGTTTTGAATTCATATATGCTCCACAAACAAAGCCCCCATGCTCTAGGACATTTTCTGCAATTGCAGAAAAAATTCCACCAGATGAACTTGACATTCTATTTTTTTCATTTAATATCCAGCCCTCGTACACATTTTTAACTGTTTGGGTTTTATTTATGTTGAGTGTAGGACATACTTTTTTACATTGTCCACATTTATTACATGTTTTTTGGTTTATTACTGGTATTAAAAAACCGTTTTTATTTTCTTTAAATTCTATAGCATTTGTAGGACAAACATTCATGCAAGCTGTACATCCTATACACAATCGTTCATCAGTAATACGCATATTATTCCTCCTGTTTACAATGTATTATTTTAAATACGTTCTTCTCTAAAAGCAATTATTGCAACCTTAAATTTTCGTCTAATTTTAACAGGTATAATTTTTCTATATATTTTTACAAAAATATTAGATTTTTTTACTAGTATATATTCATCTACATTTATTTTTTCTGGTATTCCTAACATTGTTTCCTTTTGTATTTCTTCTGGTTTTTTTTCTAATATCAAATTATTACAACTGTATTTTTTTAATTGCTCTAAAACAATTTTTTTATTGTATTCTACATGGTGATTTTTTATTATGTCTTTGTAAATATTCATCATTCCATTTAAATAATTTTCTCTATTATAATTTTGTTTTGCATATTTAACTGACTTTTCACCTCTAATTTTTAATTCATTTGTATTATCTATGAAATATTCTAATTTTTGTGTAAAATTTTTCTCATCTACTGCTAGTCCACATTCTGGCGAATTAATTACTTCTGGTAATGCTGTTCCTTCTCCTGTTATTGATAATACTGTTTTGCCACAACTCATAGCTTCAATTGCCATTGCACCGAATGTTTCTTGTCTAGATGGCATTAGGAATATATCACATGCTTGATATAATTTTGCTAGTTTTTTATCATCTGTTACCCAACCATATTCAATAATATTAAATTTATCAGCAAAGTCTTCTAATAATCCTTCTTCTCCAACAGCTATTATTGTAATGTTTTTTCTGTTTTTTATCTTAGATAATGCTTTTTTTATTATATCTAATCCTTTATAACTCACGCTATCTTCTCTAAACATTATAACAAAGTTGTTTTCATTAATATTTAATTCTTTTCGAATATCATTCTTTATTGCTGGTTTGAAAATATTTTGGTCTGTTCCAAATGGTAAATAATATATTTTTTTATTTTCCCATATTGGAGATTGTTTTACTTTATTTTCCATCCACTTTGAAGCTACAATTGCTGAAATATTTGAATTTTGAATGGCATTCTTCTTTAATTCAAAATTCAATGCGGTATAATCATTGTCAATTGCAAACATTTTATTTAAATATCTACAATCTGCACAATGTGTTTTCCAACTATTACAATCAAAATGATGTACACAATGTCCACCCAAAAAGAATGGATCGTGTAATGTTATTACTGTAGGTTTTAAACTTGTCATTATTGGTAAATAATTTAAATCAATTATATTGTGTACCATGTGTAAGTGTATAATATCTGAATCCAGAAACATTTTTTGGCTGATTAAATCTTTTGTGGCTGTTTTTCTTGAAAAATCATAGTAGAATGTATTTATATCTTCAGATTGTTTATACCAAACTACTTGTTTAGAATCTACACCTTTATCTCTTAACATTTTGTGTAAATTATGTCCATTAAATTTATTGCCAATTAAATCATATGATGATATTTGTAAATTTGAAAACATCTTTTCAGTTATATATTTATATGCTATTGTATATCCAGCACAATCAAAGAATTCTTTCATATCTGCATAGAAATCAGCTCTACTTGGCGCTAATAAATTCATATCTTCTTCTGTTAGGTTTTCAATTATTTTAATAAATAGTCTGCTATACTCCTCGTCTCCCTTATTATGACTTCTTCTTCCCTGCCTGTTAGATGAATCCCTTGCTGTAACTAAAACTTCTGGAATAAGTTTATGTGGGAATTTTAAAAAAGCTCTATAAAAGAATTCAAAATCCTGTGCAACCAATTCCTTTTCATCAAAAAGTCCTACCTCTTCGAAACATTTTTTTGGTATTAATAAAGTACATCCATGTGTTTGATTATAGATAATTGGATGAATATATGATCTTTCTCGATTTGGATAAGCTTTAATATGTTGAATATAATTTGTTTGATAAATCTTTTCATAGTTTTCATTAATTCCATCTAAATCAGTCATCATTATTGTGTTTTTATTGTTCAATTTAGATAATTCTTCAATTTGTCTTTTTATTTTGTCAGGATAATACATATCATCATGAGAAAGCCATGAGAAATATTCTCCTGTCATATGTGATATTCCTACATTAAGAGCTGTTGATGTTCCACCATTTTCCTTACGAAAGAATCTAATTTTATTACCATATGATTTTGCAATTTCCGCTGTCTTGTCTTTTGAACCATCATCTACTACAATTATTTCTAAATTATCATAAGTTTGTCTTAATGCACTATCTATAGATTCTCTTAAATAGTTTTCTCCATTGTATACTGGTATTATGATTGATACCTTTGGTTTAAATTCCGTATTCATATTATTACTCCTCATATTATTACTATAATCAAATTTAAATAATTTTATTAATATTTTTTCCATACTGTTCTATTTATGTAGTCTGTATAGCTCAATATTATTCTTACAACTTTTGCTGCAACATGGTCTGCATCATAGTCATTTACAATGTGCATTTTTTCTTTTTGACTTGTTACAACATTTATAGCTGTTATTATATCTTTACTTTCTAATCCACTCATTATAAGTGTTCCTTCATCCATACCTTCTGGTCTTTCATGTGCTTGTCTTACTGTTATTGCTGGAAAGCCTAGTATTGATGATTCTTCTGTTATTGTTCCACTATCAGATATTACGCAAAATGCGTTTTGTTGTAGTTTGTTATAGTCTGCAAATCCTAGCGGTTTCATATATTTTACTAAATCATTAAATTTGAAATTCAAACTTTCTATCTTTTTTCTTGTTCTTGGGTGTGCTGAGAATATTATTGGCATTTTATATGTGTTTGCAATTTCATTTATTGAATTTAATAAATTTTCAAAGTTCTTAGGGTTGTCTACATTTTCTTCTCTATGTGTACTTAGTACAAAATATTTTCCTTTTTCTATTCCAAGTGTTTCTAATACCTTACTCTCTTCTATTGTTTTAGCATTTTTTCTTAATACTTCTTTCATACTTGAACCAATTTTTATTATTGTTTCTGGTCTTATACCTTCTTGTATTAAGTATCTTCTTGCATGTTCTGTTATTGTCATATTAATATCACTTGAGTGGTCTATTATTTTTCTATTTATTTCTTCTGGAACTCTTTGGTCAAAGCATCTATTTCCAGCTTCCATGTGGAATACTGGTACTTTGTTTCTTTTTGCTGAGATAACGGCTAAGCATGAGTTTGTATCTCCATATAGAAGTATAGCATCAGGCTTATGTTCTTTAATTAATTTATCTGATATACTTATTGTGTTTCCTATTGTTTCTGCTGCTGTTTCTCCTGCTGCATTCATATATATATCAGGTTTTCTTATTTTCATTCCATCAAAAAATATCTCATTTAATTCATAATCATAGTTTTGCCCAGTATGTACCAAAATATGTTCTGTATATTTATCTAATTCTTCTATTACACAAGCTAGTTTTATTATTTCTGGTCTTGTGCCTACTATTGTCATTACCTTCATACTAATCCTCCATTTTATTTAGTAGATTTGGGTATAAGTCTTTGTTTTCTATTACCCATTCTCTCATTTCTTTTACCATTTCTTCATAACTTGGAATATTAAATCTGTAATCATTTTCTCTTAGTGCAAGACTTTTATCTGAAACATAACTGTCATCATCTATAACTTTTGTTGATGGTTTGAAATATTTTGCAAATAGTCTTAATAAATCTGCTTTTGCTATTTCTTCACCATTTACTGCATGATATAAGCCTGTTAAGTCTTTATTAATGGCTTCTTCCATACATTTTGCAAATTGAATAGTAGTTATTCCTGTCCATATTACTTTTGAATAACCTTTTGTTTCTCCATCTTGGCTCATGAACCATTGAAATAATCCAATTCCCTTTGGATTTTCATCAGGTCCAACTATAGATGTTCTTAGTGTTACACTTCTATTGTTGTTTAATTCACCTAATGCTTTTGACTGGCCATAAAAGCTATAAGCGTCTTTAAAACTATCTACATGATATTGACCTTTTTTTCCATCAAAAACGCAGTCTGTACTTACATGGATAAATTTAAAATTTTGTTTAGCTGATAGTTCATCCATGTAATGTGGTAAATAACTATTTATTAAAACTGCCAAAGCCTGATTTTCTTCAGCAACTTTGTTTAATAAACCTATACAGTTTATTACAACTTGTGGTTTTATTCTATTTACTATTTCATCAATATTTTTTATATTATCTGTAAGGTCAAAATAGTTTATATCATTTTTATCTCTACTTGTTGCATATACTTCATGTCCTTTATTTTCAAAATATCTTTTTACTACATGTCCTAACATTCCTTCTGATCCAAGGACTAAAATTCTCATTCTTCAATTTCCCCCATCTTTATTAATAATTTTATCATTCCGTCTACATCTAATCTTTGTGTATTATGTGATGTGTATTCTTGCATTTCATTTATTTTCTCATTTCCATGTATTTCGTATTTATTGTAATTTAAGTCTCTATTATCTGCTGGAACTCTAAAATAATCTCCTAAATCTTCTGCATTTAACATTTCTTCTTTTGTAACTAAAACTTCATATAATTTTTCTCCATGCCTTGTACCTATATGTTTAATGTTTTCTTCTACATTTTCCATTTTGCAAACTGCTTGTGCTAATGTTTCTATTGTTGCTGCTGGTGCTTTTTGTACAAATAAGTCTCCCTGTTTTCCATGTTCAAATGCATATATAACTAGGTCTACAGCGTCATTTAATGTCATCATAAATCTTGTCATTTCAGGATTTGTAATTGTTAATGGATTACCTTCTTTAATTTGTTTTCTAAATAGTGGGATTACAGAACCTCTTGAACCCATTACGTTTCCATATCTTGTTCTACATATTATAGTTCCATTTTCTCCAACATTTCTTCCTTTTGCAACTGCAACTTTTTCCATTAAAGCTTTGCTCATTCCCATTGCATTTATTGGATATGCTGCTTTATCTGTGCTTAATACTATAACTTTTTTAACTTTATTTTCTATTGCAGCATCTAGAACATTTCCTGTTCCTATTATATTTGTTTGAACTGCTTGTAATGGGAAGAATTCGCAAGATGGTACTTGTTTTAATGCTGCTGCGTGGAATACATAGTCTACTCCTTTCATTGCTTCTTGTACACTATGTGCATCTCTTACATCTCCTATGTAAAATTTTAATTTGTCATTGTTGTATTTCTTTCTCATGTCATCTTGTTTTTTCTCGTCTCTTGAAAAAATTCTTATTTCCTTTAAATCTGAATCTAAAAATCTTTTTAGAACAGCATTTCCAAATGAACCTGTTCCACCTGTAATTAATAATACTTTGTCTTTAAACATATTTTTTACCTCTTTCTATTTTATATATTTTAAAAGCTTAGGATTAATTTTTTTCCATTTTTGAATGAAATAGTCTCCTTTACTTTTTATTAACTTATCATGTTCTTTACTTCCACTTTTTGTTGTTTGATGTGGAAGATGTCCTACACCTAAATATGTAGTATATGCAATTTCTATGCCTTCATTTCTAACCTTTAAGGATAAATCTGTATCCTCATAACATGTTGGATCATAATGTAAATCAAAGCCATCTATTTTATTGAATAACTCCCTTTTTAATATCATTCCACCTGTGCCTAAATATCCAATATCACATCTATAAAGTCCTATTGGTGGCATGTATTTGTAAGGGAAACTATCTACAACATGATACGAATATCCTTCCTTATTAAACCAACCTGCTGCCCAGCCTAAAGCTCCTATTTTTGTATTTTTGTTTAAAATTTCTATATATGGTTCTAACCAATACTTATGCAAAATCCATTGGTCACTATCTAAAAACATTATATAATCCTTTGTTGCATTTTTTACACCCAAGTTTCTACCTGATGAGCAGCCATTTTTTGAATTTTTAAGTAGCTTGATTTTTCCATTATACTTTTGCTCTAGCATTTCATAAGAGCCATCTTTACTTTGATTATCTACAACTACTATTTCTACTTTGTATCGTTCATTATACCTTAATATTGAATCAATACAGTTCTCAATAACATTTATATTATTATAGTTTAATATTATAATAGAAATATTATCATAAAACTCTAAATCGCACTTTTTGCTTGTTTCTAAGCTATCTATCATTTTTGAAATTCTTGAATACCAGTCATTATTTGATATAAAGTTATTTCTTGCCTCAATATCAAAATCTAAACCATTATTAATCCAATTTATCCAGTCTTTGCTATTATTTGAACTATATACATTTTCGTATTGCACAATATCCTCTAATGTTGTAGCAATAACAGGTTTGTTCATTGCTATATACTCAAATAGCTTAAGTGGTGATACATATTTTCCAATTTCATCTGGTTTAAATGGTAATATTGCGTAATCTGAATAATATAAATAGCTTGGCAAATCTGTTTGTTTTTTCAAGCCTAAAAAGTGTATATTATCAGGCATTTTTTTTACTATTTCCATTATTCCTGCATAATCACCAATTAAATTAATTGATATATCTTTGCAAGATTTGGCAACTTTTTCTATTAATTCCCAGTCAAACCAACTTCCCCAAAGTGAGCCATAATAAATAAGTGTTTTAGAACCTGTAACTAGGTCTTGTGGTTTTTCATATTTTTTTCGTGGTTCAAATAAATCTGAGTCTACAGCATTTGGTAGATACATTATTTTCTTTTCTGGAATTTGATATTTTTTTAAATAATCCTTTAATTGCTCTACCAATAATTTTGCAGTTCCCACTAAAACTGTTGATTTTTCTAAGAATTCTCTTAATGCTTTTTCTGAAAAAAACATATTTCCAAGAGAAGTTTCCCAATTATCTATATTTTCATAAATAATCTTACTTTTTCTTTCAACTGCAATGTTAAGATAAGGTAAAAACATTTCCATTGGTGCTTCAAAAATGAAAATACTATTTTTATCAATTTTACTTGCAAATTCATCATTGTTAATTTTTGTGATTTTTTTATGTACTGTAACTGGTAATAACATTGAGTGTTTAACTGTTTCACTTGAGTTAAATGCATAATAGTATTCAACTAAATATCCCATATTATTAAAGGTTTTCGCAAGCTGTGCTGCTCTTTGTCCTCCTCCTACATCAAAATATGGAATGTTAGTAAAAATATATACTTTCTTTTCTGTCTTTTTTGTTATTTGCTGTTCTTCCTTTTTAGACAGTTTGTAAACAATATTTGATTTACTTGGATTTTTTACTTTTAATTTAAAAGATGCTACTCTATATACTTTTTTTACTGTTTCTTTAAATCCATTATCTTTGTAGTAATCTTTAATTTTTTGAATTTTAGAACTCATTAAAATTCCTTTCTTTATTTTAATTGGCTGTCGTAATATTCTTGGCAAATCTCTTTAGCGTCTCCAATTTTAACAACTTTGCCATGGTCTAGCCATACAACTCTATTACATATTTTTTCTATTTGAGCTAAAGAATGTGATACGAAAAGAACTGTTGTTCCTCCGCCTATCATACTTTTCATTTTTGCTTCACTCTTCTTTTGGAAAGCAATATCTCCTACTGACAATATTTCGTCTACAATTAGTATCTCTGGATCAACAACTGTTGCTATTGAAAATGCTAAACGAGCTGTCATACCTGATGAAAAGTTTCTTACTGGAACATCTAAAAATTCTTTTAATTCTGAGAATTCAACAATTTCATCAAATTTTTGCTCGATAAACTCTTTTGAATATCCAAGTACTGCTCCATTTAAGTATATATTTTCTCTTGCAGTTAATTCCATATCAAAACCTGCCCCAAGTTCAATCATTGGGCAAATATTTCCATTTACTGTAACTTTTCCTGTTGTAGGCTTCATAACTCCAGCAATTACTTTAAGCATTGTTGATTTACCTGCACCATTGCTTCCAATAAACCCTATTACTTCACCTTTTTCCACTTCAAAAGAAACATCCTTCAATGCCCAGAACTCTTCTTTTTTAGGTTTCTTTTTTTTGGTTTTAAATAGATTTATGAAGAACAATTTTAATGAAAAATTCTTTTCAATTCCTAAATTAAATCTCATTGAGACATTATCTACTTTTATCATATTTCCTCCTATTATACATAATAAATAAATTTATCTTGAGTCTTTTTAAATACAATTACCCCAATTAATAATACAGCTACTGATGACACTAAGCAAGTAACCCAAGTAAAAGGTTGAGGCATTCTGCCATAAAGTATAATTTCTCTTGCAAAATTAATATAGTGATATAAAGGATTTAGTTTAAGCCATGGTTGTAAATTAGCTGAAATTAAATTTATATCATACATAATTGGTGTTAAATATGTCCACATCATTATTATAATTCCATATATGTAAAACATATCTCTTAAAAACACTGATACTGCTGACAATATAAAACCCATTCCTAAAGTAAACATGAATAAGCATAAATATGAATAAGGTAAAAACAAGTGATACCAATTAACTCCAGTTCCTGTTGCAAAAAGTACAATATATAATGGAACCAATGTAAGTAAAAAGTTAATTCCCACAAATAAACACTTAGATAACGGGAATATGTATTTTGGTATATATATTTTATTTAAAAGCCCAAAATTTCCAACTACTGAACTCATAGATAAATTTGACGCCTCACTAAAATAATTAAACATAATTAACCCAGAAAGTAAATATGCCAAATAACTTACTCCTGGCGTACTAAATTTAAACACATTTGAAAATACTATAGCCATAACCACCATTGTTAAAATAGGATACAATAAACTCCAAACAATTCCTAAAACAGACCTTTTGTACTTTACTTTAAAATCTCTTGATACTAATTGTTGTAATAAAAATGAATATTTTTTTAAATTTATCATAACGTTTTTAAAAAACATAATATACCTCCAATTTTCTGCCCTATTATATAACAAAAAACACAAATAATCAACCCTTTTTTTAGTCAATTTTTGCTAAAAAATAGAAACCCCTAAGGGTTCCTATTTTGACTATCCTTAAGTCTTTTCCCTATACTTTCCTGTTCGCAATTTCTATTGCCTTTGCCACCATTGAGCCACATTGTTTGCTAGATACATTGCCCCAACCGCCATCCTTTTTTACTTCGTCATATACTCCTAATTCTTTTGCTATTTCTTCCTTTAAATTTTCAGACATTAAGTTTTTGTTTCCAGACATCAGTATCCTCCTTTAAGAAAAATGAAATTTCACTTTTCTTAAGATTAGTTTACACAATTTCTTGTAAAATACACTTGAAATTTTTTCTAATCAAAACATTACTGAGTTAATATTCCATCTGGAGTATCTATAATAACTAATATATTTTCTTCTCTTCCTGTTTTTGCATTAATATACACAAGAAAATCTGTGTTATCAACTTTTCCTTTAAACTCATAACAGAAAATTTCCGTTCTCCACTCTGTTGGTATTATTGCAAGTCCTTCGCTTGTAATTTCTAAGTTTTTATTTAGTTTTGATTTTGCCTCATCCATTGAAATTGTTGGTTCTTCTATTGTTCTTTCAGTATGATTATTCAAATATCCACTAGTTTCCATTCCTAAAATTTCGCCATTATCTAATGCAATTTTTACTTTAATCAAATCTGGATAAATTGTAACATTTTCTTGTTCATAAGCATAGTTTATTGTTACAGCTCCACCTTGTTTCAAATAATAAGTTGGCTTCATATTTGGTATACCTAAATTATTTAAGAAATTTTTACCAATTTCATTTGCCTCATCTATTCCGAATTTTTTCTTCTGCAATTTCACGATTATGATTTGCAACTACAATGTGTGCACCTTTTTTAGATACAGATATTGTAAGTGGATTATTTTTATCCTCATTTTTTATTGTAATTGTAAAATCATAAACTACAATATTGCCATTTTGAATTAATCCATTAGATTTTATTTCTTCTACTCTGTCTTGCCCTATAAAGCTTATTGCCTTTTGTTTGGCTTCTTCTTCGCTTACTTCTTCTCCAACTAATCCTTTTTTCTCGCTACTTTCTATATGCTCAGAATAAGCCCCATCATAAATTAATCCTTCATATTCGCCAAAATTTTCATCAATGTTGCTAAAGCTTGTTGCTGATAGATTATCAACCTGTTGTGCAAATGTTGTATCTACATCCTTTGTAAGCTCTTTCCAGCTAATTCTTCCACTTGACATATCTGCCGATAATTGCTCTAGTGTATTGTGCAAATTTGTTGAATATTCATGTAATTTTTTTAAGTTGTCTAATTCTTCCTGTGATAAATCCTCTCCATCTATTGTTTTTTTAGCCAAACTGTGGCTATAATCACTTACTTGATTTAAAAATCTAGCAGTATTAGATAATTCATTTGTTGATATTGGAAGTTGAGCTAAATATACTTGAGCTAAATTTGCCTCTCTCCATACATGCATCAATGTTTCTGATGCTTTTTCAGAAGAACTCGAAATAGTTGATTTTGCCAAATAATTTTCAGTATCATTTATATAATCTATCAACTCATATAAGGCTAAATTATAGCTATTTTCCGTTGCAATAACATATTTGTTTCTTTGATTATATAGTAATACTGCCATTACAATAATTGCAACTATTAGAATTATTGCTATACCATACATGTAATTTTTCTTCATTGTTTTTAAAATATTATTTTTCATAAATCCTCCCATTGTAAATTTTATTTACAAAAATTGTGTTTTCCTATTGTTTTTACTATTGTTTTTGACCATATCCATTTATTCGTTGCAGTATTCGGGTTAAAATAATAAACACATCCATTTGTTGGATCCCAACCATTCATAGCATCTCTTGCTGCTTTATATACTGTTGAACTTTCATCTATTGGATGATTTATCTGCCCATCTGAAACTGCTGTAAATGCACCTGGTTCGTATATTACACCTGCTATTGTATTTGGAAAATCTGGGTGTTTTACACGGTTTAAGATTACAGCTCCAACTGCAACTTGTCCCTCATAATCTTCTCCTCTTGCCTCTCCATTTATTGCCCTTGCTAAAAGTTGAATGTCTGAGGTTTGACTTCCATTTTGTGCAAATTCTTCGTTTGTGTTAAAAAAGGCTATAAAAACTATTAAAGCAAGCAAAATTGCCGTTAATACAAATATTTTTTTCATAACTTTCCTCTTAAATTCATAAATTGTTACATTTATTTTTACCTAAAATTTTTAAAATATTCTTTTTTTTACAAAATTTATGGTATAATATTTATGGTGAAATTTATGAAGAAAATTTTAATTTTTTACGGTTCTTATGGCGGAGGACATTTATCTGCTGCAAGAAGCATTAAGGATTATATAGAAAATCACTACAACGATACTGAAATCGAAGTAGTTGATTGTATTGAATATATAAATAAATTGTTTAATAAAGTTACTACTAAGGCTTATGTTGATTTTTCAAAAAATGCTCGTTGGATATGGAAACAGCTTTATTATGGTTCTGAAAATGGAGGTCTTGCAAAAGTTAGTAACTCTATAAACAGAATAATGGCTATTAAGCTCGATAAATTAATTCAAGAATACAAACCAGATTTAATTATTTCAACTCATCCGTTTAGTAGCCAAATGTGTGCAATATTAAAAGGCAAACACAAAATTAATTGTAAACTTGCAACTATTATGACTGACTATGCACCTCATAATCAATGGATTGTAAATAATGAATTTGTTGACTATTACTTTGTAGCTCATGAAGGTATGAAAGATGAATTAATCAAAAGAGGTGTTGAAAGCCGTAAAATTTATGCAACTGGAATTCCTCTATCTAATAGATTTTTATTAAATTATAATAAACCTAAAATTTTGCAAGGATATAATTTAAGTATAGATAAAAAAACTATTTTGTTCTTTGCAGGAGGAGAATTTGGTTTTGGAAAGGATAAAACTTTTAATAGATTAAAAGCAATTATTGATAATTTCCCTGAGTTGCAAGTTATTGCAGTTGCAGGTAGAAATGAGAAAATGAAAGAACGCTTTGATACCCTTGTTGAAGAAACTCAGTCTCAAAATACTGTAAAAATTTTATCATTTACTAACCAAGTCCCTGAATTAATGAGTGTTTCTGACCTAGTAATTACAAAGCCTGGCGGTCTTACAACAACTGAAAGTTTAGCTTCTGGATTGCCACTTATAATTATTGATCCACTTCCAGGTCAAGAAGAAGAAAATGCTGAATTTATTGAAAAAAGTGGTGCTGGAATTTGGATACGAAATAAAGATGATATAAAAACAATTTTATTAGATGTTTTTAGCTCACCTCAAAAATTACAAAACATGAAAATCAAAGCTAGATTAATTGCCAAAAAAAATTCTACAAAAGATATTTGTGAGACTTTATTGGGATAACAAAAATTCACCTCATATATGGGGTGAATTTTTTATAATTCTCTTCTGCCTTCTAAAGCCTTGCTTAAAGTAACTTCGTCTGTATATTCTAAATCTCCTCCAACAGGAATTCCATGTGCAATTCTGGTTACTTTTATCCCTATTGGTTTTATTAATTTTGATAAATAAATAGCTGTTGCTTCTCCTTCTACTCTAGGGTTTGTTGCAATTATTATTTCTTTTACATCTGTATCCTTTAGTCTTTCAAGAAGTTCTTTTATTTTGATGTCTTCAGGTCCTACTCCATTCATTGGAGATATTGAACCATGTAATACATGGTAAACCCCTTTGAATTCGTGGGTTCTTTCCATAGCAACAACATCTTTTACATCTTCTACAACACATATAATACTTTGGTCTCTCTTTGGATTTGAACATATTGGGCATGGATCTGTATCTGTTATATTAAAGCATTTTGAACAATATTTTAGCTTTTTCTTAGCTTCTGTTATTGAATTTATAAATTCGTTAATTCCTTCTTCATTTAAGTTTAACATATAAAAAGCTAATCTTGTTGCTGTTTTATGTCCTATACTTGGTAATTTTTCAAAATTTTCTATTAATCTTTCAATAGTTGGTGAATAGTATGACACTGTTTTCCTCCTACATTAACCCTGGAATATTATACTTTCCAAACTCGGCTGTTTGTGCACTGTCAACTTTTCTTGTTGCATCATTTATGCAAGTTATAATTAAGTCTTGTAACATTTCAACATCATCTGGATCTACAACGTCTTTGTTTATTTTTAACTCAAGTATTTGTTTTGAACCTGATACTTTAACAGTAACAGCTCCTCCACCTGCTGATGATTCAAATTCTTTTGCTTGTAGCTCCTCTTGTGACTTTTCCATATTTGCTTGCATTTTTTTAGCTTCCTTCATTAATTGGTTGATGTTCATTCCACCAAATCCTCCCATTCCTGGGAATCCTCCTCTTTTTGACATATTCTTATCAATCCTTTCCTTTATTATTCTTACTCATCTATAACATTAAATGTTATGTCCTGTTCTTCAGCAAAGCCCTCTATTCCTTGTTTTTTTGTGGGTTGGCTATCTGCATTTTTATCTAGAATTTTTATTTGCATTGGTTTTCCTTGTTCCATTGAAACTATTTTTTCTATTAAAGTTTTATTTTCATGCTCTTCTAAAACTTTCTTAGCAAACTCAGTAACCTTACCTGGAAATTCAATGCCTACAATTAAATCATTTACTAAAACACCTTTTGTTCCAATAAGATTTGCATATATTGTCATTTTTCCACCTTGTCTAATTTTGTCTAAAACATTTTGCCAGTATGGTACATATTTGCCCATATTTTGAACTGGACTTGTTTTCATTGCTGGACTTGTTTTTTCCTGTTGTACTGTTTTAGTAATTGTTTGCTCCTTTTTTGCATTGTTTGTAATTGGCTTAGGTGCTGTTTGTATATATTCTACCGCCTGCTGTTTTTCTACAATATGCATACAAGCTTTTATAATTCCTGCTTGAAAAATAATATTTTTTTGATTAGATATTTTCATGTTATTTGCAAGTTCGGATAATTCATATATTAGTTCCAATAGCTTTTCTTTTATAGCTTTATCTGCTAAACTGCTTATAAATTCTATGTCTTCTTTGCTATATAATTCCAACTTCTTTGTTGTTTTGTAAATTAATATATCTTTTATATACTTTATAACTTCCCATAAGAAATTATCTAAATCCTTGCCTTCTCCAATAACAGTATTTGTAACATCTATTGATTTTTCTGGTTCTTCTTCAATTAAATTTTGTGTAATTTCTTTTACTAATTCAAGTTTTGGCATTCCAACAAGTTCTCTAATCTTGTTTTCATCTATTGTGCCTTCTGTATCTTGGCTACATCTTTCTAATATACTTATTCCATCTCTTAAAGCTCCTTCAGCTAAAACGGCTATCATTTGAAGAGCTGAATTAGTTATATCTATATTACTTTCTTGTGATATTATTTTTAATCTTTTTGCAATATTTTCAACTGTAATTCTCTTAAAATCAAATCTTTGACATCTTGAAAGTATTGTTGCTGGTATCTTTTGTGGTTCTGTTGTGGCTAGAATAAATTTAACATGCTCTGGTGGTTCTTCAAGTGTTTTTAATAATGCATTAAATGCACCTGTTGATAACATGTGAACCTCATCTATAATATATACTCTATATTTTGCAACTGTTGGTAAAAAATTTACTTCATCTCTAATTGCTCTTACATCTTCAACACTATTATTTGAAGCTGCATCCATTTCAACAACATCAGTTAAAGAGCCTTCCAATATTGCTTTGCAGATTTCGCACTCGTTACAAGGTTCTCCATCCTCTTTTGGATGTAAGCAATTTATTGCCCTTGCCATAATTTTAGCAGCTGATGTTTTACCTGTGCCTCTTCCACCGCTAAATAAGTATGCATGTCCTACTCTATTTGCAATTATTTGATTTTTTAGAGTTTTTGTTATATGTTCCTGACCTACCATTTCATTAAAATTTTTAGGTCTAAATTTTCTATATAAAGCAGTATATGCCATATTTTCCTCCTATAACCCAAGTTAACCTCTCTATGGAAAGCAACTCACATAAATTTTACCATTTATCGCTGCTTCCTTCCGGACCTGACGAGGTTCATAGCTTTTTATTGAATTACTTTCCATACAAAGGTTAACTTCATAAGTAATATTATATAATGGGTTTTGAATTTTGGCAAGTATTTTTATAAAATTTTTATATTCTCTTAAATACTGTTTTCATATTGCTTTCTTCTAATGTTTCTATTCCATTTTCTAGTATATTGCCTGTTGGCAAATCTAATGTTATTTTTGTTTTTAATTTTAAGTTGTTTTGCAGCTCTATTATTAAATCAAATTTTACTTGATAGTCTAAATCTCTTACAGCAACTTGCTTTAATAATGTTCCATTAACTTTTAGGCTCTCATTTTCATTGTATTTTATTTTACCTAAATCATTCACTATTATGGAAAACTCTATTATTCCTCCTTGATTTGAAATGGCTAAGTTTTCACCTTTTAAATATGTTTCTTGAGCTCCTATGTATTCTATAGAATCTGTTATTTTATATTCTTCTTTATAATCATATAATTTTGTGCCCATTGATGGTCTATATATTTCAATGTTTCCTGCTGTGTTCTTTTTATCTATTTGAATATTATTTATTGTTACTTTTCTTATTATTGCATCTTTTTTATATTTTTCATTTTTTTCTATTAATATCTTTATATCATTATTTTGAATAACATCTGCATTGTATACACCATCTATTAACTGTAAATTTTCAGTTTTTGCAGTACTTACCACTACCATTTTTGATATTTTAAATGGTGGTATAGCTTCTCCTTCAACTTGATATTTATACATAATAAAGAATATAACTATCAATGCTATAATTATTGCTAATATACCAAAATAAGCAGCAACACTGATTTTTTTGTTTTGATTAATTATCATTTTTTCCTCCGTTTTTTCTTAGAGTTTTAAAAAACTCTTTTAGTATACCTTCACATTTTTCTTTCATTATTCCATACTCTATATTTATATCATATTCTTCTTTGTATTTATTTATATCAATTTGTTTTTCTTTTTTAGGATCCAAAGTTCCAATATAAATGTTTTTTATTCTTGATGAAATAATAGCACCCATACACATTTGGCATGGTTCAAGTGTAACATACATATCGCAATCTATTAGTCTCCAATTATTTAGCTTTTTATTTGCTTTTTGAATTGCTAAAATTTCTGCATGAGAAATTGCACTTTGTTTTGTTTCTTTTAAATTATGTGCCCTTGCAATAATTTTGCCTTTCTTTACAATCACTGCACCTACTGGGATTTCTAGCTTTCCGTAAGCTTTTTCAGCTTCCTTTAAGGCTAAGCTCATAAATTTTGGTTCCATTGATATTTCCTTTTTAATTTTTTTGTTTGTTGGTGCACTTAGCTGGATTCGAACCAGCGGCCTCTCCCTTAGGAGGGGAGCGCTCTATCCACCTGAGCTATAAATGCATTTGTATTATTTTCATATGCTTTTTACATTATACACTATATTTTTTTTCTATGCAACAAATGTAATAAAAATTTAATTTTTGCACTTATTTTTCATATAAGACATATTTCCGTAGTTTTACGTGTTTTAGTCGTTTTTTAGGCTTTCTTGACATTTTTTCTTTATATTAGTAGTATTAGTTTATATTTATATAGGAGGAGATTTGTCTTGAAAAAACATTTTTTAAACTTATTTTTATTATTTATCATTCCACTGCTAATTTTAGCCGCAACATTAGTTCGGAATCTTTACAATAACACAAAAAGGTGCTCTAGCAGTTGATACAGTAAATCAAAATGAGCAGACTTCAAATTCAAATGTTACTTTTGATGCATATTTTGATGGAGATAACGGCACACGGAACACATTCTGCTGTTATTAATGCAAATCCTGAATATCCTTATTTGACTTTAAAAATTGGAGTTACTGGTGGTACACTAGTTAATCCAACTGTACAATTAAAAACTTTAAGTGGTTCAGCGGCTATTAACTATACTCTACCTTTTAGTAAAATGACTAATAATATTAAGTCAGTAGATGAAACTAATAAAATAATTTATTTTAATGATATTACCAATAGTAGCCCCTCTACACACAATTACTACAAATTTGGAATGCAAATTTCTACTATCATTGGTGATAGCGTTGATATTTCAAAGTTAAATGAAGATAGCGTTATTTTATTTACTGCAACATATAAAGATTTAGCTGGAAACACTTATAATATTTCAAAAGAAATTTATATAAATGTAGGTTGGACTGCTGATTTAACAATGGGCTTAGACCAACGTGTTACTAAATATATTGCTAATGATGATAAAACAATAAATATTCAAACAACTATTTTTTCTAAAATAAATAGTGCAAATTTAATAAATATACTTCCAGTTAAACAATCAAAAATAGTTGTTGATGTTCCTACATACCAAGGTATTGAACCTTCTAAAGTTGAGGTATCAGCAGTTAAAACAACTGCAACCAATGGTAAAGACCAATCAAATGTAGTTTTTGATAGTTCAAATTGGTCTTATGACTCAACTACAAAACAAATAACAATTACTGTAGATAACCCATTAGATAATAACAAAGCTGTTTCTAAAAGAGGAACTGACGAGTTCGTTATCTCATATACTTATCCTGAAGCAGCATATAATTTAATAGATTTGACTGGTGTTAATTTAAAGAATAAAATATCTGGAGTTATGACTTTATATTCAAATAATACAACAACAAATATAACAAAATCTCTTGATGATCACTTTACTTTAACTGAATATATTGGTGCAAAATCTGGTAGCGTACCAAAATCTTTCTTGTATTTAAATACTTTTGGAGAATCATTACGTAAAATAAAATATACTTGTAGTACAGTTCTTTACTTAGCTGAATCTGGTGCACTTCTTAGCCATAAATACATATTAAATGCTTCAACATTTAGTGATGGTACAAACTCTTTTCCAGCACTTATTTCAGGTGTTAATTATATACCTATTGTAGATTTTTATGTTTCAGTTCAAGAATTTTCTGAATTTTTTGGAGCTGATGGCTATATAAAAATTTATGACCAAAATGATACTCTTTTAAACACTATTTCAGCATCATCTACTACAGAAACTATAAATGGTGTTTTAAGCTACAAAATTGATATTCCTGAGGAAACAGCTAGAAATATAGAAAAGTACACTTTAATAACAAGTACACCTACTAATGATCTTACTGCTTTAAAAATTAGCTATCATAGAGCAATTCAAACAGATCTTCCATATACAATTGCTCAAATACAAAAATTTAAAACAATTGATGAAACTGTCAATTTTTATTCAGCACGTGGAAATGCTGGAGATGCAATAAATTATACTCACGAGAAGGATTTAAACCTTTCTCTAAATTTAGCAGATACAGATACAAATGCTTCATTCAATTTGGAAACAACTACACTAAAAAATAGTAATGAAGCTCAAACTATTATAGCAAATATACTTTTAGATAATGCTGCTAGAACAGATTCTGATTTGTGGGAAAACCCTGTTTTTGCAATAGAGTTACCTGAATATGTAACTAGTTTTGATGGCAATGTTAACATTCAAATTTCAAATATAGAAGGTTTTAGCGTTGTAGCTGATGAATTAAACATTATAAAAAAAGATAACAAGTTTAATTTAGTATTTAAACTAGATGGTTCTCAAAAAAATATTTATGCTAACCCAACTAAAATAAGAGTAGAATTTAAAGTTTTTGTTGATAAATTTACACCTAGTGTTACAAAAGATATTAATTTATATTACTATAACGCCCTTGCTTACCAATATAGAAACCCTTCAGTATTCAAACTTGATCCTTCAAATCCAGTTTGCGGAATTGCAACAGATTCCATTGATTTAATTACTGAACCTACTCTTCTTTGTGTTTCTGAGCTAAGTAACTTTAACAGTACAGGAGATGTTATTGATTCATTTGACGAAAACACTGTTGGTAACATATCTTTAGATGGAGCCGAAGCAACAATGGGCTTAATTATTCAAAACAATCATACTGTACCTGTTTCTGATATATCTGTTTTAGGTAGAATACCTTATATTAATAACAAATCTATATTAGGTAATAATGATTTAGGCACAAAAATTAATACGATTTTAACAACTTATATAACTAAAGTATCAAACATTGATGATAGTAAATATACAGTTTATTATTCAGACAATCTTGATGCAACTAAAGATTTAACTAACACTACTAACAACTGGGTAACCACACCAACAGATTTGAGTACAATAAAGTCATTTATGATTGTATTAAATAATTACGAATTGGCTGTTGGCGAGCAACTTAAGTTTAATTATAAATTTTCTACAAGTAATAGCTTAAAATATAATAAATCTCTATTTGCTAACTTCGGTGCTTATTATACTTATGATGGAAATTCTGGTTCTAATGAAGCAAACAAAATTGGTTTAACTACTGGAAATGGTCCAATTTTAAGAGTAGTAAAAACAAGTTCTATACCAGAAGGCACTTCTGTAAAAGAAGGAGATTTAATAACTTACACAATAACAGTTTACAATGATGGCAATGTACCTGCTAAAAATGTTGTTATCAAAGATACTATACCTCAGTATACAACCTATGCTCAAGAAGAAAATGGTCAGTATATAAAAAATTCTTCTATTTCAACAGTTGCATCCGGTGTAGTCGAAACTTTAGGTGCTGGCGAAAATTGTTCATTGACATTCTCTGTAATAGTAAATGAAATTGAAAAGCATGATGCTTATATAACAAATACATCAAAAGTTACTGCTGACGGTCTAGATGAAATTCCATCTAATACTATCAATATTCCTACTACTCCTACAGAAAAAAATCCAGCATTAAGAGCTGTAAAAACAAGTTCTGTTCCAAGTGGTACTACTGTTAAGGAAGGAGATATAATTAATTATAAAATAACTGTTTACAATGATGGTACCGCTCCTGCCTATAATGTAGTAATTCATGATACAGTTCCTGCAAACACCACTTATGTTGAATTTGATACTACTACAAACCAATATGTAGAAAAACCTTCTACAACTTCTATTACATCTGTTGCAAAAGAAATTTTAGCTGCTGGTGAAAATTTCAACATTTCATTCTCAGTTAAAGTAAATGCTATTGCAAATAGTAATACAAAAATAACTAATACTGCTACAGTTACAGCTAACGATTTAGATGATGTTAGTTCTAATACAGTTACTATTTCTACAGAAGAAACTATAAAAAAGCCAATTCTAAGTGCTGTTAAAACAAGTTCTATTCAAAACGGAGCTTCTGTTAAAGAAGGTGATATAATTACTTATAGAATAACTGTATATAACAGTGGAAATGGTCCTGCTAAAAATGTAGTAATAAAAGATACTATACCTGAAAACACTACTTATGTTGAATTAGATTCTAACAATAATTATATTGAAAAGGCTTCTGTTAAAACTATTTCTTCTAATACAAAGGGAACTTTAGAAGCTGGGCAAAACTTTTCATTTGAATTTAGTGTTAAAGTAAATAAAATTTCAGATGAAAATGTTAAAATAGTTAATACTGCAAAGGTTACTGCTGATGATTTAGATGAAATTTCTTCAAACACAGTAACAATAACTACAACTCCTTCTCCTAAACTACCTAAATTAAGAGTAGTAAAAACAAGCTCTATTCAAGATGGTTCAACTGTTAAAGAAGGAAAAATAATTACTTATAAAATAACTGTTTACAATGATGGTGAGGGTGATGCTAAAAATGTAATTATACATGATACTGTCCCTGAACATACAACTTATGTTGAAAAAGATTCAAATAATGAATATGTGAAAAAAGCCTCTACTACAACAATTACATCTAATACTAGGGAGACATTAGCTCCTGGGGAAAGTTTTTCAGAGACATTCACAGTAATGGTTGATAAAATCGAAAATGAAAACACAATCATTACAAATACAGCAAAAGTTACAGCTGATAATTCAGAAGATGTTTCTTCAAATACAGTTCGTATAAGTGCTGAGAAGAGTGAGTCTTCACCTATAATACCTGATACTGGTAACAAAATAGTATTTACTTCATTATTAGTAATCTTAGTTTTAGGATTAACCTCTTCTGTAATAACTTATTTAAAATTAAAAAAGCTAACTAATAAAAATAATCTAAATATATAAAATAAAGGAGCTAAACGCTCCTTTATTTATTTTTAATTGTTATCATTATCATCTACTTGTTTTTTTATTTTATTTGCCTTTTTTCTAATTCTTGTCATTGCAGTGTCTACAGATTTTGTCTTACAGTTAAGCTTGTTTGCAATCTCTTCATAAGTTTTATTTTGTTGATAATACTTTAAAACATTTCTTTCATGTTCACTTAAACTTTCATTTATTGTTTTATTTATAAGATTATAATATTCTTTTTTTGCAATTTCTTCAGATGGATCTTCTATACAATGTGTATTTAAAATATCTACAATTTCTTTATCATTTTCTTCATTATCATCAAAGACTTGTGCATTAATTGAAAACGCTGAGTTCAATGGAATGTTTTTTTGTCTATTCGCTGTTTTTATTGCTGTAATCATTTGACGTTCTATACACATATTTGCAAATGTTTTAAAGGAATTCTGTTTTTCATTATCAAATGCTTTTGTTGCTTTGTAAAGGCCAATTAGTCCTTCTTGAACAATGTCTCCCCTCTCTGCTCCAACAATGAAAAACTTGCTTGCTTTCATATTAACAAGCTCTGCATATTTGTTTATAATGAAGTCTAATGCATTATTGTCCCCTGATTTTATTTGCTCTATTATTCCCTCATCTGTCATATTGTTATAATTTGTTGCTAAATTGCTCTCGATTGTCATTCTTTATCAGTAACCTCCTACAAACAAAATCTTAAAATTATTACTAATAAATTTCTCTATTTTGCTATATAATAGCATTTTATCACAAGTTTTGGGGTTTAACAAGGGGTTTGGGGGAAGTTTAGAAATTATTTTTGGAATTATATTTTAAAAATTGAGCTTAGAATGCAGTGATGTTTAAAATGCGCCTAAATATATTTGACATTTGCTGATCTAAAAATAAATAAGAGCAGGTTTTTATATTAACCTGCTCAAATCTCTATTATTAGGAATAATAGATACGTGCTAATATAGTATAGCAAAGATTTAAAGATTAATCAAGTTTTATTTAAGTTAAATGTAGTACCATGGCAACATATACCACATTTCTTCCACAAAAATTTGACAAAGTAAAGTATAATTACTAAAATAATAAAGGTGATTATAATGAGAATTTTGAATGTGTTGAAAGAAAAGAAAAACAGGATAATAAAGAAGATAGCAAATTGGTATTTAAAAAATCCAGAAGAAATAGTGGATCCGATGGAGCCTTGGGAAATAGCACACTGGAAATTGGAAGAAAAATTACAGAAAAAGCACAAGAAGCTTAAACAAAAATATACACAGAAGATGAGAAAATTAGAAGATCAACACAACAAAATGGAGAAAAAGATAATAGCAAAATATGGAACAATGGAATAACTAGTAAACTGCAAGAACCTGAAAATAATTTATGTTATTTAGTTGTTCTGAATTATTTCTTTTGCTTTCATTACTGCTTGTCTGTTTGTTGTTGTAGGATGTTGTTGCAAAAATTCTAGCATTTCTTCTTGTTCTTCCACTGTCTCCAAATTGGTTATTACCACCAGACCTGCTTCTTTCTCTATTCCAGCATCCCTCATCAATATTACTATTCTTTTCTGTAATTCTGTCATCATATATGCCTCCATATTCTTGAATTATTTAAAGTTGATGGTTTCCATTCTCAATAGCGAGTGTTCCATCATTTTTCCTGTAAATTTCAATAGGAGTTGTAATGCCATTTTTTTCTATGTCTTTTTTTAGATTGTTTATTTGCGTTTTAGTTCTATAACCGCATTCGTTATTCTGAATACTTAAAATAGTTTCTACTGAAATTTTTGTAGCTTCTCCTATTTTAGTATTATTATACAACTTTTCCAATTTACTATCAACATTTTTAAGATTATCATTTTTTCATGTATATGCTTTTGCCCTGGAACTTTTTTAATGGTTACTATATTATTTAACATTAAAAAACATCTTATGTTGAAGTTAAACAAGCGAAATGGATAAACTAATACTAAAGAATAAAACATTTAAATACATCTTATGTTGAAGTTAAACACAGATGTAGAAACAAGTAAGAAGTTAGCTTGCCCGATTTAAATACATCTTATGTTGAAGTTAAACTATTGGTCTTAATTATAGAGATTTAACCGATTCTTGATTTAAATACATCTTATGTTGAAGTTAAACAAAGAAAATAATTTAAGAAATATAAGCTTAAAAGATTATTTAAATACATCTTATGTTGAAGTTAAACTAAATTTTTCAGAGCAGACATAGTTGTTATTTTGCAATTTAAATACATCTTATGTTGAAGTTAAACACTTTCATAGCCATTAATTTGCAAAACAAATTTTGTATTTAAATACATCTTATGTTGAAGTTAAACAAATCATTACACAAAGCGAGTTCACGAACATTTCTAATTTAAATACATCTTATGTTGAAGTTAAACTTAGTTAATCTTGGGTATTTGAATAAAAAATTAACATTTAAATACATCTTATGTTGAAGTTAAACAGAATGGCAGAACTAGCAAGTCAGATAGTTGACAATTTAAATACATCTTATGTTGAAGTTAAACGAGCAGATGACATAGAAGGAATAAATTACATACATTGATTTAAATACATCTTATGTTGAAGTTAAACTTAGTGTTTATGTTATATCTAAACTTATAGAAAAATTTAAATACATCTTATGTTGAAGTTAAACTAACTTTTATAATCATTTACATTACTTACTGTAGTAATTTAAATACATCTTATGTTGAAGTTAAACCTGTAAGCATAAGTAATGGCAAAACATTTTGGAAATTTAAATACATCTTATGTTGAAGTTAAACTTTCTGGTGTTGTTTTAATTTTTTTATTTTCTTTGATTTAAATACATCTTATGTTGAAGTTAAACAGAAGAACAAACAGAAGATACAAAAGAGGTATCAAATTTAAATACATCTTATGTTGAAGTTAAACTTGATGGACTAAATGCTCACTTTGTAATATGTGAATTTAAATACATCTTATGTTGAAGTTAAACTTTTTGTTGTTAATTCATATTTATTGGCTATGTATATTTAAATACATCTTATGTTGAAGTTAAACGTTTTTATTATATCATGTTTGTCAAATATATTTGTCATTTAAATACATCTTATGTTGAAGTTAAACTCGTTGATGTTACAAATTATTTTCACTTACAATAATTTAAATACATCTTATGTTGAAGTTAAACAAAGTTAATGACGGCGATGGAATTAAGTGGGACAAATTTAAATACATCTTATGTTGAAGTTAAACATTAGAGAATTTTGATTTTGATTTTAATTTTGAAAAATTTAAATACATCTTATGTTGAAGTTAAACCGTAATGTGCGTGAGCTTGCTCTTTGCAATTCTTTATTTAAATACATCTTATGTTGAAGTTAAACGGTAAAGGAAAAAAGAAATATATAATCTTTTTTGAATTTAAATACATCTTATGTTGAAGTTAAACTTTTAGTAGTAGAGGTCTAAAAAAAGCGGAAAAAACATTTAAATACATCTTATGTTGAAGTTAAACGCACAATATCGTAATACTCTATATGCAAAATTAGAATTTAAATACATCTTATGTTGAAGTTAAACAATTTTGAGTATTTTTGTACTTTTACTGTTAATTGATTTAAATACATCTTATGTTGAAGTTAAACAGAGATGTTCTCTCTCACGCACACGACGTAATGTGCGATTTAAATACATCTTATGTTGAAGTTAAACATTATCGCGTTTATGTAAATTCGGATTATTTTTACTAATTTAAATACATCTTATGTTGAAGTTAAACATGACAGTCAGGATTGGATTGCACCAGCTATTTCCAATTTAAATACATCTTATGTTGAAGTTAAACTCAATCTGCTCTTGGTTCTAATTGTTACATTTAATTATTTAAATACATCTTATGTTGAAGTTAAACTTTAGGATTGTAAATTTTTTCTAAAGTATTTATATAATTTAAATACATCTTATGTTGAAGTTAAACAAAAAAGAAATAAGAAAAACAAGGAAAGAGGAAATGGATTTAAATACATCTTATGTTGAAGTTAAACGAATTGAAAATTTTATTAATGGAGGATATGGAAAAATTTAAATACATCTTATGTTGAAGTTAAACAACAATAATTCAAAATATAAGTTTAACTTTTAGATAATTTAAATACATCTTATGTTGAAGTTAAACATGTTAATATTACCAATTAAAAAGAAATGGTTTAACAATTTAAATACATCTTATGTTGAAGTTAAACATAACAGCACAAAGAGGAAAAGCAATAATGGATTATTTAAATACATCTTATGTTGAAGTTAAACGCAGCTGTATGCGATTGTGGTAGACAACAAAGATAATTTAAATACATCTTATGTTGAAGTTAAACATTTTATGTTAAAAATGCAAGATACATGGGATAGTAGATTTAAATACATCTTATGTTGAAGTTAAACGTAGCACATAATAAATTCCCTCAATCCCATTTTTGTTATTTAAATACATCTTATGTTGAAGTTAAACTAAATGTTAATATTAAGCAACTATTTTATTCTTTGAAATTTAAATACATCTTATGTTGAAGTTAAACCCGTTAAAAATGTTTTTTGCAGTTTCCCACATTGTTATTTAAATACATCTTATGTTGAAGTTAAACAAGAAAAACTAATGGAAGGAAGTTATCTAGCAGAATTTAAATACATCTTATGTTGAAGTTAAACGCCAAAATAGGAAAAATAATATTCTCATATCTAAAATTTAAATACATCTTATGTTGAAGTTAAACGCAATATGATCCATAACTACTGGAACACTTTTTTGATATTTAAATACATCTTATGTTGAAGTTAAACACTTACTGACCTTTTTTACACCTACAATTCTATTAAATTTAAATACATCTTATGTTGAAGTTAAACATCAAACTAACATTGAATTGTTGCAATACATATGTAATTTAAATACATCTTATGTTGAAGTTAAACTATCAAGATAAAATAATTAAATTTAATCAAGAGAAAGATTTAAATACATCTTATGTTGAAGTTAAACAAATAACATATAATATTAACATAGGAGGTATTAAGATTTAAATACATCTTATGTTGAAGTTAAACTTGGAATTAGTAAACGTAGAGAGTAGACTAATTTTATTTAAATACATCTTATGTTGAAGTTAAACACTCGCCATTTAAGGCTTTTATTTTTTTATGATACCACTTTTCACTGATAAATTCAATGTTTTTTATAAATTTTTCCAGCAATATCAATTATTTTACTTTTCAGTATTCATGCTAGTTTGAAGCTCTAGCCTGGAAATTATAGAAATATTTCTTCTGTGTTTTTTTCTTTTATACCTAAAACTGTTTCTCCTATTGTTTTGAAGTTTACAATTTTTATAATTGATATAAAATCTTCTTCTTGGTCTATTATCTTTTTTAATTCGTTTTCCAGTTCTATTATTTCCGAATTTGTAAGTGGTCCTCTAAATACTGATTTTTGCCAATGATTGAGATATTTTTTGCATTTTTTAAAAACCTTATTTACTCTTTTTACATTTACATCATAAAATAAAAACACATAATTATAATTTATATTTTTCTTCATTTTACTATTTTTTATCTCCTAAATAAAATGGTGTAAATTCTTGTCCTTCTGTAATATACTTTATCAATTTGTATCCATCAAGTTTTATTGCCTGTTTATATGTAATTTTTCTATTCAATACGGGATGCTCTATTGTCTGGTTTAGTCTATTTTCGTAGGCATCAATAAATACTTTTTTGCCTTCATCATTTAATAGTGAATAATTTACATCTGGATTAAAATGCTTCTCTACTTTAATTTTTTTATTATTTACTAATTCAAAAATTGTTTTATATACTATTACTGGTTTGAACACTTCGCTCAAGTCCAAACTTAATGAGAATCTTGATTCACTTGGCTCGTGTAAAAATGATATTGATTGTTCAAGGTGAGTTTGGTAAATTTCCGCAATAGTTTTTGTATATAATAGTGTGTTTCCAAATGATATTAGTGCATTCATTGGATTATCTGGTGGTCTTTTCACTCTTTTATTTATTATAAAATCTTCCTCTAAGAAATACTTAAAACCACTGTAAAATAAGCCCCAAGTTTTTCCCTCAATTGCTAATACCTGATTTATGTCATTTGCTTTTTCTAATAATCTGTCTACATCATTTTTATAAAAGTCTAAAATCGGCTTTAGTTCAGTCGCTCCATGTCTGTAATAATGATATAATACTTCTCTTATGTTTTTTGCTATTCCAGCTACTATTTTTTTAGCTATATGTAATCTATTGTTTTTAAAAGCTTCAGCCTGCTTTACTGTTAATTTTCCACTTATTAAACTTTCTTTAGGGTAAAAAGTTCCTACATAATTTCCATAGTAGTTAAAAAAGTGCACCAATATACCAGCTTTTGATAATATTTCTAATAATTTTGTTGATATTGTAACCTCATTAAAACAGTAAAGTTCTTTTATTTTTTCAATTGGCAAATAATAATTCCCATTACTATTTTTATACTTTATACTGAAATCTTCTCTTGTTAAATCTCCTTTAGAGAAAATATATTTACTTTCTGATTTCATCTTCTCTCTCCTTATATATAGCAATATTCATAATATGCACATTTTTCACAGGTTTTTCTATAGATAGCCTTAGGTGGTTCGGTTTGACTTAAGAGTTTTTCTATATTTTTTAAGCATTCTTCTAATTCTAAAGCTGTTTTATCATCTAATACAATGCTGTTTATTTTTTCCTTTTTATTCTTTTCTATAACTTTTAGCTTTCCTTCTTTATATACTCCCTTTTCTGCTAAGTTCTTTAAATAAAATAAAACCTGCATTCTTGCCGCATTAATATCTGCATCACTTTTCTTAATTTCTTCAACATATTTTTCCGTGAGCTTGTCTATTGCCATATTATCATATTTTATTTCTGTATTTTTGCCATCTTGTGCCTTTATTTCGTGCAATACTCTGCCAACTCTAACATCTTCAGAGCAATCTTCCATATTTAGTCTATTTGCAAATAAGTAACACTGTCTTTTACAATGAAAATAGTAGTTTATTATTGTTCCATTTATATTCAAATAAATAACTCATCTCCATTCTCTAAATATTTTTTCCTATTGAATCTTCCATTTATCATGTACTTCTCTCCATTTTCAATATAATACATATTGCCAAATCGTTCACCTTCAATGGTAGTATCTGAGTTCTTACAGATTGTGTATATAAATAAATTTAGCTTTTCCATTATGGCAGATAGTTTAATCTTTTTTTCTGCAAAGCCAAGTGTATCATCCGTACAAATTGTTTTAAATTCATTCCATACATTGCTTCCTTTAATTTCCCCGTTAGTGAGTTTTATTGTATAATTTAGAACTAATTGTATATTATTAGTTTTAATTAGTTTTAATTTATTCCTAACCTCTCTAAAATTAAGCATTTTACAATCATTATAGAAGTTTTGAATGTTTCCATTATCATATTTTTGAGACTTTTTTTCTATTTTGTCCATTATTAATTTATAATATTGTTTAAAATTCTTATTAATTAATAATTCTTTTACTTGATCATTTTTCAAATTATACTCTAATCTATTATCACCTTTATAAACCATTTTTGAATCATCCAAATCAAAAAAATATGCCTCACACTCTTTCTTTTTTGCCGATCTATTTATTCTTCCTATAAACTGTTCTTCGCTGTCTAGTATTGAAATATCTTTGTACCCTATATCCATGTCTATATCTACACCCGCTTCTATTGTCTGTGTAGCTATTAATATCATTTCATTTTTTTGTTTTGTAAGTTCTATTACTCTTTTTCTGTTTATTATATTGTCATCTCCGGTAAGTTCATAAACGTTATCTGTTATTTCAGCAATTCTTAAATATAATTCATCTGCCGTCTTTTTGGTTATACATTCCACTAACACCTTTTTCCCTTTATTTTTCAGTACTTCATTTATTAATTCTTCTATACTAATTTTTTTATTTAATAAATCAAAATTTAGTTTTACTCTATCTTTAAATATTGGATTTTCATAGTATTTATTGGTGTTTTGTACTAGTGAACAAAAACTTGCAACATCTTCATTCAACAAATAGTCTAATCTCGGTAAAGTTGCTGACATTATTATAAATTTTATATTTAACAGTTTTGAATATTTACTAAACATATATATAATTTCTTTCCATATTTCATTAGAATATGTTTGTATTTCATCAATTACTATTACACTGCCAATTAAGCTATATAGCCCATAGTTTGCTTCTTTTCCTGTGCCAAATAATGTGTCAAATAAATTTACATGTGATGTTATGGTAATTGGATATTGTTTAAAAGCAACTTTTAAGTATTCCGCTTCATAATCTATTTGTTCGGATTTCTCCGTTATAATTGCTGTTGTAGAATTATCTACTATATAGTCTCTGCCATTAATAAAATACTCATCAAATACAGAAGCTGTTTGTTCTATTATATTATTAAATGGGAAAATATAGTTAATGGCTTTTATGTTATCACTTTTTTGATATATATGCTTTGCTAAGTTAATTGCCATATTGGTCTTTCCGGCTCCTGTAGGTGCTTCAATGTAAAAAATATCATTATTAAGATTTTCCAATAAATTCTTTTCTGTTTCTAAAAATATATCACTTCTTAATTTATTAATGCCTTCTATTTCTTCTTTTCCTTTTTCATATTTTCTAATATGTTTCATTAATTCTGATTCTTCATATTTATCAAATAATTTTGAATTTTTGCAATCTTCTATGTTTATTTCGTGCCCTGTCATATATTCATAAGTTGCATAAAAATCTGCGGTTATTAGTACACTATATAGCAGTTTACAAAGAATGTATAAACTAATTGCATCTGGCATCATTTCTTTTGTTGCATCTCCTATTCTGTCTAGCTGTTTTTCATAAAGTATATCTTGTCCTTTAAAACAATTTGGTATATTCTTGTTTTGAATTGCTTTTTCAAAATGCATTAAATCTTCTAGATCGCTGTGGTGTCTTGATATTACATAGCCAAAATAGTATGCAACATATCTTATTATAAATCTCTCTTTTTTTGGTAATATATTTTTCTCTTCATATTTTTGAATTTCATTCATTTCTGAATCTATATAAATTCTTGCTGATAAAGCTGCATGAGTATCATCAATAACTTCTGTTTTAATCTTCAAATCATTATCCATTTTGTTTTTTTGAAATAATGGATTGATTTTACCAATATCATGATAATATATTGCTTCTTCAAACATATTATAAATAAACTCAGTTAGCTTGTCTTCCACTGAAAAAGTTTCTTTAATTATGCTTTTAGTTATTGTTTCTAGATTCTTTGTTTTTTTCATTTTTTCATAGTATCTATATGTTAGTTTTAAATGGTCAGACAGCAATTCCTTGCTATTGCTGTCTGTTCTGTGTGCATAATATGTGTGTTCAGAGTTTAATAATTTTTGCATTTTTTGATTATTCATTTTCTTCTCCTTAGAAAAAATATAATACTTTATCTTTATCTTTAAATATGCTTCTGTTATCAAATTTCATCTCTTTGTTTGTAAAAATAAATTGTTCAAAATTGCAATATCCTATTTTTGCATTTAGTTTAGTTGGTAAAATTTCTCTATATTCATATTTCTTGTCGTAAGAATTTTCAAACCCAAGTATATCATCTATCTCCCCAGATATGCTTTTTATTGCCTTATTACTAATTATAGAATTTACATTATTTTCATTGACATTTTCTTGTAGATCAATTGTTTCTATGTTTTTAATTTCTGCAAAATGATCATTTTTACCAATATAAGGGATATATTCACATTTTCTATCTTCTAGGTATTCTTTTATTTTTTTCCATTCTGCCATTTCGTTTTTTAGTACATATATCTGCCATTTCGGATTTTCTAGCCATTGTTCTTTTACTACAAGATTATTGCCTTGTTCATCTGAAGCATATCCTACTGAGTTGTTAAAAGTTTGTATTTTTTTTCTAATATAAGTTTCAGTAAAACTTGGAACAATTGAAATTTTAAGGTTGCATAATTTTGTATAAAACTCTGGTAATTCATTTTCCACATTTTTTCCTAAGTATTTTTGTAAAGCTGTATAGTTATAGCCATTTAGGCCTATTATAGCCCCTAGTATTCCTAGCAACATTATTTTATGTGGATAATTATATGTATAATATGTTTCATTACTGTCTGGCTTTTTTATTATTCCCATATTAGAACTCAATTCAAATTTTATTGCTTGTACCATTTTTTTTCTCCCTTCTATAGTAGACTTTTTACTTCACAATTATTTAATTCTCCTTTTAGTTCTGTTGTATATGGATTATAATATATTTCTATTCTGTCTATTTTATCTTTTATTTGGTCTTCATTTAATATTTCGGCTAGTTTTTCTATATTTATTGTGTCCTTTTCATTGCCTTTTTCAAATTCAATATATTGATCTAAATTTGCTAAATATAGTTTGCTGTTTTCTTTGCATTCTACAAATAATGCAAATTCATTCTCACATCCAGCTTTGCTGTTTGTGTTGTATGCTGTAGCTGCAACTAAACAAGCTTCTTTAAATTTCTGATAATCTTCTTCATTATAACCTTCTAAGTTTTCAATTTCATTAGTATATATATTATAATTCTCTGGGTTAATTGAAAATGGATAGAAATAGTGGGCTTCATTTGATACAATTTTTTTACCTATTGATGTATTTTTGGCATCCTTCTTTTTCGCATTTGTAAATGGTGACAATATATCCATTACTTCTGGATAACTTTCATTGTATTTATTTAATCCTTGTCCAATTTGTACTGCTCCTGTAATACTCACACTATTATTTTCTTCAACAGCAAATGTTGCCCCAAAATTTTTAACATCTATTGCTGAAAATAAATTTCTCAATAGTTCTGTTTTGTTTTTTTTATTTTCAATTTCTTTTCCAAATAATTGCTTATATCTCTCTTTTGGTGTTCTTGCTATTAACTCGGATTTTTCATTTTTATATGATTTAACATATAACACCTTTTCTCCATTTGCTTCCCACATTTTTCTTATTGGATATTTGAATGCTTTATCACTTCCATACACATCTCCATTTGATGTAGTTCTTGGTCTCCCTGTAAAATCTGCATTCCAATTCGCTAATCTACTTTTTATTCCAACTACTCCATAAACTCTTTTATTCATCATCTTTTATACCTCCATTATAAAATAAATTATTTGATAACATTCCTGCCAGTATGACATTTTTGTTTTTTCTAACTTCATTTTCTGGTTCTTGTATTAAAATTTGTGAAAACACATTATTAAATTTTTTATTTTTTAAATAAATATTATAATTATATTTTTCATATAAATCTCTAAGTTCTTTTTTAAGTATAGTTATATTTGCAGCTTCTATAAATGGTTCTGTTACATCTTGTGTAAGCTTTGAGGCATCACTTTGTAAAAATAGATAATATGCAACTTGTCCAGTTAAAAAGTAATATTCCTCATCCGTTTCAATATTTTTTTCCTCTAAAACAATGGTTTTACATTTTTCTTGAATATTATTAAATTTCATTTCTTCACTCTCTCCTTCTTCATTAAAATAATTTTTATACGCTATCCACAAATTCATTGCTTTTTTAGAATTATTAGTATTTCCAAAATTCAAATCAACTACTAATGTTTTTTTTACTATTTCTGATGCTATATTATCTAAATTTTGTAGAAAAACATTTCTTTCTTCTCTTTGAAATAAATAAAAAAATGTTTGTGAATATTTTTGCATCAATTCTTGTTTCCAATTTGCTTTTGGTTGGTTGTTTAAATACCAAGTTTTATTGGTGTATTCCTCTAATTCATTAATATTTGATATTACATAATCATTATCTTTATGTCTCATGTAATCCCTGCAAGTAAATGGTCTTATTTCAGTATTAAATTTGCTTTTATAATCAAAATCTTCTATTTTAGCAACTTTATTATTTACATTTACTTTTAAAATAAACAAGTCTTTATTTGATATATTTTGTTCATTTTTTGGAATTCCCTTAAAATTCCAATCAACAGGTAGTTTTAATACACTTTCATTTCTGCTATTGTTACACAGCCAAATGTAAATCTTACTCATTATTTCTATATCATCAATTGATATACGTGAACCAACTTTGAACGGGGTAGTCCTTAATTCTAAGAATGGTTTATGGGAATTACACCCAAAATTATAATTGTTGGCGCCAAATATATTATTATCATATTCCACATTATAATCATTATTATTGAATAATCTGGCTCTATTATATATATTTCCAACTCTTTCATATTCATTATTACTTTGATCAATAAAAATCTTTACCCAATTTGATTTCTTGGCTTTGTCTTCTTCAGTAAATACTTTGCTTATTTGTCGAAAAAGCTTTATCATTTTTTCTTTATAAACATTAATTTCTTCATCAGAATATCTTTCTTGAATTAGATTCTTTTCCTTTTCATTATTTCCTAAGTTTTTAAGTGCTTCATAATATTTTTTAATTACTTCTTCAAAAAGATCATTTGGCATTGCTTTGTCTTCTAAATTGTTTGTAAAGCCTGCACAATTATCGTTTCTGAAGAACAAAGTATAAATATTATTACTGTATATTTTCTTCTTTGTCTTATAATTTGTTACTTTACATTCTGTATTTAATACCTTATTTGAAATAAAACATTTACTAAAGAACTCTTTTTCCTTCAAATATTCATACAATTCGGAATTATCTGGTTCACCTTTTTCAACAACAAGTTTTTCAATTGTGTCATCTTCCTTTGCTAGGAAATATACACCATTTTCCATTTTATATGTATCTAATACTACTTTATTATCTTTAAAATAGTTTTTAAAAGTGTATAATAAATCATAAGTCATTTTCTCACCTCCATTTGTTATATTGCTCTACAAAAGCCAAATCCTAAAGCATTTTTTTCTAAAAGTCCTATAGATAAAGCTAAGTATGCCAAGTTTTGTGAAATAGGGTCTTCTTTTACTTCAATTTCAAACTTATTGCCTAGTAGATTAATGTTTTTATATGGTATTTTTATTGGTTTTAAATTTGTTTGTTTTACATTTTTTATAAAATCTTCTTTAATGTCTGTATCAAAAATATTGTTATACTTTTTTTGAATATTGTCTAACATTCTCTTTTTCACAAATTCCATATCATCACTTATTTTATAACTTCCTGTTTCTGTTGTTATTATTGATGGGGTAAGAGTAATTAGTTTTGTTATTTTTCTTTGTGTATTAGTTTGTATATTGGTCATAATAATTTTAAAATCTGAATCAACTTTTTCAATTTTTTGTTTTATTTTCATTGCCATTTTCAAGTCTATAAATCTTATGTCAAATGTATACAGTTTGTCTGTTTTGTAAACTCCATCTTTTTCAACTGGATATAAATTGCAAAAAACATAGTTTTTGTATTCATTTTTTTCGTGTAATTCCTTTAAATCATCATATTGAAACATTACTTTTGCTATTAATTTTGATACTTTTTCATAAGCTGAATTACTATTTATTTCTGTTTTTGGCATAACTATTAATTTCAAATTATAATACTGCATTTTTTCACCTCCTTCATCTCATATTTTTTAAAACATTTATAGTATAACATACACTGATATGCAAAAAATGTCGAAATGTGTAGAATAAGAAAATTTTTTTAATTTTTTTGTTTTATTATATTTGTTTTTTACTTATATGTCAACATTAACCTATCTACCTCACCCCTTCTATCTTTATCCTCCTTAATTTTCTAAACCCATAACTCATCACATCTCTATTATATTTCCTCATAAAAAAACACCTTTTACAATAATATGCTTTATTATTGTAAAAGGCTTTGTTTTATTTATATTTCTTTATCTCAACTATTCTTTTTCCTTTTTTATTTTCTCCTA
>USDL01000008.1 GCA_900553365.1 uncultured Clostridium sp.
GCATAGTATATACTGCCATTTTTCCTGTACCAAATTGTACTACTTTTACTTTTCTCTCCATAATCTTCCTCCTTTTAAAATTTATACCTAGATTATACACCAAACTAAAAAATTTATGCAATACTATTTTATTATTTTTCTGTAATAGTCATAATCTAATATCATTGTTGACATTTTGAATTTTTGATATATTATTTGGTTTATTTCTTCTTGATAATTTTCGTCTACTTCTTGTCCTTCATTTGGAATGAAAACTCCATTTACTGAGCTGTATCTGCCTTTTTCTGTTATAAAGCTTCTGTCTGAGAAAATTACTATTTGTTCTTTGTTATTTGACATTATATCATTTCCCATAAGTAGCCTTGAATCATATTCTATTCCAAATAGGTTAAGCACTGTTGGTAATACATCTAAACTTGAGCATACTTTATCAACCTTAATTGGTTGTTCCATACTTCCACTCCATATTAATAGTGGTGTATGATGTTTTTCAAATGTATTGTCTCTTTCATAACTAGATAGTTCATTTAATTCTTCAAGTGTTAATCCATAAGGGTAATGGTCTGGGCTTATTACAATTACTGTATTTTCTAATTTTCCAGCAGCTTCTAATCTTTTTATTAGCTCTCCTATTGCTTTATCTAGTTCAATTTGTGTTGCAAGATATGCTTTTGCTTTATGAGAATATGGCAAATCTTTAACAGCGTCCCAATTTCTACTTGCCATGCAATTTCCGGTTTGTTGTATAATTTAAGTGTCCACTAACTGTCATATAGTAAGCTAAAAATTTGTCATTGTTTATATAATCATCAACTGTTACGTCTATCATTTCTAAATCGCTATTTGGCCATAATTTTGTATTCATTCTTTGTTCTAGTCCGTTTCCTTTTGCTAAATATGAATTATATCCCATTGTTTCTAAATACTCGTCTCTATGGTAATATGTTGCTGTATGATTATGATAACTATTGCTTGAATATCCTAATGGTTCAAATACATTTGGGTATGAATATGGTATGTAATGTCCTTTTACTCTATATATACTCCATACTCCTTCTTTTGGAATAAGTGATGTATCTGTCATATATTCTCCATCTGCTGTACTAACTGGGAATAGCGGTGTATAGAAGTTATCAAATTGGAATCCTTCTTGATATAGTTTATACAAGTTTGGTGTTACATCTTCTCTTATTGCAACATTGCTTAAGCCTTCTGCAACAAACACTATTAAATTTTTTCCTTTAAACATCCCTGTATATTCATTTTGTTCACTAGGTATTTGGTTTGCAAAATATTCGTGCATTGTTTTGATTGTATCATTTGTTTCTTCTGCAATAGCTGTATCAAAATCTATATTTGTAATATTATATTTTATTTTTTCTTCTGTTACACTAGTTGGAAGAGCTTCAACTTCTATTTTAACTTTTTCTTCAAAGCCAAATATTAAACGTTCTAGGTCTAATCTCATTGTTGTATATATACCCATTCTATTTGCTGTAACTTTTGGTATATGTATATTATAATACAGGTTTTTATTTGAGTGTATTGATTCTGTTTTTCCAGTATTTATGAACACGATTCCTGTTATATATAAAACTAAAATGCTGATTAGTTTTATTAAGGTTTCCATTTTTAAATCTTTTTCAAATTTTAAAACCTTTGTTAGGTGTAGTATTATAAATATTACAAATGGTATAAAGATTAATACAAGGCCGAAGCCAGTTTTGAGCCATTTCATCTAGTATTGTTGTAATAAATTCTGTAACTTGCCCTCCATTTATTATTGAGTAAACTGACAAAATCGCTTCATAAATTTTATAATATATTAGTTGTGCTGACATTATAAAACATTCGCCCAATGTTAATATATATGCAATTACTGTATTTGCTTTTTTTCCAAATATTGATGTTAATATGTTTAGTCCTATTGCAAATGGCAATGTTAGCAGTATTATTAGTGGTGCTGTTTTTGGAAATTTTCCAAATATTAGCATTGCCATTATTAACTCCTCATATATTACAAATACTATCCAATAAATTAGTTCTTTTAATTTTTTCATCTTTACTCCCTATAATTTCATACTTAGTTTTACTTTTTGTCTTTCTTGGTCTATTCCTATTACTTTAACTTTTACAATATCTCCTACAGATACTACGTCTGACGGATTTTTAATATATTCTTCACTCATTTCTGAGATATGAACCAAGCCATCATGTTTTACTCCAATATCAACAAATGCTCCAAAGTCTATTACATTTCTTACAGTTCCTGGCAAAATCATTCCTTCTCTTAAGTCTTCGAATTTTAACACATCTGTTCTTAGAATTGGCTTTGGCATTTCTTCTCTTGGATCTCTGCCTGGTTTTGATAAATCGTCTATTATGTCTTGTAATGTTAATTCTCCTACATCAAGTTCTTTAGCAACTTTTGGCACATCTAAGGTTGTCAAGTTTGCTCTTATTTGTTCTAATTTTTCTTTGTTTAGTAAGTCTTTTTTATCTGCACCAATTTTTGCAAGCAATTTTTCTGCCACTTCATAGCTTTCTGGATGAACACCTGTTGTTTCTAATGGATTTTTACCATCAAATATTCTTATAAATCCTGCACATTGCTCAAAAGCTGATTTGCCAAGCTTTGGTACTTTTAATAGTTCCTTTCGTTCCCTTAATTTTCCATTTGCGTCTCTATATGTTACTATGTTTTTTGCTATTGTTTTATTTATTCCAGATACATAAGAAAGTAGTGATGGAGTTGCTGTATTAATATCTACACCAACTTTGTTTACTGCGTCTTCTACTACTCCTGTTAGATTTTCTGCTAATTTTTTTTGATCAACATCATGTTGATATTGACCAACACCTATTGCTTTTGGATCTATTTTTACAAGTTCTGCAAGTGGATCTTGCAATCTTCTTGCTATTGAAATTGCTCCTCTTATAGATACATTTATGTCAGGGTATTCTTCTGTTGCAAGCTTAGATGCTGAATAAACAGATGCTCCAGCTTCGCTAACTATTGCATAGCAGACCTTTTCTGGAATTTCTTTTATCATTTCTGCTACAAATGTTTCAGATTCTCTTGATGCTGTTCCATTGCCTATTGCTATCATATTTACTTTATGTTTTGAAATTAAATTTTTTAATATTTTCTTTGCACCTTCTACGTCATTTTGTGGCTCTGTTGGGTATACTGTTGCAATATCTAGTACTTTTCCAGTATCATCTATTACTGCAATTTTACAACCTGTTCTATATGCTGGATCAAACCCCATAACAGTTATATTTTTTATTGGTGCACCTAATAATAATTGTTTTGCATTTTTGCCAAAAACCTTAATTGCTTGCTCTTCTGCTTTTTGGGTTAAATCTGCTCTAATTTCTCTTTCTATTGATGGCTCTATTAAGCGTTTATAGCTATCTAATATTGTGTCTTCTAGTATGCTTGTAAATTGTGTTTCTCCTTTTATTATGTTTTTTCTTAAAAAGTTTAAAATCTTTTCCTCTGGTTTTTGAATTGTAACTTTTAAAAATTCTTCTTTTTCTCCTCTATTTATTGCTAAAATTCTGTGGCTTGGGATTTTCTTTATTTCTTCATCAAATTTATAATACATTTCGTAATTTGATTTTTCATTTTCTTTTGCATTTTTAGTTGAAATTTTACCTTGAACATAGCATAGTCTTTTTATTTCTTTCCTATAATCTGCTACATCAGATACATTTTCTGCAATTATATCTTTTGCTCCATTTATTGCCTCTTCTATTGTGTTTACATCCTTTTCAGGGTTTATAAATTCTTTTGCTATATCAAAAATATTTTTTGTTTCTTTTTGTGCATAAATAATCTCCGCTAATGGCTCTAGTCCCTTTGCTTTGGCAACTGTAGCTCTTGTTTTTTTCTTTTGTTTGTATGGTCTATAAATGTCTTCTACTTCTGTAAGTGTAGTTGCTTCTTCTAATGCTTTTGTTATTTCTTCTGTAAGTTTTCCTTGTTCTTCTATAATCCTTGAAACATCTGCTTTTCTTGTTTCAAGATTTCTTAAGTAATTTAGTCTTTCATCTAAATCTCTTAAAACTTCATCACTTAGTCCTCCTGTTGCTTCTTTTCTATAACGTGCTATAAATGGGATGGTATTTCCCTCATCTATTAAATTTATTGTACTTTTAATTTGACTTTCTTTAATATTTAATTCTGCTGCTATTGTTTTTATAATTTTGTCCATTGTATATCAATCCTTTCTAAACTGCTATTATATTATATCAAAATATTAAAAAAATCAAGAAATTATTGAATTTTATTCTTGATTTTAAAAATTAATTTAGTTAAAAATTTGTCCACAATTTATCCACATTTGGTGGATAAATTGTGAACTATTTACTATTATTTCAATTTTATTAACATACATATACTTTCTACTATATCTATAACACCTGTTACTAATAATAGTATTCCGGCAAACATTACTACTGAAACCATTGTATCAAAAGGATTTACAATTATTATAATTCCTATTACTAATGTAATAAGTGCTGAAAGTAATATTAATATCCAACTTTTTTCATCTACGGTTTTTACATTTAATGAAAGTTGTATTTTTGTTATACTTTTTATTATTATCCATATTCCAACAAGTATTGGTATTATTGATATAACAAAATCTTTTTTGATTAATATTAGTATTGATATAAGTATTCCTAGAATTCCTTCTGCTAAGGCATTACTATATACTTTTTGCTCCTTATCTGTTGCAATATAAAGTACTATACTGAAGATTCCATCTAATAACATTCCTATTCCAAATACAGTTACAACTGTGTTTAGCATTGTTTCAGGTTTTGCTATTAGTAATATTGATACAAGAATCATTATAATTGAACTAATTATTGTTCTTTTTTCAAATCTTTTTATGTACTCTGAAATCATTTTTTCTCACCTCCTTTCTTTAATCTTCCTTTTAAAAGGCTTAATTTACTATAAATTTTTGTGCTTATATTAAACATCCAATTTATAAATGGATTATAAATAATGTACATTTCATTTATAAATTCCATAAATTCTGGATTAAACCCTTTTTTAAACTTGTATACTCCGGTATTGTGGATCATTTTCGCTTTTGAATCCTGATACTCCTCTAAAGTCATACCAATCACATTTATTTTCAACAGCCCATTTTATCATTTCCCATTGTATTAAATAATTTGGCATTAAATTTCTGTGTTTATTTGAACTTCCTCCATATAAGTACCATACCTTGTTTCCATAGTAAATTGGAAGGGTTGCTGCTATTGCTTCTCCTTCAAATTCCGCAATGTAAACTCTTGCATGTTCTTCTCCCATAGCGTCATATACTTTTTGAAAATATGATAATGGTCTTATGAAAAAGTCATCTCTAGAGCCTGTTGTTTTCATTATATCATAAAATATTTTCAAATCTTCTCTTGTTCCAACTCTAACTTTTACACCTTTTCTGCCTGCGAGTCTTATATTATATCTTGTTTTTGATTCAAATGATTGCAAAAGCTCGTCTTCAGTTTTATCTTTTACATTTAGTCTAAAAACATATTTAGGTTGTAATACTTGTCCTATATTTTTTATGTTCTTTTTTGTTTTATATCCTAATTCTTTTATTATGTTTTTAAATTCTTCATCACTTTGTAAAACATCTGGATCTAGTCTAAATATAAAGGCTCTATATCTTTTGGCTATTTCTTGTGCCTTTTGGGTAAGCTCTTTTAAGGTTTCTTTGTCATGTGGATCACAAATGAAACCTCTTGGAGCATACATTATATGCCTATTTATGATTGGCACCTTTCTAAGTAAAATACTCATTGTGCCTTTTATTAGTCCCTCTTTGTTTCTTACTATTATAAATTCTTTTTTCCATTCTGTTTTAACTTCTGCCCATTCTGGTGATTGCATAAAATTTGTTTTGGGATTTGTTTGTAAAAAAGCTTTTAATTCTGTATCCATTTTTTCTCCTTTTTTTAGCATGCTATTGCCGCTTCAACTTTTTTTTAAATATCATGTCTGCTTAATATCTGTGCAGGTGTTTTTCTTACTACTCTATGCACTGGTAACAAGCCTATTATTAAATTAAATAAGTATATAAATACTACTGTTGCTATTATTGACCATACATTTACTAAGAAGAACTTTTCAATATATGTAATTTTTGATAATGCATTTAAAATATATGCCATTAAAGCTATACCAGGAACGCTTGCAAGTGTTGTTATTGCTATTGTTTCGCCTGCAAACATCTTATATATATCTTTTTTCTTTAGTCCTATCGCTCTTAATATTCCTATTTCTTTTATTCTTGATAGGAATGATGAACGTATCATTAAGAATATCTCTACAAGTGATATTGCAAGTATAATGGTAGCAACTATTATGCTTGTTTTCATTCTTTCTCTTTTTTGTCTTAAATATTCTTTTTTGCTGTTTTCAAATGTATTTACTATGTTTAAGTCCATGTCTCTAAACTCTTGCAATGCCTGAGCTTGATTTTTAGCGTATACCATAAATTCTTGTTTTTCTTTTATTAGCTTATATTTTATTGTGTTATTGTTTACTAAATAAGTATCTATTCCTTCTTGGCTTTCATAATATCCTACTACTTTTAGTTTTGTGTCATTTACAAGTACCGGAATTGTTTTATTTAAAGGCATTTCATATCTATGAGAAATATTTACAATTACTTCATAATCATTTTCTGGAAATCTTCCTTTTTTTAGTGTTATCTTGTCTTCAAATATCTTGTAATCTAAAAATTGTGCTTGTTCTGTTGAAGCATCTGCATAGTACATTCCCCCAGATACTGTGTAACTGCTTCCCTCCATTGCATTTTGTACAATACTTATTAGCATTGCTGTATTTGCATATATTGAAGGGGTTGAAAGGTCTACTAATCCTACTATTGTAAATTCTCCTATATTGTCAACTGTAAGTTTTCTTCCTATCATGTCTTCAGGTTTTAATATTCCCATCATTTTAAACTGTTGATTTTCCCCATCTATTTGTTGTTGTATAATCATTTTATCTACTACTATTTGTCTATCATTTTCTGGCTTTATTCCATATACTATATTTTCATCACTTATCATTTCTGTGCTTGAAAGTGAACCTGAAACATATAAAGTCCATTCATTGGTTTGATAGTATTCATTTGGTATATACTTAAATACTACTAATGAACTACCTGGCAATATATAATTAACATTTTCATTTTGCTCATATAGTAAATATTCATCAACAGATATATTAGGCTGTTTTAATTGCAAATAATTACTGTTATATTGTATAAAGTCTGTATCTTTTACATTCAATGTAGCACAAATGCTGCTTACTGCATACATTATAAACATTGCTGATATGAAAAATCCTACAAGTAAAATTTTCTTTAATACGGAAAAATCAAATACTTTTTTGAATCCATTTATTACAAGAGTTATTGGATTGTAAATTGAAGAATATTTCTTTTTTATATTCTTATCAATTATGTTTTCAAAATCAAATTTATATTTTTCCAATTCCTTTTTGCTTAGTTTCTTATAATGGTCATCTACCATTTCTAAACTTGAGTTTTCATCTATTACTTCAATTTTCTCATTTTGCTCTGTTTTAATGTATATATTACCGTTTTTTAAGACAATATTTAAAGTTATTGGTTGTTTTTCTTCTGAATATACATTAATATTTGTATTTTCTTGTTTTATTTCTTTATGTTCTTTAAAGTCCTTTAAATAAAATTTATTTTCTATTCTATAATCTAGCTCATTGTTATGAACGTTTTGATAATCTTTTATTATACTTCCATCTTGTAATTCAATTATTCTACTTGCGTAAAACTCTGCTAAGTTTCTTTCATGAGTTACCAGTATTACTAATTTTTCTTTTGATATTGCTTTTATTATATTCATTACTTCTAATGAATTTTTGCTGTCTAAATTTCCTGTTGGTTCATCTGCTAATATTATGTCTGGAGCTTTTACAATAGCTCTTGCAATACCAACTCTTTGTCTTTCTCCTCCTGAAAGCATTGCTACTGGCCTATTTTTATATCTATACATTCCAACTTTTTCTAGGCAATAGTTCACTCTTTTTTTAATTTCTTCTTTATTTTTTATGCCTATCATTTTTAAAACTATTGCGACATTATCATACACACTTAAGTTTTCTATTAATTTGTAATCTTGAAAAATATAGCCTATACTTAGAGTACGTATTTTATCTACTTTTGTTGTGAATTTTGATGTTATTTTTTTATTATTTACATATATTTTTCCTTTTTGAATTTTATCTAATCCACCTATTGCATTTAATAAGGTTGTTTTACCTGAACCACTTGGCCCTAGCAATGCAACTAATCCAGTATTTTCTACTTGTAAGGAAATATTATTTATAACATGTATTTGATTTTTCCTATGTCTATTAAAATATTTATTAGCTCCTGTAATCTCTATCATAAGTTACACCTCCTCGTTGTATGTTTTAATGCTTGTTTCTTTAAATAGTTTTTTTGCATATTTTAAACTAATTATGTATGACATAGCAATTAAAATAACATACAAAATGATATAGTCACTTATGTTTAAGTAGTCTAATAATGTTTGTACAAAGCTCCAATTAATTATTTGCTTTGCTTGAAGTATAATTACACTCATAGAAACTAGGTATGCTAAGTTTTCTACTATTAATAATTCAATTACTAGTAGTTGTTTAGATACTTTTCTAGTTGCTCCCAACATTCTAAGTGTTGCAAAATATGTATTTCTTGATTTTAAAATAATCTTTATTACAAAATATGCTATGAAAAATAGTGTAATTATTAGTATTATTGTTACTATAGTTTGGAATACTTCAATTATTTGTGAACTACCAGTCTTTGATAATGTATCTTTAATTACTAAAGTTTTATATCCCAAGTTTTCTAATTCATTAGCTGTTTCATGTAATAGTTCTGCATCTTTTACAAATACACTTGATTGGTATGGTTCTTTATTAAATAATTTGTTATAATCTTCTGGATTTATATATATAGTTCCATTATTTAACTCATACTCTTCATCTTTGCCTATTAATCTTTTTAGATTATATTTTGTATATGTTTTTTCTATTGTTAAATCTAATTTTTCTTTATAGTATATGTTCTCAACTTCAATTTTTATTGGTTTACTTCTGCATGAACCGCTTGATACCTCATAATTCAAATTATCACTTACATAAGCTTTCCCTGCTGGTACATTTTCGCTTGTTTTTATTCTAAAATATGGGCTATATAGGTTTGATTCATAGTATTTATCCTGAAATAGTACCTTTACTTTGCTATATGTTTGATTAATTTGGAATCTCATTTGGTCTAATACCTTATCACTTACATATACATTATCATTACCATACATTGATGTTAATTCCATGTATTTTATACCAACTACATTCATTGATATATCTTCATTTGTTTCTCCTGTATACATATTCATTAGTGATACTGTTGTATTACCTAGGCCTTTTATTAATTCATTCATGTAATACTCATCTTCATAGCCTTCTACAACAATTTCATTATCATTTTCTGGTAATCTTCCTACATCTACATCTCCTTTTAAGCTGTTAATACTTGAAGTTTTTGTGTATAATGATATGTTTTTTGAATTTGTTAGAATTATTGATTGGTCTAATAGTACATCATCTTTAACTATATAGTCTACATTGCTTAAGGCCCTTATTTGTGCATAATCTTCCACTTCATTAAATGGCGTTTTATCTTGTTTTTTTATTATAATTCTGTTTTCATTTGTATTTTGGAAAAAGATGTTGCTTCTATCCATATCTGATACGTGTTTTTGTTTTTTACTGTTTGAATACTGAGCCACTATCGCAGCTGTCATAAAGAAAAATACCATAAATAGCAATACAAACTTTGTTTTTATATTAAATGTGTTTCTAAATCCTAATCTAAGTTTATTGCATGGAGTAATGTTTTTATATTCTATCTCATTTGCTTTAATATCATTTTTTATATCTTTAATCTTTTTATCTTCAATTATTCTGCCATCATGCATTGTTATTTTTCTTGTTACATATTTTTCAATTTGCTCATAATTATGTGTAACAATTACAACTAATTTATCCTTTGCTATTTCACTAAGAAGTTTTATTGTGCTTTCTGCCGCTTCCTTATCTAAGTTTCCTGTTGGCTCATCTGCAATGATTATTGGTGTTTCTTTTGCTAAAGCTCTAGCTATTGCAACTCTTTGCTTTTGTCCTCCAGATAATTTAGATACTTTTGTGTTTCTAAATTTGTATAAATCAACTTTTTTTATTAATTCAATAATTTTTTTCTTTATTTTTTTCTTTTTGTATCCATTAAGTAGTAGCACAAGTTCTATGTTTTGATAAACAGTATAGCTGTTTACTAAATTAAATGTTTGAAAAATATTTCCTATGTATTTTCTTCTAAAATTTTCAAAGTCTTTATCACTGTAATGGCTTGTTTCTTTGCCATTTACATACATTTCTCCTTCTTCATAACTATCTAATCCGCTAATTACGTTTAATAAGGTAGACTTACCACTTCCAGATTCACCTGTGATTGCCACAAATTCTCCTATATTAAGCTTTAAATTGACTTTTGTAAATCCACTAGCGATTACTCCATTGTTATAATAAAATTTAGAAACATTTTTTAATTCTAACATTTATATCCTCCAATTTTTATATGTTTTTTAACATATCATATAACTTATGTATTGGCAAACCCATAACAGTAAAAAAGTTGCCATTTATTTTTTCTATATGTACCCCAAAAGCACTTTGTACAGCATAACCGCCAGCTTTATCATAAGGCTTATCATCATCTATCCATTTTTCAATTTCTTCATCTGTCATCTTTTTAAAGTATACATCTGCAATATCATAATCTAATTGCTCTTTATATTCTCCATTTTTTTGAGATATTACACTTATGCTTGTAATTACCTGATGTTTATCATTGCTTAAATCTCTTAGCATTGCTATTGCTTGCTCTCTTGTATGTGGCTTTCCATATATTTTATCTTGTTTAATAACCATTGTATCAGAACCAATAACAGCTCTGTCTCCTGTTGTTTCATCAAATACAGATTTTGCCTTAATATATGCTAATCTTTTAGATTGTTCTTCTATACTTAAATCCTTTTCAAAAGTTTCATCACTATGGCTTGGCTTTACCTCAAATTCTAGTCCCATCATTTCTAAAAGCTCTTTTCTTCTAGGTGATTCAGATGCTAAAATATACTTCATTTTTTCTCATCCCCTTCGGGAGGTAATTATATCATAATTTTTAATAAAAAAATAGTGCAATGATTAAAAAGTTTAACACTGCACTATTTGCTTCTCTATATTATAATTCTAAAAAATTCTATCTAAATAAATCCTATTTTACATTCCTGTTCTCGGTAGCTTTTCAACCTCCTTTTCAAATTGTATTTTTTCATAATTGTTTTTTTCTTGTTTAACATCTTGGCTTGTTTTTACTTGTTCAACTTCTAATTCTGTATCTATTTTGTCTATTTCTGGCTTCTCATCATTTTGCAAATTATTTACTGTTATTTTTATTTCTTCATTAAGTCTTAAATCTACTTCTATTAATTTATCATATTTTTCATATCCTTCTAGAGTTTCAATTTCTTGTATATAATACTTGCCTGGTAATAAATTTTCTATAACTATTTTGCCTTCCTCATCTGTTTTTAAATCTGCAAATATTACTTTTTTATTAGAATTTAATAATTGAAATTTTACTCCTTCTAAAGCTTGTTTTGTCTCTTGGTTTTGTTTCAAAATTATTATTTTTGTTTCATTTTTAAAACAATATTCTTGTTTGCTTCCTTCTCCTTCCTCATATATCCCACCTGTTACAGCAACATTTTGCAATGTACTATCTCCTGAAAGTCCAAATAATACTGGCTTTGTAGCAACTTTTCCTGTTAAATTAATTGTAAAAGTTCCATCATTTTGTATATTTTTTATAGGAATTAAAATTTTAAACTTTTCAGTTCCTTTAAATTCACTTTTTGGGTTATTATTGGTGTCTGTAATTTGCATTTCTTGAACTAAATCACCTGTAATTTCAACTTTGTAATTATTTATTCCAGCAGCTGCTGTTACTGTAAATTCTTTAGATACAAAATTTGAATTAATATTATCTATTTCCCATTTTGAACTATTTGAATTTATTTTTAATGTTGAACTAGGTTTTGTTTCTGTTGAAGTTCTAGCAGTATTTACTATGTATTTTAGAGCATTTAAAGTTCTATCTCCTGTTCCCTCACTTGAAGTTTCATAGCTATTAGGATCTCTTCCATAGACTGAGCAATATATAGCTTGTCTTGTAGCTAAATAAGCTTCTTCCTTTGTTTCACAACCTAATTCAGCTGGAGTTTTATATGGGTAACCATTTACTATAGTTCTCCAAATTTCCATATTTGTTATTTCATTATCAATATTTACATCATAAGAAAAAGTTTCTGTTGCGCCATCTAATTCTAAATTTAAACAATATACTGGATGTTCTATTCCATCTTTTGTATATGCAAGTGGTATGCAAGTTAAATCAACTCCATTCCTTTTAAGTAAATAATTATATCTTGGTTTACCATAAATTGTTACAGTATTTCCTGTTGCATTGCTTATTATTGGGCATATTGCAGCTAATGCAGTTATCATTAGTATTAAAATTACACTTATTTTTTTAATTATTTTCATGACTATTTCCTTTCCTTTATTTTATATTCTTTCTACGGCTTGTACACAAAGCCTTTTTTGAGGCTTATTACGTACACACGTTATCAAAGTAATTCTATTATCTTCCGTTTCTTGCAAGTATGACCAATCTGTTTCATCTATTATTGTAGACAAAACAATTTCGTAAATTTTTGTTCCATAAGGTGTTTTATATATAATCTCATCTCCTAGCTTTAAATCTTTAACCTTTTCAAAATAATTTATTGGAAATCCGCCTGTTATGAGCAGCTAAGCCAATGTTACCTTTCCAGAAAGACGTATTTACAAAATGTCCTACATAATTTTTCATAACTTCTTGTGTTGTATCTTGTGCAATCGGAGCCATTAAATTTATCACAGGAACCTCCACTTGCCACAACTCATTAGCTCCATTTGTTATACCAAGGAGATTTTCAATTTTCTTATCCTCATCTACCATGATAATTTCCTCTTTTAGTTTTTCTTGAATAATATCTTCTTGTGTATTATTGCTGTTTTGTAAGCTCTCTATTGCCAAATTTACACCATTTAGAGTAAATATAACAAAAACTAAAACTATAAGGCTTACAATTAATCTTGTATAACTCTTTATACACTTCACCTCTTTTCAATATTAAATTTTTAAAAAATTTGGAATTACCGGAATAAAAGAACTCTATCCCTTTCCTAGAATTATTTTGAAATTGCTTTCGCAATTAAAGATGTATTTATTTTAGCATAGAAAGCCCCATTTGTAAAGAAAAATCGTTCGACAAAATTCGACTAAAAAAGATAAAAAAATCAACAATTTGGATTATTATTTCCTTTTTGTTGATTTTTGTTTATTTCAATTTTCTCTTATCTCAAGCTTTACAAATTAATCATCTCATCTATTTCTTGCTCGCCACTTTCCTTATCTACAACTGGCACGGCCATTTCTTTTTGCTCTAATGCCTCTTTATACTCTCTTGATACCTCATTTGTTTTCTCAGTATATTCTCTATTTTTCAACTCATCCCTAATGCTTCTTCTAGCCTCCATCTTACCAGGATTCAAAGCCTTAACTTGATTCTTGTTTCTATTCTGTAAAAATGCTTGTACTGTAAAGTATGCCTTATCAACTATACCCATTAAAATATCTACTTTGCCTTTTGAACTTCTAAAAGTATCCTGTGTTTGTTTTGCTTGCTTATACATTTCTATTTGCTTGCTTTTCTGCTCACCTTCACTAACTTTTGCAATTCCATTTTTTAATTCTCTAAAATCATACTCTATATTTGGTATACTATCAGGTATTTTAATTTTTCCTTTTGAATATGCAGCTTGTCTACATACTTGTAAATAATCAACTAATTGCTCTTCGTTCTCTGCTAAAGCCCTTACTATTTTCTCGTCAAAAGGGTAATTTATTATATTATTCAAGTTATATTTTTCAAAAATATCTTTGATACTGTCTTCTTGTGCTTCTAAGCCTAATTGTACTATGCTATTTACTCCGTTTTCCACAGAAACAATATCTATACTTTCTGTATTTATTACAATTTTCTCTACTGTTTTACCCATGTTTCCTCCATCTCATTCTTTTGTAAGCATAAACCTTCTAATTATTAGTTTAGCATATTGTATTTTTTTTTTCAATAATTTTGTAGTTTTTTGTTGACATTTTTTCATTTTGTATATATTATAATGTTAGAAAAGGAGGAATTGCAGATGAAATCTGACATTGAAATAGCTCGGTTCTGCTAAGCTAAAAAATATCTTGGAAGTTGCAAAGGATGCGGGAATTGGTGAAAAATATATTGAACCTTATGGAAAATATAAGGCAAAAGTTGATTTATCTCTACTATCCAATTCCAATAAACAAAATGGTAAATTAATTTTAGTAACTGCAATTAATCCAACTCCTGCTGGAGAAGGCAAAACTACAACTACTATTGGGCTTGCAGATGCCTTAAGGAGACTTAATAAAAATGCTATTCTTGCCTTGAGAGAGCCTTCATTAGGTCCAGTATTTGGCATTAAGGGTGGTGCTGCTGGTCGGTGGTTACGCCCAAATTGTTCCTATGGATGATATTAATTTACATTTTACTGGTGATTTTCATGCAATAGGTGCTGCAAATAATCTACTTGCAGCTATGGTGGATAATCATATTTATCAAGGTAATGAATTAAATATTAACCCTTCAAAAATAACTTGGAAAAGATGTGTTGATATGAATGATAGGCAACTTCGTTTTGTTCGAGATGGCCTTGGCGGTTCCAAAAATGGTGTTCCACGAGATGATGGCTTTGATATTACAGTTGCCTCTGAGGTTATGGCAGTTTTTTGCCTTGCTTCTTCTATTCAAGATTTAAAGCACAGACTTTCTCAGTTAATTGTTGGTTATACTTATGATGGCAAACCTGTAACTGCTAAAGATTTAAAGGCAGAAGGTGCTATGACGGCTTTACTAAAAGATGCCTTCAAGCCAAATTTAGTTCAAACCCTTGAGGGAACTCCTGCTTTTGTTCATGGAGGACCTTTTGCAAATATTGCACATGGTTGTAATTCTATTGTTTCAACAAATATGGCATTAAAACTTAGTGATTATACTGTTACAGAAGCAGGCTTTGGTGCTGATTTAGGTGCAGAAAAGTTTTTGGATATAAAATGTAGATTGTCTAATTTTACACCAAGTGCAGTTGTAATTGTTGCAACTATTAAAGCTTTGAAAATGCATGGCGGTATGGATAAAAACAGTTTAAATGAGCAAAATCTAACCGCTTTAGAAAAAGGTATTCCTAATCTTTTACGCCACGTTTCTAACATTAAAAATGTGTATAAACTTCCTGTTGTAGTTGCAATAAACAAATTTACAACAGATACTGATGAAGAACTTAATTTAATAGTAAAAAAATGCAGTGAATTTGGTGCAGATGTTGTGTTATCTAACGTTTGGGCAGAAGGCGGAAAAGGGGGTATAGAGCTTGCTAAAGAAGTTATAAAGCTTTGCGAAGAAGCTGAAAATAATTTTAGTTTTAGCTATGAATTAAACGATAGTATTGAAAATAAAATAAATTACATTGTGCAAAGAGTTTATGGTGGAAAAGGAGCCATTTTTACTCCAGAAGCCAAAGAGCAAATTAAGCATTTAACAGATTTAGGCTTTGGAGCTTTGCCTATTTGCATAGCTAAAACCCAGTATAGTTTTTCAGATGATATGCTAAAACTTGGTGCACCTGAAAATTTTGAAATAACTGTAAGAGAGGTTAAAGTATCAGCAGGTGCTGGATTTATTGTTGTAATTACTGGTTCTATTATGACAATGCCTGGCCTACCAAAAGTTCCAGCAGCAGAAAAAATTGATGTGCTCCCTGATGGAAGAATTGTTGGATTATTTTAAATTTTAAAAATCTTTAAATGATACCAAAAAGTATCATTTAAAGATTTTATTTACTTTCATTTTCTAAAAAATAATCCATTATTCCTACATAAATTCCCCAAGCAAGCTTATTTTGGTATTCTTCCTGTTGCAATAATTTATTTTCCTCTTCATTTGATAAAAAACCGCACTCTACTATTGCTGTAGGAATTTTTACATGTTCTATTATGTATACATTTTCTATTTTTAGGGCTTCTCTTTTATTTTCCTTTTGTATAGTTTCATTTAGTCCGTGTTGTAAGCTTTGTGCTAATCTTTTGCTATTTTCATTCTCCTTTTGAAAGAAAGTTTGCCAACCCCAATATTGTGTTTGAGGAATTTTATTTAAGTGTATTGATACAAAAATATCAGCATCTGATGAATTTCCTATAGTTGTTCTGTTTTTAATATCTGATACCTTTTTTTCTCTTAATGTATTTTTATCTATATCATATATCCCATTTTTATCCGAACGAGTTAATATTACTGTACTTCCTGCTTGCTCTAGTAGTTTTTGAACTTTTAATGTTATCTCTAAATTAATATCAGCTTCTGAAATATTATTGCTAGTTGCTCCGACCATCTTCTCCGTCCATGCCCTGCATCTAATACTATTGTTTTTTTATTTACCGGAAGTGCTACAGTTTCTACTGTTTGTATGTTTTTAGAAGTTTTAAATTGAAATACCATTGTTGATAAAATTAAACAAGTTAAAATTAAATATATTCTTTTTTTATTTAAAATAAGCATAAAAAACCCCCATATTAAATTATATGAGGGTTAATTTAGTTTAATTACAATTTTAGTGTTTTCTTCTATCTATTGCATAACAACTTCCTTTATATTTTTTAGCTACATGTTTAACTTGTGCTCCTATTTCTCCTATTTCTAATACATTAGAAAATTTATCTTTTTCTGCAACAACTACACCTATTGATATAGCAGTTATTGGGAAGTGTTCCATTTTTCCTTTTCTATTTTGAATTTTTAGGTATCCCCTATCTAAATCTTCTTTTGTAAAGAAATATTTAACACCTGCATCAAATTCAGATATTATTTGTTTGCAGATTTCTTCATAAGGTACGTCTCTATCTAATATAACAACAAAATCATCTCCACCAATGTGGCCAAAGAACACATCTGATTTCTCTAATTTATTAATATTTTTTAATACAATCTTAGAAGTATATTTTATTATTTCATCACCTTTTAAGAAACCATATACATCATTATATGCCTTAAAGTTATCTAAATCTATATATAGAACTACAAAATCTTCTTTCCTTTGTAGGCGTTTTTTTAGTTCTGTTTGAATTTGCACATTCCCAGGCAAGCCTGTTAATGGGCTAATTGTTCTATTTATAACTAAAAGTCTAAATATATTTCTTATTCTATAGTATAAATATTCTGTTCCCATTGATTTTGCAATATAATACTCAACATAGTTTTTAGCAAGATCCATTTTAAACTCTGCATTCTCATTTGATGATACAACTATAATTGGTATTATATTGTTCTCCTCATTTGTTCTTATCCTCTTGCAAAGCTCAACTGTTTTTATTTTTATATTATCATCATTTATTATAATTAATTGTGGTGGATTTTCTAATACAGTATCCAAATCATTAGTTGATATTGTTTTAAATTTTAAATTTTGATGTTTTTCAAAAACTGTTTTTAATTCTTCTGTTAATTTCTCTTGTTCATCTATTACATATATTTCTTGAAACATTGTTTTCTCCTTTTTTTATTGTATAGTAGCTGTTCCTATTTCTTGATATGCCTTATCTGGTTCTTCTAATGTATATACAGTAGCTTGTACTTGTAATGGTCCGGCTGGAGCTTCAACTGAAAAATTTAGTTCTTTTGTTAATTGACTATATGATGGGTTATTTTCATCATATACACTTTCCATTCCATTAAGTGTGATAATTACCTTTTTAAAGCCTTTATCATGTTTTATATTTATGTTTAATATATTGCCATTTTGTATCTCAAATTTAATTTCTGGGCTTAATACTCCAACTATATTTTGCTCTTTTTCTTGAACATTGCCCTCTAAATCTGTAGCTTTATATTGTAATTTATTTGTGCCTCTTCTTCCTTCAATGGTTATTTTAAATTCATTTTGATTATTGGTAGTATTTGTAACAGTTACTTCAGTTTCATCATTCCAGTTATATGTTATTTCCTTAATTCCTTTAGCACTTTTTGCTATAATATCTATTTGGTTTGTTTCTCCATAAAAATATGTGTCAATCTTTGGTTTATTTGAATCCAAGTTTTCTGTATTTTCTCCAAAACTATAACTTGCCTCATTAAAACTTCCATCAATACCTGTAGCTGTTACATGTAATATATTATTATCTCCATCTGGAATTTGAAGAGTTCTTTTTGACTCTGTTGAACCATTCATATTATTTTCCACAACAAGGTTAGTATCATCATTCCACCAATACCTAGTTTTATCTAATCCCTCATCATATACAATTTGTATCTTGCAAGTATTTTCTATTTTTTCAATCGTTATCGTTGGTTTATTTAGGGCTGCAACTGGCGTATCTTTCTTACTTTCTCTTTCTTTTATCATTACAATTACTTGAGTACTAACAATTATTACAGCAAATAATATTATGATTACAGAAAAAGTAACAACTATTTTTCTCATATCCAGCAATCCATTGCCCTCTGTTCTCATAGGTTTTCTCGGTTTATATGATTCTTTTTTTTGATGTTTATTTTGTTTATTATAATTATTTTCGGTAATTAAAATTTGATTCATAATTTTTTTCCTCTTTTATAATATAGTAAATTATATCACAAAAAAAATATATTTGTAAATATATTTTTTTATTATTCACATATTTATATTCACTCTTCATATATTTAATTATGAAAAGATATTTTTTAGAAAGGATTGATTTGTAATGAACAACAATAACATTGATATGTCTAAATTATTGCAAATGCTGTCAAAAATGGATAAAAGTGAATTAGAAGCTGGAATTGCCAAGGCTAACAAGATTTTACAAACAAAAGATAAAAATGATATTTTAAATCAAATTAATAAAAATAATAAATAAGGAGTTTTGTATTGTGAATGAGGATTTATCTGGTATTTTTGAAAAATTGAATATAAATAAAGATGCAATTTCTCCTGAAGCAATAAATAACCTTATGGGTATGCTTAATAATACATCCTCTGCTACTGAAGAGAATTCAGCAGAAACAAATAGTTCCCAAAACATTGATATTGATATAGATACAATAATAAAAATAAAATCAATATTAGATAAAATGAATACAAAAAATGATAATCCTCGAATAAAATTGCTTTATGATTTAAAACCATTTTTAACTGATTCAAAAAAAAATAAACTCGACCAATATATTAAAATGGATAAGATGGCCCAATTATTACCACTAATAGGCGGAGATTTTAACACTCGCCTATATAGTGATGATAAAATTTTGTTATTTTCGCTTATTTCTTTATTATTCTAATATTATCACATCATTATCAACTGAAGCAAATTGCTTTGTTTCTTCTATTTCTTCTTTTTCTATTTCCTTTAATATATTTGCAATTCTTAATTGTGGACATTCTATTTTATGGCTTGCAATTATTGCCTTTTTATTTCCTTTTGCTCCTGCATGTGCTAGTCCTCTTAAAAATCCCAATACCACAATGTTATCTCCAGCAATAACTTCTGCTCCACTATTTACATCTCCAAGAATTACTATACTTCCTTCTGTTTCTATCTTTTGACCTGATCTTATACAACCCTTAAAGAAATATGTTTCAGAGTTTTCAACGTCTTGTTCATAAGCCTTTTTTATACCAGCTAATCCTAGTTCATTAATATTGTCCCATTTAATATCAATATCATCTATGTTATCTTTAATAACCTGTTTTAGTTCTTCCATCTCCTTATCTTTTAATACTTTCCCTGTTATTCTTACTGGATTTTTGGCTTCTTTGTATAGTTTTCTTAACACTGGCATTTTTTTCTCCAAAGCTTCAATTATTTGTATTTGGGTTGCTTCCTCACTTATTTTTAGTACTATTTCATCCTTTTTCATGCTAATTAATAAAATACTTCTCATCTTTTTATCTCCTTTTAAATCTACATTTTTACTGTTCATTAGTATTTATATAAGGCTTTACCTCTTTATTTTCTTCGATTTGTTCATTTAATCCAAAATATGCTTCCATTATTTCTTTAGTTACTTCTGCACTATAATACCCATGTGAGCCATTTTCTACTAGTACTACAACTGCTATTTCAGGATCTTCATAAGGTGCAAACCCCACAAACCATGCGTTTACTTTGTTTCCTGCCTCTGCTGAACCTGTTTTTCCTCCAACATGTATTGTAAAATCTTTGAACACAGAATATGCTGTACCGCCTTCTTCCGTAACAGATTGCATACCATCTAATACTGTTTTTAAATTTTCTTTATTTACATTTAAGTCTTGTTCATCTGTTCTTTCTATTCCTAATCTATCGTTTATATATTCTTCTACTTCTTTTTTGTCTACAATTTCGCCATTATTGTTTATTACATTTTTTATAATTGTAACATCTAATTTTTTCCCTCCGTTTGTAAGCATTGCTATATATCTTGCCATTTGCAATGGTGTAAAGTTGTTTTCTGCTTGCCCAATAACTGCTGACAAAGTGTTTCCATAATACCATGTTTCACCTAACTTATCATATAGCTTCTTGCCTGCAAGTGTTCCAGATATTTCGCCTGGTAATTCAATATTTGTTTTCTGACCTAATCCAAAATATGTTGCATATTCTTCTATTGTTGATATTCCTATTCTAGTACCTACTTCATAGAAAAAACAGTTACATGATTTTTGTATTGCTTGTGATACAGTTAAGTTTCCATGTCCCTTGCCATAAGTTGTATAATACCAGCATTTTGGCTTATATCCTCCTGGATAAATTCCTGAGCAATTAATTAGTTCGTCTTTTGTTATTTTATTTGTTTCTAATGCTGCAATCGCAGGAACCATCTTAAATATTGAGCCTGGAGCATAAGCACTTTGCATTGTTCTATTTATTAAAGCACTTTTTCCTTTTTGAGTGTATTCGTCCCATTTTTCTTGATTTATTCCATTTACAAATAGCTGTGGTTCAAAGTCTGGATAACTCACAAGTGCAATTATTTCTCCTGTTTTTACATTTAGTACTACTGCCGCTCCTGCATTTACCTCCCTTGTTTCGCTAAAGCCTCCGTTATTTATCTTTTCTATATTAGCTTTTAATGCTTGTTCTGCTACTTGCTGAACTTTTGCGTCTATTGTAAGCACTACATCTGAGCCTTTTGTAGCTTCTTCTGTTATATATTCTCCTGTTGTTGTTCCGTCAATAGACATATCTGTTTGCTTTAATCCATCTTTTCCTTTTAAGTATTTCTCGCAAACATATTCAATTCCTGTTTTTCCAATGTAATCATCCAATGAATATCCTTCATTTTTTTTGTATTCTTCATCATTAATTTTCCCAACATATCCTAATGCATGTGACGCTAGTGTTTGATAATAATATTTTCTAATTGGCTTGTAATCTATTGAAATACCTGGGAAATTATTGTTCATTTCCTCTATTTTAGCTACACTTTGCTCACTAATATCTGCTGAAATTTCATATCCTCTCATTGATGTATAGCCATTTTTTTCTATGCCATATCTTACTGATATTATTTTTCTTGCATCTTCTATGCTAAACTCTTTTAGCTCATATTTTTTTATATAAGTGTTTAAAGCCTGTTCTGCTGTTGTTTGTTCTTCTAATTTATTGGCGAGTAGCCATTTTGTTATGTTTTCTGGCTTTTCATATTTAAAAGCTACAGGATTAATGCTTATTGGAAATTCATCATTATACTTGTCCCCACTGGCTTCCAAAATATTAATAATATTTAAAATTGTTATATTTAAATCTTTTTGTTCAATTTTGCTTTTATATATTTTTAAAGAGTATTTTATTTGGTTTCCAGCTAACAAGTTTCCATTGCAATCCAAAAGATTTCCTCTTGCGGCTTTTATTGTTGTTTCTCTTGTAAGTCTTGAATTTGCTCTTTCTAAGTATTCTTCTCCATGCACTATTTGTAAATTGAATAATTGAACTATTAAAACAATTCCAATTACATAAGCCAATATAGACAAGATATTATATCTTACATTTTTTTTATCTAAGGCTGCCAAATTTTTACCTCCTAATAATACTTCATAAATGATTTGGTTTCTGTAAATATTTCTTCTGTTTTATTACCTAGCTTTTGTATTAATGGATATAAAATAATAATCAAAATGGCATTATATATGGCTTCTATCAAAATTATTTTCATAAAATTTATAAAATTTGAATCTGCACTTAATAAAATTATTTGTAATGTATAACTAATAATTTCACAAAGTATTGTTACTAGAATTGTCATTAGCATAAAAGTTATTCTACTTTCTTTTGAAAAGCTTTTATCTAAAATTCCTCCTAATAATCCTGAAATTCCTAACATTATTGCATTTAAGCCTATCCTTTTTGATACGAAAAAATCCAAAAAGAGACCAAACATTATTCCTAAACCTAATCCATAGTTTCTGCCTAAGTAAAGTCCAATAAATAAAGTGAATACTATGAACAAGTTTGGCTTTATTCCTGCAATATTATACCAACTAAAAAAATTGGTTTGTAGAAAATATATAAATAAAAATATAATAAAAAATACTGCTATAATTAATGTTCTTTTCATCAAATCTCCTTTTTTCTTGAACATTATTATAACAGTATTTGGTGTTTTTTTCAAGAGCTACTATATTTCTTTATATTGTCTATATTTAATAAATGATATTCCTCCAATAATTGCTATAATAATTATTGGTAGTATATACATTTCTGCTCCTGTATATGCTAAGTTTGAATTTTTAGTTGTATTATCAGTATTATTTGTTTTAATTATTTGTGTATTATTATTTACAACTCCATTTGTAATGTTGCCGTTATTGTTTGTATTATTATTATTGTTGTTATTGTTATTTTTTGTTTTTACTTCTATTGGAATAGTTGCTGTAACTGTTGTTCCTTCTTCTGTATAAGAAACGGTTATTCTAGTATGGTTAGCTGTTAATGCTGTTACAGGGAAGCAGTTATAATTTGTTATAACACTTCTTGTTCCATCTGTGTATATTGCTGTTACTACCATTCCTGTTTTATCAAATGTTTCTCCTACTGTATATGTTGTTTTTGTTGGATTTATTGTTATTTCTATTCCTTTTAATGTTTTTGTTATTATGTTTGGTTCTACAGTTATATTTACGTTTGTTGTCTTTCCTTGATAGGTAATTTCTATTGTTCTATCTGTTTCCTTCAATGCTCCTGTTGGTGTATAAGTATAATCTGTTATAGTTTCATTAGAGCCATCTGAATATACTGCTGTTACTACCATTCCTGTTTTATCAAACTTTTCCCCTACTTTGTATTTTATTTTGTTTGGTCTAGTTGTTACTTCTATTCCATCTAAGGTTTTTGGTTCTGTTTTTGCATTAACTGTTATATTCAAAGTGGCTGTTTTTCCTTGATATTTTACAGTTATTGTTGTATCATTTGTGGTTAATATTCCTGCTGGTTCATAGTTATAGCTTGTTACAATTTCTCTTGAATTATCACTATATACCGCTGTAAGTATCATTCCTGCTGGATCAAAGCTTTCTCCTTCTGTATATACCATTTTTGTTGGGTTTGTTGTTATTTCTATTTTACTTAAAGTTTTTTCAACTGCTTTTGGATTTACTGTTATGTTCAATGTTGTAGTTTTGTCTTCATATTTTATTGTTATAGTTGTGTCATTTGTTGTTAAGCTTTCTGTTGGTGTATAAGTGTAATCTGTAATAGTTTCTGTTGAGTTATCACTATATGTTGCTGTTACTACCATTCCTGCTTTATCAAACTTTTCTCCTTCTGTGTATTCAGTTTTTGTTGGATTTGTTGTTATTTCTATTTTAGTTAATACTTTTGCTAATTGTTCATGGTAATTACATTCTGCACATAAACAGCCTGTACAGTATATTTTATCACAGTCTGCACAGTTACAAGTACATTCTTGATAGTTTTTAAAGCAAACCATTCCTTCCCCGTAGTCATCATCTCTTCCTGTTATTCCTATGTCAACTGTATAATATTTTAAAGCATCTAAGATTTCGCTATATGTAAAATCCTTATTATAGCTTTTTAGTGTAGCTACTGCGGCTGAAACATGTGGAGTTGCTTGAGATGTACCTGATAGAAACAAGTAACCATTTTCGCCACCACCTAGGCTTAAAATATATTTACCTGGTGCTGAAAAATCAACATTTTCACCATAATTAGAGAAAGCAGTATAAGATAAATTTGATTTTTGTGTTTGTTTAGCTGCAATGTATGAATTGACCTCAATTGCACCTTCTCGTAAAGTTATTAAGTCTGTTTGCAATGCTCCTACTCCAATTACATTTTCAATAGCTGCTGGATATATGTTTTTGCCGTCTATTCTATTTCCATCTTCATCCCCATTTCCTACTGCTGCTATTACTATAATATTTTTTTCTATTGCTTCATTAATTAATGTTTTTGTTTCTTGAATTCCTGGAAGATTTGGATTATTAAATTCATTACCTAAACTCATATTAATTACATCAACGTTGTTGTCTATTGCATATTGTATAGCACTATTTACATATTCTAGTGACATTTTTCCATCTTCAGTTGCGACTTTTAATGGTAATATTTTAACATTATCCGGAGTTCCATCTAATATTATTCCTCCAACATGAGTTCCATGTGGCATTGTCTCATTATCTGTAATATCAGTTGAATTGTTTGTCATGCTTTTATATCTTGAATCAATCCTGCTAGTTAGATTTTTTTCTATTAATGTAGTATCTGTTAGGTTAAAACCTGTGTCTATAACTGCAACAACAATGTTTTGTTTGTTTGTATTGCTGTTTATTTTACTTTGTGTTTCATTTAAGCCCATTGCATAAGTTCCCCATGATTCAACATTTTGCCCTAAAACCTCATATGCAATAGACATTACCATATCTTCTTGTGTTTTTAAATTATAATCAACATATACTTCCTGTATTCTGTCTTCCGTTTTTAATTCTTCATAAGCTTTTTTAGTTGCTTCTTCTGTTTCAAAACTCAAAACATATTTTCCACTATATGTTTTATTAAAACTTGTTGCATTATATTTATTTTCTAAATCGCTATCTGTTACTACTACTAGTGCTTTCGAAGAAAAGTCCACTTTTCCGTCTGTTTGACTGTTTCTTAAAGATTCGTTTCTTAATCCATTACTATTTAAAAACCATATCGCTCCACCAGTAATTAACATAGCAATAATTGCTATCAATATTATTAGTTTTATTTGCTTTTTCTTTTTTTGTATCAACTGTACCCTCTCCTTTTTATAATATCTCATTAATATTATAATATATTTTTTTTATTAGTCAAGATACTTTAAAATGCTTTATTTTTCTACATTTCTTTTAACAACTAGGTTTAGCGTTTTATGACATTTTTGTTACATTTTTGTCGTTTGTAATATTTTTGTAATGTAAATTTAACAAAATTGTAATATTGTTTTGGTAAATTTTGATGTATAATTATTTTGTACAAATGAATGTAAAAAGGAGCAACCAATGAATATTGATTATTTATTGAAAAAAGAAGGAATCACTAATATTAAAGAATTAAATTCTTACCAACTTAAAATTATAGCTAAAGATTTAGCTATAAAGCTTTGTCTTGCCTTTCCTGAGCATGATTTAGATAGGCAAGCCTTATATAATTCTTTTTGTTCTTTAAATATGTACACTGCAATTATGCCCAAGGATTCTAGTGGTGCTAAATATGTTGCAAATTCTAATTCTATATATTTTAATGAAAAATTAGACTTTTCTTCAATTCCTGAGGTTGCTATGCATGAATGTATACATTTTCTGCAAGAAGGCAGGTTAAATGGAAAGAATGAATTTATTGGCTTGACCTCTTTTGCCTCTGGCTTGGCTCTTAATGAAGCTGCTGTTCAACTAATGGCTTCAGAAGCTAATATGGCTAATATAACTGAAGAAAAATATTTTGACATTTCTTTAAAAACTATTAGCCCCAATTATTATCCTTTAGAATGTACTTTGGTAAATCAAATTGCCTATTTTACTGGTACTTACCCATTGTACCATAGTGTTTTAAACAGTAATGATGTTTTTAAAAATACCTTCATTGCAAAATTTAATAAAAGAATTTACAATAGAATTACAAGGCAATTAGATAAATTATTGCATTTAGAAGGAGAACTTAATTGCTATATAGTTGAGCTTGAAAACACTGAGAAAGTAAATGATATTAAAGAATTAAACACTATAATAGCTGAGCAAAAAGATACAATTAAAAGATTATTTTTCAATATTCAAAACTTTATTATTAGAAATTGTTTTGCTTGTGAATACAATTCCATAAATACAATGGAAGATTTGAAAGAATTAAAACATAAATTATATAATTTCAAAAATTTAATAGGTATTTCCGCAAACTACACTTTTTACAATGACTTTTATTGTGATTTAATGAATGCTTTGGAAAGTAAAAAAGAAGAATTATTAAAATATGGTGAAATAAGCTTGTTTAAGGAAGAATGTACAGCCTTAACTGTTGTTCAACAATCAAAGGAAACATTTAATTTTATACATCTATTTATTAAAAAGTTGAAAAAATTATTTAGAATTAATAAAGGAACAATTAATGACTATGATAACTAAAATAGGAGACTAAAAGTCTCCTATTTTTTAATAATCTATTTTGTCTATAACTAAGTCCATTTCACTTGTGTATTTATTGTTTCCATAACAGTAGATAACATATAATATATTACCTTTAATGTAAAATTCGCTTGAGTTCTCTAACAAATATATGCTACTATTTTCATCTCTTTTGTATATATTATACCCTTGGCTTGCAATAGTATTGTCCTTTTTTATTGCAGCTTTTATTTTTTCGTTTACCTTGTTTTGCAAACTTTCCTTTTTATTTTCTGTAAGCAAATCTGTTATTTTTATTTCCTTATTATTTTCAATATCATAATTATATGTTTTAATTATGGTTCTTTGAGCATTACGTCCTTCTTTTAAAATACATTTTATGGCTATTGATAATATATTGTCATTTATTGAACTTGCATAATATACTTTTAAAATGTTGTATGATGTACTTTCATTATAAATTTGTATTATTTTATTTACAAAAAAATCGTTTATTTCTTTATTAATTTTTTTATCAAATTCGTTTGATACATGTATATAAGGTATATCCGCTTCTATCTCATATTTGCCACTTTGTTCTCTTTCTATATGATACAAGTTTGATACATACTCGTTTTCTTGATTATCAAACATATTATTAAATTGCATTTCTAATTTTTCAATATCTAGTTTTTCCTCAACTGGTTCTGTTTTTTCACTTTTATTGAGTATAACTATTATTGTTATTACTGCTGCTACAATTACTACTCCAATTATTGAAAAAAATAATAATTTTCTGTTTTTCATCAAATAAATCACCATTTATTATTATATCATTTAAGTCCAATATTTTCAATTAGTCATGAGAAATATATGTGTTTCATAAACTTAAATTGGTGATATATATGTTAAATGCTGTTTTTGTTATTATTGGAACTATTATTGGAGCTGGTTTTGCTTCTGGAAAAGAGATTTTTACTTTTTTTAATATTTACGGTGGCGATGGAATATTGGGTATATTTCTTGCAGAATTTTTAATTGGATTTGTGATTTACAAAGCCTTTAAAATTATCATAAAATCCAGCATTTCAGGATATTCAAACTTTATTAGTACAATAATTACAAAATCAGCTTTTGGTAATTCTGTAATATGCAATATTGTAAATATTTTTCTTTTAATTTCATTTATTGTTATGGTTGCTGGATTTTCAGCTTACTTTTCTCAAGAATTTAATTTATCATATATTTTTGGTGCTATAATTATTGGTGTATTATGTTTTTTGACTTTTTCAAAAAGCATAAATGGAATTGTTAAAGTTAATAAATATTTTATTCCTTTTTTAATTGTAATTGTTTTATTATTGGGCGTAAAAAATGTAGCGAGTTTTAGCAATTTTGAATTTAATACTTCTTTTGCAAAGTTTCCATGGTTTGTAGGCTCTTTACTCTATGCAAGTTATAATTTAATAATTGTAATACCAATTTTACTTAGCTTAAATAAATATGTTTGTACCATAAAAAAGGCAAAAGTTGTATCTATTAGTGTATCATTGTTTTTACTTGTAACATCTCTTATATTATTTTTTGTATTGAACAACTTCTTTTTTAGCATAGAAAATGTAGAATTGCCAACCGTACTAATTGCCTCAAAGTCTGGAACTATTTTTCAGTATACCTGTGGTTTAGCAATTTTGATTGCTATATTTACAACTGCGATTTCAAGTGGATATAGCTTTTTGAGTTACTTTAATATTCAAAATAAAAAATTATATATTGCTTTTTCACTTTTACTATGTATAATAGCTATTTTACTGAGTAACATAGGCTTTAGCTACTTGCTAAATTTATTATATCCAATTTTAGGAATGTTACGGTTTTGTACAAATTATATTTATTCTATTTTTTTAAAAAATACCTTGCAAAAATTGCATTTTATTGATATAAGTATATAGAGGTTTTTATATGGAAAAGAAATTAAATAAAAAGAAAATTGTAATACTAATTTTAATAATTTTACTTATAGTTTTAATAACTGTTTCTGCTATATTATATAAAAAAAATATCACTGTGCGAACATTTTTAGATGAATATTTTTTTAGAAAAAACATAACTGAAAATACATTACCTAAAATAACTACTGAAAATTCATATGCTTATGCATTTAATGATACTATTGTGTGTTTAGAGAAAAATGAGTTAACGTTTTACACAAAATCAGCAAACAAGCTAAGCTCAGTCGACTTGGAAATTTCAGATCCTATTTTTGAGGCATGCGGTAAATTCCTATGTGTTGCTGAAAAAAATGGAAGTAAGTTCTATTTACTTTCTAATAGAAATATTTTATGGCAAAAAGATATTGAAGGTTCTATTAGCAATATATCAATAAATAAAAATGGTTATGTTGCTGTTGCTATTGCAGATACTACTTACAAAAATATTTGTAAAGTTTATGATACAGATAGTAAGGAGTTATTTACATCATATCTTTCTAAATCTTATGTAATTGCTTCTTCTATTTCTGAAGATAATAAGTTTCTAGCTTTAGCTGAAGCAAATTTTTCAGGAATTACTTTGCAATCAAGCATTAAAATAATATCTATTGAACAGGCTTTGTCTAATAGTACTAATACTATTCAATATAGCGTATCCGCACCTATTGATGATTTTATTATTAATATTGAATATTGTGGTAATAATTTAGTATGTTTATATGATAGTCACATAGATATTATTAAGGAAAATTCTGTTACAGAGGTTTCTAATTTAAAGGATTCTAATATTTTATTTGCTGATATTAATAATAAAATAATACAAGTTCAAAAACGCTCTACTGGTATGCTTTCTTCAGAATTTGAATTACAATTTATTGATATATCTAGTCTTGAAAAGAAAACATATTCTTTGAATAAAGAACCAAAATCTATTGAAGCTTTTGGTAATGTTGTTGCTGTTAATTTTGGAACAGAAGTATTATTTATCAATGATTCTGGATGGCTTATAAAAAATTATACTTCTTATCAAGAAATCCAATCAGTTGTTGTCTCAAACAATGTAGCTGGAATTATTTATAAAGATAAAATAGAATTTTTAGGTCTATAAGGAGGTGAAATTATGTCTATTATTATTGATTTAATCATTGTTTTAATTATGTTGTTATTTATATTTTTAGGATATAAGCGTGGGTTAGTTAAGGTTGCCTTCAAATTATGTACTTTTTTCATTGCAATTATTGTTGCTTTTGTGTTTTACAAGCCTGTTGCAAAGCTCGTTATAGCCAATACAAATATTGATGAAACTATTGAAACTGCAATAACTAGAAAAATTTTACCTGAGGGTGCAACTGAAACTCAAGAGGTAGATTTATCTCAGGATTTGCCAAGTATTATATTAAAAAATAGTTCAGATACTGTACAAAGCATATCCAAATCTTTTACAAATACAATAATTGAAACTGCTTGTTTGCTTCTTATTTTCATAATTGTAAAAATTGTTTTAAAATTTGTTACAGCTTTAGCAGATTTAATTGCAAAACTGCCTATTTTAAAACAATTCAATAAGCTTGGTGGTACTCTTTATGGTATAATTGAAGGATTATTTATTGTATTTTTAGGATTTGCAATTATTTCTTTAATTGCTCCTATGCTAGATTCATCTGTATTAGATGCAATTAATTCATCAACTTTGGGTTCAATTTGCTATAATAATAATTTGTTACTTAAAATAATAGTTTAAAAAAATAAAAAAGCGGTGTTATTCAAAAAATTTAGAATAACACCGCTTTTTTATGCTATTTTCTTTGTTTTGTACTATTTGCAACTTTTCTTGTTTCTTTCAATTTATCACTCCATTTGTCTATGTAGTATCTACGAATTATTGCGAAGTTTGTAAACATTCTTCCTACAAAAACAACTATTGCAGCCAGATATATATCAACATTTAATTTTACACCAAGCCACGTTAGCATTATTGATAATAATGCATTTCCGAAAAAACCTGATATGAAAATTTTCAAATCAAATTTTCCATTTAATACAGAAGTTATCCCTCCAAATACTGAATCTAATGCCGCTATTATGGCTATAGCTAAATAGCCAGAATATGTGTAAGATATTACTGGTAGATTTATTCCAATTAGTGCACCTAATACACAGCCTATTAGTATTGCTAAAATTACCACTTTACTCCTCCTCCCTTACATACTCAAATTCTAAACTTCTCTCATGTTGAGGTATTGTTATGTTTGTTGCTCTTTCTAAGGTTATTTGCTTTCCCTCAGCTAACTTAACATCTATGTAACCATAGCTTTTTTGAGAAACAGCACTTTCTAAATACATAGTATTTCCAATGGCTTTTATTGTATATGGAGGAACTATGTATTCCCCTTTTACTGTTATAAGATTTTTTTCATTTATATCTGCAATATAACTATCATATACTATTCTTTGCTCATTTATTGAAATAGCTTCGGCTCCTGCATTTTTTAGTAAGTTGACTAATTCTAATAAATCCTCTGTATTAATTCTTGTGTTTGCAGTATTTGACATTTTTATTATTATACCTTCTCCTGTTACTGAATTTTTACCAAGTAAGTCTTCTGTTTCTTTTAGTTCTTTTTGTAAAAGTATTGAAGCTTCCTTTCCCTCAATGGCAGCTTCTTCATATTCCAGGATTTTCTCATTTGTTTCTTTAATTTTTGTAGCAGTTTCTTCATATTTTGTTTTTAATGATGTAATTTCAGTTTTTAGCTCACTTTCCCTCATTGTTTCCAACTCTGATATGTCTGTTTGACTTATTGTTTTTACTTGAACATATATAAGCATTGTAAGTATTAAGCACATTATCCCAATTATTGCTGTCATTGTGATTTTTCCCTTTTTCATGTTCTTATACTTTTCTTTTATTTTATTACTTTGTTGAAATATATTCATACTTAAATACTCCTTCATATTTTGGTATTGTTATGTCATCGCTTTTTTCTATTTCTACAACAACCCCATCATCTGCCATTAGCTTTAAATAGCCTCCTTGTCTTACTGCAACATTGTAGTATAGTCTTTCTGTGTACCCTATTGCTTTAATTTCTATTGGAACACCAACCATTTCATCATTAATTCTTAATATATTTCCATCACACAAAATTGATGTTGTTTGTACTATTCTTTTTCCATTAATAGATATTGCGTCTGCTCCTGCATTAAATAATTCGTTAACTATATGTATTAAATCTTGCTCGTGAACTAAATATGAACTTATATCCAATACATCTTCTGCATTAACTTCTCTGTTATCATCTAACTTTATTATTATTCCTTTGCCTTTTACTTCTGTTAAGCCTAATAAGGCATTATTCTTTGTTATCTGATTTTTCACATCTGTATCTACCTCACTACTTGTTGAAGCTTGAGTTCTTACTTCTTTTAATCTGGCTTCTACTTCTTCTAATTGATTATATGCATCTTTGTAATTTTGTCTCCATTTTAGAACTTCATCTTTTAATTCGCTGTTATCGTTTAATGATATTCCTTCTTCATTTGTAATACTTTCAACTGTTTTCATTTGAATACAAATTGCTATTGTCAGTACCAAGCATATACTTCCTAATGTTATTGCTATTTTTTTCATCTTATCCCTCCATTTCTCATGATTTGTTTATACTTTTTCTCTAAAGTAAACCTTTTTAATGTTTTGAACATTTACTATTATTGAACCTGGTATGCCTTTGTTTCTATTTATTAAATCTATAATCCATAATATTTTTATGTTTATATTTGTTCCATCTCCAAATTCTACAGTTTTACTTTCGCTAGGTATTTCTAGAAGAAAATTGTTTTTGTTTGTTATATCTATTGCTGTTATTATATTATTAATCTTATGGCTCTTAGCTGTTTCTATTATTTGATTCACTATATCTAATTTTTCTAAATCTTCTACATCTAATCTTTTCCCTGCTGATATATCTTGTGTTTCATAACCCTTGATAATTGGCAATTCCATAGCTATTTGTGATACTTCTAAAATATATCCTTGATTGTTTATGTATCCATATCCATCTTCTAGCTGTAGCATATATGCAGGTGTTCTTTCCTGTACATCTATTATTACTTCTCCATTTATTTTTTTAGTTATTTTTGCATATTCAATATAAGCATTTTCTTGTACTTTGTTTTTAATTTTGCCACTTGATGGTCTAAATAATTTATTACCTATTTTCAATCCTGAATTTTGTATTATTTCTTCAGCATTTAGCTTAGAATTATTAATTACTGTAATTTTCCTAATTTTAAACAAGTTTGAGAAAATAACTATATTAAATATAATTATGCAAAAAATCAATAGTCCTAAAAATGCCGCTATTTTTCTTCTTATCTTTACATTTTTCTTTTTATTAACCTGTTTTTTATTTTGTTTATTTGGTTTACTTGTGTTTGGTTTAACAGATTGTTTTTTTTGGGGTTGTTTAACATTTGTTTTCAATATTTTTCTCCTTAAAAAAATATCATTGGTTTGATATAATTAACCAATGATATTTTATACTATTTATGTTAAAATTTCAATGTATTTTTGCAATTTTTATTGTTATTTTTCTATTTTTACACAAGCACCTAATTTGTTTAACTTTTTGTCTAAATTCTCATAACCTCTTAGTATGTGTTCTATGTTGTTTATTTGGCTATTTCCCTTTGCAACTAGTGCAGCTGCTACAAGAGCTGCTCCTCCTCTTAAATCTGTTGAAGTAACCTCTGCTGCTGTTAATTTTCTTACTCCCTTTATTATAGCTACTTTTCCTTCTATTGTTATTTTTGCTCCCATTCTACCTAGTTCATTTACATATTTATACCTGTTCTCAAATATATTTTCAACCATCATGGAAGTACCTTTTGCTGTGCATAGCATACTTACAAAAACTGATTGCATATCTGTTGGGAATCCTGGATAAGGCATTGTTTTTATATCTACTGCTTTTAGTCTTTTTGCTCCTTCTAGAATCATTTTATTTTTTTCTACAAATATTTTATTTCCGGCTTCTTCTAACTTATGTATAATAGGACTTATATGTTCTATCCTTACATCATTTAATACAATTTTTCCTCCTGTTGCAGCTGCCATGCATAACATAGTACCCGCTTCTATTCTATCTGGCATTATATTATAGCTTACACTCTTTAAATTTTTAACTCCTGTTATTCGTATGGCTGTTGTTCCTGCTCCTTCAACCTTTGCACCCATTCTGTTTAAAAAGTCTTGTAAATCAACTATCTCAGGTTCCATTGCTGCATTTGTAATAACTGTTGCTCCTTCAGCAAATATTGATGCTAGAATTATATTCTCTGTTGCTCCTACAGAAGGAAAATCTAAGTGTATATCACTGCCCACTATTTTATCAGCATAGCAATTTATAAAGCCTCCACTTTCTTCAATATTTATTCCTAATTTTTCAAATCCCTTCAAATGCAAATCTATTGGTCTTGTTCCAATGTCACAACCTCCTGTTTGTGATAGTTTGTGGGTACATAAATTTCAAATGGAATGCTAAGCCTCCGTTTTCGTACAGTTCATTATACATTTCATCATTTAAGTTGTATTCCTGCTTTATATCTTCTGTAATCTCTTGCTTATCAAACACTACTATTTTATCAAATAGTCTTGATAATTCTTCTTTTGTTAATCCATTTTTCTTTATATCATTTATTGCTTTAAATATTAAATCTTCTTTATCTTCTAATTTGTTTAGTGTATTGAATTTACCTTCCGCTTCTTGCAATTTTTCTTTTTCATATTTTATCTTCTTTTCTAATTCCTGTTTTTTATCTTTATATATAAATTCTGGAATCAAATCATTTAGCTTATCTTCATATACTTGTTTAAATTGTTTTTCTAGCTTTTCCAATGTTCGTTTAGATTTGTTTAACTCTTTTTCTAGGGTTATTTTATTTGTAGAAATTGCTTTGACATTGTCCATAACAAAATTTTTAAATTCAGGATTACTTACTAAATTATCTATATATGCATTTACAATTTTGTCTAAATATTCAATTCTCATTCTGTGTGGTTTGCATCCATAATCTGGTCTTATATCTTTTATTGCACCTTCATTGCTATATTTTTTACACAAATAGCTATCTGGTCGTTTTCTTGTTCCAGTATTTCCTTTTCTTTTATACATTGGAGTTCCACATCTTCCACAATATAAAAGTCCTGAATATAAGTTATTATCTGTATCTACAAATTTGAAACCATTATTTATTTTATCACTTTCTTTTTTTCTTTTCTTTCTAATTTTTTGAACTTTTTCAAATAGTTCTTTATCAATAATAGGTTCATGATGATTTTCTATTATAGTCCATTCCTCTTCTGGCTTTACTCTTGTTTTTTTAGATTTAAAGCTTAATTTTTCTGTGTATCCTCCAACATAGGTTCCTGTATATCTTCTATCATCTAATATTCTTACAATATGCTGTGCTTTCCAATTTGCTGTTTGTTTTGTATTTACAAAATTTCTACTTTGAGATGGTGTTGGTATTCCTTTTTTATTTAAGTAAGTTGCAATTTTTTGATATCCCCAACTTTTAGAATATAATTCAAATATCTCTTGAACTATTGGTGCCGTTTCACTATTTATCACTAATTGTTTCCCAACTTTGTCATAACCATATATGGCTTTAACAAGTAACTCTCCTTCTTCTATTTTGTGTCTTAAATTTCTTCTTATATTTTTACTGTCATCTCTTGCTCTTCTTTCATTAAACCACGCATATAGTCCAAACATTTCCTCATTGTATTGCTCATCTTCAAATATTATTTCTACACCTTGCTCTTCTAGGTATTCTACAAAATCTAATGCTTCTTTTTGATTTCTTCCAAGTCTTGCAGAATTTTTGAAAACTATTACATCTATTTCTTTATTTTTTGCTCTATTTCTAATATCATCAAACCTGCTGAAATCTGTTCCACTTTTATCATCATCCATTATAATGTCAACTATATTTGTATATCCATGACCTTTGCAATATTTTATAAGTAAATCTCTTTGTGTTTCAATTCTCTCATAGTTCTCGCCATAGTCATCTCTGCTCTCTCTACAATAAATTACAACTCTTTTTTCCTCGTTAGGCTTTTTCATAGATTCCCTCCGTTTAATGTATCAATAACTTTTTCTTTTATATAATGTTTTATTGTTGCTATTATATGTTAAAAGTTCTAAATTTTCAATATTTCTACTGAAATTTTAGAACTTTTTTACAAATTTTTTTGAAAATCTTTCACAAAATGTGTTGACATTTGTAAACTATTTTAGTACAATAATATTGAATCACTGAAAGCACGAATGTGTCGTAGGTGGTGTTTTTTTATTTTGGATAGATTACTAATCCATATTCATTAGACTTATTAGCATTTAGATTCAAAGTATTTGATTTCTTTAATGTTGCCATAACTCTTCCTACAAATTTTTTATCAATAACATTTGCCACTCTATTAGGCAAATCATTTTTCTTAACACAACATTTATAATATAAATGCACGAAGTATGAAATAAAATCACATATTTGTATAAAATACGATTCCTCTGAATCTTTTTCTAATATATCTTCTATTAACCCTGATATTGGTTGATTTTTAAATGTATTTGAATATTTTGATTGTATAGGATTATATGCCCTTATTGCTCTTGCTGTTTTTCTCATAGGTGCTATTCTACCTTTATCTGTAATTATTAAATAGTTCCATTTTCCATCACTATCATTATCTATTCTTTGAATGTTATATTTTAGTGCATTTTCTAGTATTTCATAATCTTGTTTCTTTATTTTGTTTTTATCTATTATAACATTAATACATGTCAAATCTAAATCTGCAATTGCTAGTGTGAATGCTTTTAAAATTTCTATTTTCTCCTCTTCACTCCACCCATACTTTCTATATGGATCTTTATCAGTTAGAAAATATTTTGTATGCATTTCTTCTTTTACATGAAATCCATACTTATCTTTTAATTGCCTTCTTAAAAACTTAATCTGGTTATAGTTTTTTTGCCAATCTTCTGATTTCATATATATACTTGTTAATATAAATGTTTCACTTGATGTTTTTATTAATCCATCATCCCCTGTTTCATCAAAATAAACTAGGTTTGTTTCCATATCTTCACTTCCTATCTTGCTAAAATTAATTTTGTACTATTTATACCATATTTTTAAAGATTTTTCAATACTTTTTTGCGAAAATTTGTTCTTGTTTTTTATTTATATTTTTGTTTTATTCTATCAGAGATAATATCGGTGAATATCTGTTTATAATCTTCTAATTCACCAACATTTGATTTTGGACAAATAAATACTGCAAATGGTAATTTATCTTTTTTCTTATTGTTTTTATTATCCTTTGCCTTTTCCAGAATATTCACCTACCTTTCCTCTAATTTATATTCAAGAACTTTTTGTCCATATTACTAAAACTACAAGTGGTATATTACCCATATGAGATTTGCCCTCATTCCACCTTTAGTGAATCGCCCCTTTACATCACGTTAGCCAGGTGAAAGTATCATTATATGTACTTGTAATTTGATATTCAATTTTCAATGTGCCATCGATAGAAAATAGTTATTTAAAATTTCTATGTTCTATCTTGATAAATTCATTATAAGATGCTAAAATAGTGTTGTAAACAGATTTTACAAAGTCTATAGATAAGTTAAAAATTGAAATATCTATATTCTATTTTTAAAACGAAGGAAATGCAGATATGATAAGTAATTTCACAATTAAAGGTAATAAAATTATTCTTATACGAAACAAAAAGAGTATTTGATATACATTATTTTAATACCAAACCTGCACATGCTCTTTTTCTTGATAGTAAATTCAAAACAAAATATATATGTGATACAGAATTATCAAGAGAAGAAAGAAATTTAGATGTAGAAAAGATTGTAGAAATCATGAAAAAAAAAGCTTAGCTTTAAGATTTTCCCTTGTATTTTTGCTAAGCTTTTATTTTCACTTATTACTATGAAAAAGATTTTTTATTAAATTAAATATTTTTTTATACCATTTTTTTTCTTGTACAACAGTCATTCTTGTTTCTTCAGATTGTTGTATTTTTTCTTGTATAATTCTATTTCTATTTTTAAATATATCGTCTGGATTATATTTTTCTATTAAAGCATTTTGATATTCTAATTCCATTTTATTATATTTCTCTTCTAATCTTTTTTTCTTTTCATTGTCCATCCAAAAATTAATATCTAAACATGATAAAACTTCAATAGTTTGTCCATTTACATTTTTGGGATTAAACAAATCATAAGGATCAATATTAGAAACATACTTTTTATTTCTTTTTTCTTTAATATTTTCTAATATTTCAATTGGTATTTTCATTACAATAGATTTGTCCATGTATGATAATATTTCATATACCTCCGAATATGTATTTGAATTTATCATTATTTATTTTTTCCTTTCTCTTTTGACTCTGTCAATTCTGGTAATAAATCCCCTATTAATCCTCGAATTAAAGCATCTTCCCCTACTCTTGATTCAAAATCCTCATTAGTAGGTCTTATATGATTCGAAATTATTAAATTTTCACTTTTTTCTTTTTTAAGCTGTTTATTAACTTTATTTTGTACACTTTGAATTAATTTCATAAATTGTTCTGCCGTTATTTCTAATTGAAATTCAGGAGTAGTTTTATTTTCTAAAGAATAATCTAAAAAAGTAAACTTAATTTTTTCTAGATTCTTCTTTTCTAAAGCATTAAAATAATCTATTTCATATGTTCCATGAGCTATACTATTACGAATATGTATAAACAAATTAGTATAATCATTGTATTTACCAAAATAATCATTTTCCCTTATTTTTAACCTCTTGATTAAGTCTGTACATTTTTCTATTTTTTCATTATATTGTTTAATTTCTAAATCATATCGTTTTTCAAGTTCTTCTTTTTTAGGATTTTTATTATTAAGTTTCGATTTTTTTTTATTTAGTTCTTTTATTTTTTCGGTATAAGTTTGTATTGTAGATTGATACTTTAAAATTTCATTATTGATTTTATCCAATTTTTCATTTCCAGGAATATCATATACAATAGAAGGACTTTCAAAATCATCAATTTCTATTTGTAAACCATTAATATCTTCTAGATTATGATATTCAAAAATAGAAATATCTTTGTTTTTCTCATTAGTATTAACCTCTTTAAGAAAAACACAACTATAATTCCCTAATCCTAATAGCATATTAGCATAAATTATTGGTCCTTCATAGGACATCCTTTTTATATCTAATTCTGCATTATGCTCCTTAGTTAGTCCCTGCATGTAAATATACATTGAATCGCAATATGTAGATATCAAGTCAACACCTGAACGTTCCCCAAAAGTACCCTGAAAAACATCTTCTATAAACATTTGTCTTATATAAGGATTTTCCTTTTTCATTAAATATTCATAATTAGATAATCCTATATATTTTAAATACTTTTTTATAAATTCTTTTGTCTCTTCTGTTTTTCTATCCTTTTGTTCAAACAATTCAAAAAAATTTGCTTTGGAATGTTCTTTTATGTTTTGCAATATTTCTTTTTGTTTTTTTGCATTATCATAAGATATAATATTGTTTTTAATCATCTGATCTATAATAGAATCAATATTATCATCTATAGTTAAAGGATTTACATTTCCTTGAATAATATATTTTTTTAGACTTTTTAAGTAATTTTCTAAAAAGTAATTATTTTTACAACTTTCAAATTCTCTATTTCCAGTTAAAAAATATGTATCTGATTTATTAGAATAAAATGTGTACAAATCACTATATATATATTCAAGGTATTTTATTTCAAGTGCGTTAATTCTACCATTAAATTTTCCATTGTTAAATACTACATTAATATTGGATAGTTTATTATTAGCAAAAGTTTCATTATTATCCATTGTTGTTACATACTGAAATTCTATATCATATTCTCCATGAACTAAACAATTTCTTATTTGCTTTACAACTTCATATGGTGTCATCTCATTATCAGTCAATAGTTGTTTAAAATATTCTTTCCCTTCAAAAGCCTTTATTATATCCTCTTCTTTAACTTTATATTTACCATCTTTTTCATTAATTTTTTCAAAGTTTTGAGAAATACTGATTCCAACACTATTTATTATTGCTCTTAATATAGCAGGATAATATGCAAATGTAGCTGTTTCTTCAGGAGTCATAGTATATTGTATTAAAGTATTAGGTTTAATTATTTTAGCTAAATCTATCATAGTTTTATAGTAATCAATAACCTCATTAAAATCACCTAGTTTATTTAATATCATTTTATCTCCTCTTATTTAATATAATCCAATAATATTTTATCAATAAAGCAAATTTTTTACAATATTTTTATAAAAATTTATTCATTAATTTCTTCCTTATCTTTCCAATTCTAAATCTTTTTCTTTTATTAACTTATCAAATTCCTTTATATAGCTTAACTCATTCTTTTTAAAATAATAATTCAAATTTGTTCTTTCTGAATCAATATCCTTATTGGTATGTCCTCTTGTTTTCCTTTCATTGTGAACATATCTTCCCTTTGCTTCATCTCTTGTTAATTTTTCGTTTCTTACAATAGCATAACTCATATCTCCTTGCACCTCCTTTTTTCGCTCAAGATATTCTTTTAAATATCTAACATACTAGACAAGTTTTTTACAAAACTTATCTGTGTAGCAGGAGTTCCTACACCCTTTCCTAAAAAATAACTAAAGTAATTTTTTAGGCTTAATAAAATAGCCAAGCTATTTTATTAAGTGAAGTTGCATATTAGAGATATCCTACAACTTCATATCAGAGCTATTTCTTATGGAGATATTAAGCTATTCTCATAAGCAACGTTAGCATATAAGCTATTCAAGAGGTCTTCATGGTATTCTCTTTTATTACAAGCTGAAGTAGTGCTTGTTTTTTTAGTAGTTATATGTGTGTTTCCTAAATTATTGTATAAGCAAATCATCAAATAATTTTTAGCATTCTGTACATTTGGAATATTATTTAATATATCTAATAATTGAATTAAATTTTCTTTAACTATTAATTTTAGTTTATCTAATATTTTATAGTGATTAACAATAACACTTCCCACTTTTAAGGTATCTTTATAATATAAGCTATCAATTACATCTTCCAAAATTATTATTTCTTCTTTAGCAAATTCATTTAATTTACATTTATCTTTAATTATTTGTAATTCATGTTCATTATTAAGATTGATAGACTCAGTATTGATTATATTAGTTTTGATATTATTAGTATTGATTCCTCGTAAATCCTCCGATTCAAGAGCCGTAATATTTCCTTCTGCAGAATCGTAATTTTTACGACTCTGGAATCGTACATTTTCCGTTTCTTCATATTGTATCTTTCCAACATATATCAAATTAGGTTTGCAAAAACAAATCACTTCATTATGTACTACTTCCCTTGAGCCTAAAATAAGACCTGAATTTCTAGCTATTACATATAAAGGTAAAAAATTATTAGCAGTTAAAATAAATGGAATTCCTCAAAAGAAAAAACCATGTTATTATAAAAATGCAGGAATAAATAAAGGCTCATATATTAGAATTGGAGATTCAGATGAGCATATGACTGATTATGAAATATATAGTCTGCAAAGTTATAATGAAGGTATAGAAGAAGATTTAAGACCTGTGCAAAGAGCAGAATTTGAAGATTTGAATAAAGAAAAAATTGATGCATATTTAGTAAAAATTAGAGACGAAAAACCAAACTTTGCAAAATTTTTGGATGAAAAAATATTAAAATTAAGTGGTATCATAGAAGATAGTACCGGAAAAATGAGACCAACTCTTGCTGGAATGTTTGTTTTTGGAGACTTTCCACAAGGTTTCTTTCCACAATTATTTATTGCTGGAGTAGTTGTTCCAGGTAGAAAACTTGGAGATGTCGGAGAAATGGGCCAAAGATTTGATGATAACAAAAGAATTGAAGGAACTATTGAAGAAATGCTTGAAGGAGCTTTGGCTTTTGTTAGAAGAAATATACCTGTTAGAGTAATAATTGATGAAACCGGAAAAAGAGAAGATATACCTATTTATCCTATGAAAGCATTAAGAGAAGCTATAGCAAATGCCCTTGTTCATAGAGATTACAGTTCAAACTCTGATGGTTCATATATTTATTTAAGAATATTCGATGATAGAATTGAAATTTTAAACCCTGGTGAACTATATGGAAATAACAAACTAGAAAATTTAGGAACTGACAAAAAAATGGAAGTAAGAAATAATGTAATTATTAGATTACTTGAAGAAACAACAGATGTTGTAGAAAATAGACATACTGGAGTTGCTACAATGCGAGAAGAAATGAAAAAAGCAAATTTACCAGAACCAGAATTTGAAATATTAAGAGGAACATTTAAAGTTACATTTAGAAAAGAGATTCAAGAAATTGTAGAGAATAATTACACAGAAAAAGAAAATTGCACAGATAATTTCACAGAAAATTGCACAGAAAAAGAATTAAAATTGTTAGAACTGTTAAAGAACAAACCTAATATTACTCAATTAGAACTTTCTAATGATTTAAATATATCAAGAAGAACTGTTTCAACAATTTTAGCAGGACTAAAAGAAAAGAAAAAAATTGAAAGAGTTGGATCTGATAGAAAAGGATATTGGAAAATAGTAAAATAGTGAAATCAGCCATTCGTTTAAATGGCTGATTAATATTTTACCACTTCATTAGTCTGTGAAATATCCCCTTCCCTTTCAAAAGTAGCTCTCTTGAGTGGTGTTGGAACACAAATTGTATGTTTTCCAATTTGCTCAGGTGTAATTACGTATTCTTGGTTTGTGGTATTTTCTTTTTCTAATTGAGTATATTGTAAATATTGATTATTTCTCTGTTCATCAATTTGAGATGTTTGTTGGTTAAATTCTGACTTAAAAGTATTAGCAAATCTTTCATTCCATTCCTTTGCAATGTATAATGGACGGCTTTTAGATTCTTCCATTATTCTTTGTTCTGTAATCTCATCAACTTTTTGAACATATTCATTGGCTTTTTCCTTGTATAAAATTATAACTTTTTCTAATGCTGGTAAATATTCCATAGCTTCAGTATTAAATAGTCCATTTCCTTGCAACTCAATTATTTCTTTTTGATACCTTTTAAATAAAGATTCTATATTTTATTTGGGAATATATCTCTTTTGCTTTGTTCAAATCTATATCCTGGATATTATCTAACTTTTTTAAATAAGCATTAAAACAAGTTTTCATACAACTTTGCAATGTTTCTCTTGCCATTTCTGGATTTTTTCTTGCATTTTCATCAACAGTTTGAATATCCATTAATATTTTCAAATATGGATATTGATATTTATCTTTTTCATCTGTTTCCAAAGCATCTATATATCTTTCATCAAACTCATCTAACATTTCTGGAAATGAATATTCCGTTTCATATTCAGTAGTTTGTAAATACATTTCTAATAATTTTTCTTTTGGTATCTTTTCAATATCTTTTTTAGGCACATAACTTAATATTTCAATTACTTCTTTATAGGCTCTTGCATATTCTTTTGAAATCATATTTTAATTCCTTTTTATTAATTTTTCTTAAATAAACTTTTAATCTTTTCAAATAGTCTTTTTAAGAATGATTGTTCCTTGTATTCAATCATAGCTGTTTCCTCATTGCTTGGTTCTATTTCTTCTCTGTTTTTCTTAAAGATATTATCAGGATTATATTTTTCTCGTAATTCTTCTTCTAAAATTCTTTCTGCTTCTTTTAAATCTCTTGCATCTTTTTCTTGTAATCTCTTTTTTTCATCTTGTGAACAAAGAAAATCCCTATATATCAAGCCTAATAGTATTATTGTTTCATCTTTTAATTTTTGATTTTCTATTGGTTCTTTAATGTTCGGTAAATATTCTTTATCTCTTTCTTCTTTGATTATTTCATAAAATTTTTGTGGTATTTTATTTAATAACTCTTGTGGCATTAATTTAAAAATTTCATATACTTCTGAAAATGCTTCCATATATTCTTTTTTCATTAGTTTACCTACCTTTCACTTTGTTCATCGTTATGTTCTTCCATTTCATAGCTCTGACTTCTATCTCTTGTAATAGTTTTTATTGCTTTTACAATATCATCTTTCATTTTTACAAATTTGGCTTTTACATTTTGAGACATTCGATCTATTACATTGTACCAGTTATTAAATCTATTCATCCATAAATCTACTGATTGTGTATTATTTATGTTATTATTTTGTTCTGCTCTATTAAGTTCATTTCCAACTTCGTCTCTTATGCTTTCTTCTCTAGGTCTATATTTTTCTGTATATAATTCCTGGTGTTCTTTTTGAGTTAGTACCTCAGCCATTTTTTTATATTCGTCTGGTGTTATTCCTCTTTTTAATGCACTTGCGATTTTCATTGCATCATTTGACCTATTATCATTTTCTTGTTCGTTTTTATATTTTATTGTTTCTATTTTTTTCAAACCTTCTGGCGAAATTGTATATACTTCTTCTTCCCTTCTTATTGTTTGATTTTCATTAGATACTTCTATTTCTGGCTCTACTCTTAAATTATCTTCCTGCTCTGCCTTCGCCTTAGCTTCCTGTTCTGCTCTTTCCTTTGCCTCTTGCTCCGCCTTTGCTTTGGCTTCTTGTTCTGCTTTTTCTTTAGCCTCTTGCTCTGCCTTTGCTTTGGCTTCTTGCTCTGCCTTTGCTTTGGCTTCTTTTTCTGCCTTTTCTTTAGCCTCTTGCTCTGCTTTTTCTTTGGCTTCTTGCTCTGCTTTTGCTTTCGCTTCTTGTTCTGCTTTTGCCTTGGCTTCTTGATTAGCTTTTTTCATTTCATCCATTCTCTTCATGAATTTATCTATTCTCTTATTAAATTCTTCATTTGATAGTTTCGTAATATCTTCATAGTACTCTAAGCATCCATTTTCATATAAAGTATCTTTCCAGGATCTTCTCATCTCTAATTCTTCATTTGTTAATGGTTGTTCATCTAATGAATCTATCTTGCCCAATTTCTTTCTAAAATCTTCTTGAACTTTTTCATTATCACTAACATAATCTAATGTTTTTCTACTACTTTCCAAACTCCTACGTGCCATATGTTTCCTCCATAACTTCAAATAATTCTTATTTATTCTCTGTCTTTTTCATCATTACTTGCTTGTTTTTGTTCTGCTGAAATTGCCTGTACTATGTCTGCTTGTTTTTTAGCGTGTCCTTCAATTTCATTTGCTCTATCATTAAAACCTTTCATTGTTTCCATCCATTCTGCTGCTTCTCCATCTTTATTTATACCCTCTGCTTCTTTTTTTTCTTTAACCTGAGCCTTAGTCGTTTCAATATATTCCTGTATAGCAGCTTCTTTTGTTCCATATCTTTGTAATCTACTACTTAATAATTCATATACAAATTCGTCTTCTATACCTCTTGAAACAATGTATTTATCTAATTCCTCTATTTCTTCACGTCTTTCCTCTGGTGTAGTATCTCTGCTATTTAAAATCTCTAATAATAACTCATTAGCATCATCAATTGATGGTTCACCCTTTGCAATTCTTTCTGCTCTATCTTCTAATAATTCTGTAATTGTTTTTCTTGGTCCATCTTCGTGATATGCAACTCCTAGTATAGGATACAATTTCCTAAAATCAGGAGCATTTTGTGCTAAAAATTCCATTGTTTTTAATGTTGGAGAATTTACACCTTCCCCTAATATATTTTTTTCTTCTTCTGACCTTTTCCTATATTGCTCAATTCTTGTTTTGATTTCTTCTTTATCAAATAATTCATATACTCCTTTGTTATATGTCTTTAAAGCATCTAATGCCAAACTTAAGCCCCATTCTTCAGCATCATTTTCTGTAAATAGTTTAGAATAATTTTCAGTATAGAATTTAGGATATACTTGCCTAGTAATTTTTTCTAAAGCCATACGATATCCTCTTTTTGCTTGTACAGCATTAACATCTCTATAATCTCTCTGTACTCTAATATCTTGATAAACGTGTACTACTTCATGGAAAATTGTTTGCATTGCTCTTAAAAATTCATCTGGATCATTCGTCATTAATCTTTCACATACTTTTTCTTCAGAGTATATTAATGTATGACTATTATCATTATGTGATATGCATACAGCATTACTTTTCTCTCCTCTTAACTTTTTATATTCTTCTGCTGGCAATATATCTATATTAATTTTCCCCTCAATTCCGTGAGCCATAGAATACATTTTTGAACCTAATTTTGCAAAATACACTGTTAGACATCTGGCTTCGTCTTTATCAAAATGCCCAATCTTATTTTTCATTAGATACAATGTACTTGCTCTACATAAATAATAATCTGTTTCATCATTTATATCCATCGCATTTATATTTTCTTGACAATATTTAACAATAGCTTTTAATGCTCCTAGCTGTTTATTTATAAGATTTTGCTTTAATTCTATTTTCTCATTTTCCATGTTTTCACCATTTTTTATTTAATATTTCAAATTTATTATAACATATAATTTATTATTTTTATTATATTTTCTACAAATTTTTTAATATTTTATATTCCTAATTCATCTTCTCTTTCCTTTTCTTGCTCATATTTAATTTGTTTTTCTATATTGAAGTTATTATGTGTATCCTTCTCAAAATCCCTTATAAGCATATCCTCAGATGAAACAGAGAACTTATCGCATATCCAGTGTATAAATTTACTTACTGTTGTTTTAAATCTATCAACAACTTTTTCTAAAAAGTTAATTTCCTTTTCTAATTTATTGATTTTTCTTTCGTATGAATATTCCATATTATCAAGCTTAATATTATAACCTCTTTTTAATTCTTTAAGTTGCCAATTTAAGTTATAATTTTCATTTAATATAGAATTTCTTTCTTTAACATATTTAGTTGCCTCATTAACTACATTTACTTGTTTTGATAGTTCTTTGTATAAAGATACATTTTCGTCATAAAGTTTTAAAATTAAATCGTTTTGTGGTTTTATAATTTCATTTGTAACTTTTTCTTTGTTAAGCTTTATCAATTTAATATCATTTATATCTAGAACTTTTGGCAATTCTAATGTTATATTTCTTAATATCTTTTTAGTATTTTCAAAATTTGTTAGTCTTTTATAATCTTGTATAGTTTCATGCTTTCTTCCAGTTTCTTCAGATGGCAGACCTCTTTCTAATTCAAATCCTTTGGAAGATACATATTCAAAGTAAGCATTTTGCAACTTTCGATAACTATCTCTACCTTGCCAAAAATCTCTTGCACAAATTTTATCTATTGGATTTCCGTGCTTATCTGTTGTATGAATTACTGGTATATATGCTAAATGCATATGTGGAGTACCTTCATCTAAATGAATCACAGCAGATATAATATTTTGTTCTCCTAAGTTTTTAAAATTTGTAATAAAATTATAACTTTCTTCAAAATATCTTTTTGTCTCTTCTACTCCAATTTTCTCAAAAAACTCTTTATCAGATGTAAATATCATTTCACAAATTATAATATTATTACTTCGTATTTGTCCTTTTAAATTGTTTTCTTCTTTTAGTCTGTCAAATTCTTTTATATAATTTAATTCATTTTTCTTTAAATAATAATTTAGGTGTGTTTTGCTTATATCTATTTCTTTATTTGAATGATTTTTTGCTTTTCTATCATTATGAACACATATACCTTGTGCTTGACTTCTCGTTAATTTTTCGTTTCTTACAATAGCATAACTCATATTCTTACAAAGCCTTTCTTGCTAAAATAAGTCTACTTGTCTAACATACTAGACAAACAAGTTTGTCCGTATGGCAGGGATTTACAATCCCCACACCCCTTTTCATAAAAATACATTTCGTATTTTTATGCTTTATCCCAAATTTGCTAACTGCAATTTTAGGATAAAAAAATAAAGCCCTAAAACTTAATTTTAAGACTTTATTTTTTATTCATTTAAATTCTTGTATCCACTCATTTATCTTAAACTTGTCCGATGTATCCACCAAATATCGCAATCCCCTGGATACGAAAATCTGGCTTTTCTAAATCTTCCTAAAATTGCTCCCGCAAGTATTACTGATGACCTCATTTTTCTCATTAGTTCATCTGGAATTTCTTGTAATCTTATGTTTTGCGAATCTATAATAATTTTGCTATTTTTCTTGGTAACTTTTGCTCCTAATAGTTGCAATATTTCAAGTGTTGCCCCGAGTATCTTGTATATTTGGAACATTATATAATGTTGTAGTTTTTCCATTTAATATACTAGCTGCTATTATAGGAAGAGATGCATTTTTTGAGCCAGATATTCTAACTTCTCCTTCTAGTTTTTTCCCTCCTTCAATTATGTAACCTGCCATTATTACTCCTCCTTTATTTAGTATATATTATGCAAACTTGAGAAGAAGGGTTAAAACCTATGTTTCATATATTTTCTTTGAAATTTTTTGTAAATTTTTAACTTAATTGTATATTTTTGTAATTAAATATGCTATAATGTATCATTATAAAAAATATCATATTTTAACAATAAAAAAAGGATGTGCAAATAATGTTTAAAAATAAGTACTTTGTGGGCATAGAACGTGAAGGCTTAAAATGTACTAAAGATGGCTATTTAGCCAATACTAAAAACTCAGAAATCTTTAAAAATACTTTTATTGGAACTGATTTTGGAATGTCCCAATTAGAGCTTAGAACTCCTGTTTGCGAAAGTACAGCAGAGTGTTATGATAAGCTTGAAAACATAACTGACATAGTTATAAATGAACTTGAAAAGGAAAATAAATTATTATGGCCTTATTCAATGCCATGTATTTTACCTGATAACAATGATTTTATTAATACAAATGAAAATGAAGAAGAGAAATTATATCATCTAAAACTTTTACAGAAATATAGTAGCCAAATGCTTTATATGTCTGGTGTTCATGTAAATTTTTCAATCAATAAACATTTTTACAAAGAAATGAAAAAGCTAAACAAAAAGCTTCCTCACAATATAGATGATGCTTATATGAAAATTATGCGTGCCTTTGTAAAAAAAGCTTGGATTCTAATATATTTATTTGGAGCAACTCCACTGCAATATGGTAAAGACTCATATTCATGTGCTTATTCTATTAGAAATAGCTCAAAGCAAGGTTTCAAAAATAATAAATTAATTGAAATTAATTTCCAAGATAAACAAAAATATATTGATAGCATAGAAGATAATATTAAAGCTGGTAATATATTAGCAGCAAGAGAATTATATATTCCTATAAGAGCAAAAGGAATGAATAAAAATGAATTAGAGCACTTACGAGATAAAGATATAAATCATATTGAAATTAGAATTTGCGACCTAAACCCATTTGATAAATGTGCAATTAGCAAAGAACAACTTGATTTTACTATTGCGTTTTTATTCAACTGCTTAATAGATGAAGATAACTATAGTGCTGATTATAGGTTTGTAGCTGAAAATGGTATTTCCGATTTACAATATGATATAGTAAAAAAAGAAATTCAAAAAACATTACAAGCAAATGAAGAATTTGGACTTGAGTTTGAATCTTCTATTAAAAATGTATTTAAACAATTTAAAGCAAAAGAAACTTATGCTTCAAGAGTTGAGGATTTAATCAACTCAAAAGGTTATATTTCTGGTTTACTAGAGCTTGCCTCTCAATATAATATTGATGCTGGAAATAATAAATATTTGATAAAATGTAATAATAAAAATCTAACAGCCGCAACTGCTGCAATAATTAAAGATGCTTTATGTTATGGAGTTGATTACAAAATTATTAATAATAGAAGTTATGACTGCTTTGTGGAATTTAACAAAAATGGACATAAAGAATATGTTATTGGAGGAACAAGAACAAATAAAGACAACTTTATATTGCCATACATAACAGATGATAAATACTTTGCAAAAGATTTAATGCAAAAAAGCGGAATTAATGTTCCAAAAGGCATAATTATAAATAGTAATCAAGATGAACTTGAAAAAGAAAAAATATATTCTAGATTCTATAATACTCCATGTGTTGTAAAACCAAGAACAACAAACGGCGGAACTGGCATTACAGTTTTTAGCAATTCCGTTGATAAAAACACTTTAAAAAGAGCAATAAACCATGCATTCAAGTTTGACCATAATATCATGATTGAAGAATATATAAAAGGAAATGAATACAGATTTATTGTTATTAATGGAAAGTGTATAAATGTAGCATTTAGAAGAAGTGCAAGCGTTGTTGGAAACGGTAAAAACACAATTCAAGAATTAATAGAAGCAAAGGATAAAGAACCTTGGCATTTCCTATTAAGAAATAGAATGAAAATTGATGAACCTTTAAAAATGTTTTTAGCTTATCAAAATTTAAGCTTGGATTATATCCCAAAAGAAGGAGAAAGAATTTATTTAAGAGAAAATTCAAACTGTTCTACTGGTGGAGAAAGCATAAATGTAACAGACCAAATTCCTTCTAAATTTAAAAAAATTGCAGAAAAAGCAGCAAAAGTTTTTAAAGCTAAAGTATGCGGAGTTGATATAATTATTAATGACTTAACTAAAGATAACTATGCCATTATAGAAATTAACGATGACCCAGGTTATGACATAAATGAATGGCCTTATGAAGGTAAAGAAGTAAAAATTGGTTTAGAAATTCTAAAGATGTTAAAACTTGTAAAATAAAGGAGATTTAAAAAAATGAATGATGAAGAATTAAAAGAAAAATATTTGTTAAAAGGTTATCCAAAGCTTGAAACATCAACAGTTGCTCTAATAAAAGAAGCTATAAAACAAGGCATAAATTATGAAATAATTGATGAAGATCGCTCTTTTATTAAATTATACAATAACAATAAAACAGAATATGTAATACAAGCCACTAGAACCAGTAAGGACTCTTATATTTTCCCTTATATAGTAAATGATAAAGAGTTTGTAAAACAAATGCTAAGAGATAAAAAAATAACCGTTCCAGACGGAATAGTTCTTGAAAGCAGCATGTCAAGCAAAAAGAAAGAAAACTTAATTTCAAAATTTGCAAATAAAAGAGTTGTTGTAAAACCAAGAACAACAAACTGCGGAATAGGAATAACAGTTTTCGATAAACCCGCCACTTTAGAAGAATTGCAAATTGCTGTAGATTATGCTTTTGAATTTGACAGCAATATATTAATAGAAGATTACGCAGAAGGCCTAGAATATAGATTTGTAGTTATAAATGGTAAATGCATAAGTGTTGTTCATAGAAGAAGTTCAAGTGTTGTTGGTGATGGTAAAAAAACTATAAAAGAATTAATGGCAGACAAAGACAAAGAACCTTGGCACTATATTTTAGATAATCCAATGGTTATTGATGAACCCTTAAAATTGTTTTTAAAAAATCAAAACTTAACACTAAATTCAATACCAGAAAAAGGACAAAGAATCTTTTTAAGAAGAAACTCTAACTGTTCAACAGGCGGTGAAAGTGTTGATGTCACTGACACTATGCCAGAAAGATTTAAAAAAGTAGCAGAAAAAGCCGCAAAAATATTTAAAGCAAAAATATGTGGAATCGACATCTTAATAAATGACATAAACCGCCCTGAATACTCAATAGTTGAAGTCAACGAAAACCCAGGAATCTGCATAAACGAATGGCCTTATGAAGGTAAAGGCGAAAGAATTGGACTAGAAATACTTAAATTACTAAAATTTGTTGACTAATACTTGAAAATTGCGCCAGTGCCATTAACATACATTGCCCAAGTTCAAACCTAGCCTCACTCCCAAGCCGACCTAAGGTCCGGTTTGGGAGTGAGGGCAGTTACGAGGCTAGTTCTCCCACTGCACTCTAGCCTTCCACTTTCGCCCTATCCTACTCTACAACCGCT
>USDL01000009.1 GCA_900553365.1 uncultured Clostridium sp.
TCCGACCCACGGCTTAGAAGGCCGTTGCTCTATCCAGCTGAGCTACTGGTCCATTTTTTCAACAATTAAAATGATAACATATTTTTAAAAATATGTCAATATTTTTTATAAAATTAGTTGAATTTTTATACATTTTTTGATATACTTAAGGCCAATCTTTATGAAAGTAAATAAAAAATATTATTATGAAGGGAATGATAAAAAATTTATGGGAAAGCATGATAAAACAAATGATGTTGATACATTTAATAATTTAGATCCACAAAAGAATATTAAAAAAGATGTTAAAAAGAAAGGCAAAAAGAAAAAACATATAGGTTTGAAAATATTTTTATTACTAATTATTGTACTTGGAATTTTTATTGCTAAAAGATACCATGATGCTGGAGGAAATTGGTTAGGTGCAATAATGGGACATAATAAAGAAACTTTGAAAAACCTTGAACCTTTGCAAGTATTAATCTTAGGTGAAAGCACAGGAATGTCTGATACAATTATAGTTGCATCATATAATCCACAAACTCAAGAAGCTGCACTTATGTCTATCCCAAGAGATACATTTACTGGAGACAACAAATCTTCTGCAAAATATTATCATAAAATAAATGCACTTTATGGTTATGGTGAAACTCCTGAAAAGACTTTAGCAGCTGTAAACAAAATAACAGGGCTTGACATTAAATACTACATCCTTGTTGATACAAAAGCATTAAAAAAATTAGTTGATACTATCGGTGGCTTGGACTTTGATGTCCCTATTGATATGGATTATGATGATAGTTCTCAAGATTTATATATACACTTAAAAGCTGGTCAACAAAAATTAAATGGTGAACAAGTTGAACAATTAGTAAGATTTAGACATAATAATAATGGTAGTACATATCCATACTCTTATGGTATAGAAGATCATGGACGTTCAAAAACTCAACGTGCAGTAGTTATCGCACTTGCAAAACAATCTTTAAAATTTAAAAACATTGCAGAAATTTCAAATGTTATTGATATTTTAAAAGAATATGTAAAAACAAATATGGACTTAAACTCTGTAAAAGACTATTTACCTTACGCAATAGAAATGAATATGGATAATATCCAAGTTGGTATGATACCTGGTGCTGATGATAGAGTAAACGGAATTTGGTTCTTCTTCCATGATGAAGAAGGCACAAAGGAACTTGTTGATGAACTTTTCCTACACACTAAGCAAAATGCTGATTCTCAAAATGAAAGCGAAAACCAAACAAACTCTACTAACGAATAAAAAAATAAGGCGGATATATTCCGCCTTACATTATAAATTATTTCCCCCTAATTTTTTTTAGTACTTTTTTTCTCTTATATATCGCTCTTGCTTTTAACCCACCTAATAAAATAATTAAACCAATAAATATTAATAAAAAGATTAATCCTGTATGACTTTTTTCAACATTAGTCTCAGCAACTAGGTTTGTTTTGTACTCTTTGCCTTCAATCTCATAAACTGCCTCACCTATTACTGTTCCCTTCTCTATTGGTGCTTTTAAGCCTTCATTTATTGTTACTTTTGCTTCTATGTTGCTATTCTCATTTTCTGCCTTAACAACTCCAACTATGTTTTTTTCAACTACAGCATTTAATTTTTTAGTATCCTGTGTTCCTTTTTTAATATTTAATGTTTGCATAGTTGTGCCTTCTGTAGCAATTGTTCTTAGCACATTATTATCATAGGCGTATTCTAGAACTTTTTTCGCATCTTCATATCTGCTATCTGATGTTGTAGACTTCATTGTTACAGCAACAAGTGGAATATCCTTTTTTTCTGCATAAGCCATTAAGCAATATCCTGCTGGCGTTGTAAATGCTGTTTTTAGGCCTTTTCCATATTTATAGTAATTGCCACTTCCTGTCAAAAGCATTTCATTTGTTGTGTAATATGTTCTTTCTGGTTTATTAAAAGCAACATTTACAGGTAAAGTATATTTTGTTTTTTTAATTATTTCTTTTATTACATCATACTTCATGGCATATTTGCCTATTAATGCCATATCATAAGCTGTTGAATAATGTTCACTATCATGCTCTCCAGTATTATTTACAAAATTACTGTTTTCGCACCCTATTTCTTTTGCCTTTTGATTCATCATTTCTACAAATTGTTCCTTGCTTCCGGCAACATGCTCAGCTAATGCATTTGCAACATCATTATATGATGATATTAATATTAGATTTAATAATTGTTCTACTGTTAGTACTTCCCCTGGTGCTATATTTGCTGTTAAATAGCCTGTTTGAACACTGTTTACTGCATTTTGACTTATTGTTACATTATCTTGCATATTACAGTTTTCAACAACAAGTATTGCTGTTAAAACATTTGTTAAACTTGCTGGATACAACTTTTCTTTCATGTTTTTACTGTATAATATTTTTCCATCAATACAATCAATTACAACTGATGAAGTTGCTGTTATTTCTGGTTCTGCTGCATATACACTTGTAATTAATGTTAAAACAAGAATTGCGGATATTATTAATACTTTTCCTAATTTCATATAATTACATCATTCCTTTCAGCATAATCATAATATATAATTTAAAAAAAAACAATATTTTAGGAGGTTTTTATGAAAATTTTTGACAAAAAAATACTAATTTCGTTTATTTTTTTATTAATAATAATTGGTATTTCTATTTATTTTTTAACAAAGGAAAGCTCTGCTGATATAATTTTGCAAAATGATTTTTACGAGCAAAATGATATAACTCCTAAGGCAACTATACCTAAAACAATAATCGTTCACATAGATGGTGAAGTTTTAAATCCTGGTATAGTTTATCTTACTGAGAATTCCCGTATATTAGATGCCATTAATGCAAGTGGCGGTTTGACAGATGTTGCTGATTCCTCAAAAGTAAATTTAGCATATACCTTAAAAGATGGTCAAAAAGTACATATTCCAAGTATTTATGATGAGGAAGTAAGCTATATTACAGATGACGCAGGCAGCAATGTTATTGTTCCTGATAACGCTGGCAAGTCTTCACTTATTAACATTAATAACGCAAGTGCTAAAGATTTAGAAGCATTGCCTGGTATCGGCGAATCTACAGCCTTAAAAATAGTTGATTACAGAAATAAAAATGGCAGTTTTAAAACAATAGAAGATATTAAAAATGTTAATGGAATTGGTGAGTCTAAATTCAATATGCTAAAAAATTACATTTGCGTTTAATCTTATGCTTTTGTGGAGTATAAATTTACCTCTTTTGGAAATAATGATTATATAATTATTTCTAAGGAGGTTTTTTATTTGATAAACAAGGTAGAAATCGCTTCAGTTAATACTTCAAAATTACCTGTTCTAACAAATAAAGAAAAAAATGAATTATTAGCTAAAATAAAAAATGGAGATAAGGCTGCAAGAGAAGAATTTATAAATGGAAATTTAAGGCTTGTTCTAAGTGTTATTCAGCGTTTTAATGGTCGTGGTGAGAATGTTGATGACCTTTTTCAAGTAGGTTGTGTTGGTTTAATAAAAGCTATTGATAATTTTGATATATCTTTAAATGTTCAATTTTCAACTTATGCTGTTCCAATGATTATAGGTGAAGTTAGGCGTCATTTAAGGGATAATAACCCAATTAGAGTAAGTAGGTCAATGAGAGACTTAGCATATAAAGCTCTTCAAGTTAAGGAAAAGTTACTTGCGGAAAGTCAAAAAGAGCCTACTGTTGAAGAAATTGCAAAGGAACTAAACATTGATAAGGAGGAAGTTGTAATCAGTCTAGATTCTATACAAGACCCTATATCTTTGCAAGAGCCTGTATATAACGAAGGAGCTGAAAGTATATATGTAATGGATCAAGTAAAAGATGTAAAAAATACAGATGAATTTTGGGCTGATAGTTTAAGTTTAGCTGAAGCTATGAAAAAGCTAAATAGTCGTGAAAAGCTTATTGTTTCAAAAAGATTTTTTGATGGAAGAACCCAAATGGAAGTAGCAAATGAAATTGGAATTTCGCAAGCACAGGTGTCAAGATTAGAAAAAAGTGCTATTGATAGAATAAAAAAAATGTATAAGTAAAATAAGAATCAGTCATTTATCTGTTAAATAAATGATTGATTTTTATTTATTTACATTGTATAATTATATTGGTGATTTAAATGTTAGACAAAGAAGATATTCAAAACTTCAGAAATTATACTAAATATATACCAACCGCTAAAGATTTAATTAATTTAAGAGAAGATATTTACTCTGTATTGCCTATTACAAGATATTTTATAGATAAAAATAATATAACAGATCCAGAAGAATTAAAAGCATGTATTAAGGGGCTTGGTGATGCTGTGTTTGATGATTTTTCTTCAACTGGATACATAGATTCTAGATTATATGAGATACAAGCTATTGAAAACATACTTAAAAACCCTGGTATTATAACAAAGCATTATCCTAATATTAAAAATTCACCAAATAATCATCTAGTATATAACTCAAACTCTTTACGTTCTCAAAAATTAGTGTTAATAAATGCCTTAGATGAATTATCTATATTAGAAAAATTTGCAAAAAATTACGGTATTACTGCTACTACTAACCCAAGTAATGTTGTAATTTGTGGTCAAGATCCATCTAAATTAAAGAAGCTGATAAAACTTGCCATTAAGGTTGAAAAACAAAATACTATGCCTCAAAAAGTGTCTACCTTTTTGGAAGAGCAACTAAATGAAAGTACAAACTTTACAAAAGAGCAATTAATAAATTCCTTAATTGCTATACGAGACTTTTTATATGGAACTGGAATACTTGGGAATTATATCTCTTCTTATGAAACTACAAGTAAAAAATTCGGTTTTCAAGACTTAGATTATGAGTTTACAACAAATTCATTTAATAAGGACTCATTAGGCCTTTTGGAATCATTTTCAAAAGAATATTTACAGAATTTATCATTGGATGATTTATGCTATTTAAATACTTTTTGGTGTAACAGATTTGCCAAGGCATGTAATTCCTTTCAATTTGCTTTTTCAGCTATTGATTCCATTGGTTTATGGCAAGATATTATAGATAACAACACAAACTTTAATTTACCTGACAAAGTATTGTGTGCAGCTTTGCAAAAAAATATGTTTATTTCTAAGTTGTTGGCCAAATCATTCAATATTCATCAAAAAAGCATATCATCACAAGAAATTAAAGGAGAAAATCCATCAGATTCTCTTTCCAAAGATTATTTTAACTATTATTATCAATTAAATAATTATATAGGAAAAGATTATGCAGAATTTTTTTCAGATACTTTGGAAGGTGAAAATAATCTTTTAGCTAATGTATCTTTTGCAAATTATTTTTCAAATTTAAAAATGTTTGCATATCAAAAAAAGGAAACTACAATTTTTCCTATAATAAAAAACTTGCTTAACAAACCTTCCTTGAAGAATTGGGGAATTATACGAAATGAAATTCTTACAGGAGAAACGCTTGATTCTTTTGCTTTAAATAAAAATAATGTTTTAGTTGCTTTTGATGTTCCTGGTTTTAATATGCCTTTTCGCTTTCATATTAGCAAGGACACTTTAAAGGATTTAGCTATACAAAGTCCTTCTAAGGGATTGCTTCCAGAATACCAAGGTTCAGAAGATTTTGTTGTAAATAATGAGGTTATACCAGCCAATATCATTATGCCAATTCCTAAAAGGCATAAAATAATTATTACAGAAGAAACATCTAAGGATAATTCAAATCCTCACCTATGGGCTCATTTTAGCTCTTTGATAAACGGAAAATTGCCAGAGCATTTTATCAAAGTAACTAGAAATAATAAAAATCAAATTTTAAAATCACGTTTACCTGTTTGTTATACAAACATTCAAACAGGAAAAAGATACCAAAAAACAGGTAATAAATTTACAGAATTGGAGGATGGTAATGTACGATAATCAAGTTTTAAAAAATTATTTAAAAGATAGGAATTATGATGAGTGTATATCAATTTTAAAAGAAAAAATAGTATCATTTGTAATAAATAAAATAAAAAAAATAGATGATACTTTCGATTATACAACTGTTCCAGATTTGGTTACTGCTTCTGTTTTTTACTTAAATGATAGTATTATTGCTCTAAACCTACAAAATGCTTTATCATTTGAAAATCCATTAGAACAAATTAATGCTCTTGCCTCAATTTGTGAAAGATATAATATAAAATAACCCAGTAAAAATACTGGGCTATTTTTTTATTTAATTATATTATTTTCTCCAATTTCTTTTTGTTCCATAATTTTGCTAACTAGTTCTGCTTTCTTTTGAGGAGCGTCAAAAATTGCTCTTGCAGCATTTACATTCATTTTAATTAAATCATTATATGTTAATGTAGTATTTTCTAATACCCATTTATATTCTTGATTTATATCTGTATTTGATACTGTGTTATTGTCTGTATTAATAGTTGTAATAATTCCATTTTTGTATAGCTCTTCTAATGGATGTTTACCTGCTACAGCTTGTGTTTGAATATTGCTAATTGGGCACACTTCTAGTGGTATTTCTTTTGTTCTTAATTCTTGCATAAGTTTTTTATCCTCAATACATCTTATTCCATGTCCAATTCTTTTTGCTCCAAATTTTATTGCTGTTTTTATGCTTTCTGGTCCATCTGCCTCACCTGCATGTATTGTAAATGGAATATTGTTTTTTCTAGCCATTTCAAAAATATCTTCAAAATTTTTAGTATTAAATAGAGCTTCTGCTCCTGCCAAATCTATTGCACATACGCCCTTATTTAAATACTTTTTGGCAGCCTCAACTGTTTTTATGTTTTCTTGGCTATTTTTATCCCCTCTCATACAACACAAAATTAGATTTCCATCAATATTATAATTTTGTTTTGCATTTTCTAAACCTTTTATAGCAGCTTTTACTACTTCATCATAAGATAGTCCTTTTTCTAAATGCTTACTTGGTGCAAATCTTACTTCTGCATATATTACATTTTGTTTGCTTAAATCTTCATATAATTCTGCTGTTGCTCTTTCTATTCTTTCAGCATTTTGTAATACTTTAGAAGGAATATCAAATTTTTCTAGATATTCATTAAGGTTTTTGCAATCTTTATCTACCATTAATCTTGCTTTTACTTCTTCTAAGCTTAATTTTTCTCCATCTTCAGCCAACCATTCTCTTACAGTTTCTGGTCTTAAAGAACCATCTAAATGTAAATGTAAAATTATTTTTTTCATTTTTTCAATATTATCCTTATTCATATTAAACCTCCAATTTTTATCCTCTTGGATTGAAATTTGATACATTCTGTAATTCTAGGAATAGCTCTTTTTCCTTATCTGTTAATTGTTTTGGAACAACGGTATTAATTTGTGCAATTAAATTTCCTCTTCCACCTTGGCCATCTTTATACCCTTTATCTGGAATTATTATTTGCTCTCCACTTTGTACGCCAGCTGGTATATCTAAAGTAATATTTTCTTCTATTGAATCAATACTTATTTTCTTTCCTAATGCTGCTTCCCATGGACTTACATATACATTAGTTAATATGTCACAACCTTGTAATTTAAACTTTTTATTGTCTTCTATATTTATTTTAATAAATAAATCTCCGTTTTTGCCTCCATTTAGTCCGTGCTTTGCCTTGACCTAGTAATCTTATTTTTTCTCCATTTCTAATTCCTGATGGAACCTTTACTGAAAATGTCCTCATTTGACCTTTTACTGTTCTTAATGATATTTTCTTTTCTAATCCATAATAAGCATCTTCAAGTTTAACATTTATTTCTGTTTCAATGTTTTCTCCTTTTGTAGGAGCCTTTGTGTCCTCTTTTATAATGGTTTTTTCACTTTCACCAAAGAACATATTAAAGAATTCACTAAATGCTGAGCCTTTCTCTCTTCTGCTCTCTTCATATTTTTCTTTTTGTTTCTTTCTTCCAACTTTAGAATTCCACATTCTATCATATTTTCTTTTACTAGAACTGTTTGATAAAACTTTATATGCCTCATTTATATCTTTAAAGCGTTCTTCAGATTGATGACTTTGATTATTTATATCTGGGTGATATTTTTTAGCTTGTTCTCTAAATGCAATTTTTATTTGGCTTTCAGTTACTTTATTCGTATCTAAATTCAATATCTTATAATAATCCTTAAAAATCATATTGTTTTCTCCTTAATAAAAATTATGTTCACCTACTAAATTATACCATATTTTATAGGTATTTTCTACCTTTTTTAACTTTTTTACCATTTTTTCTTTTTTTTTTTGATTTTTTATTATATAATGTATTCATAACTATTTTGGAGGTATGTTTATGCGTAAGAACTTTTACTCAAATGTAAGCTCACAGTACAAAATTATTGCTGTTGATGATGAAGAAGGTATTTTAGATTCTTTAAAAGTGTTTTTGTCTAAAGCTGGATATTCTTTTGTGGGTGTAACTAACCCTATGGAGGCTATTGAAAGAATAAAAAATGAACATTTTGATTTAATGCTTTTAGACTTTTTAATGACTCCGATACATGGAGATCAAGTTGTAGAAGAAATTAGAAAATTTAATAAAGATTTATATATTTTATTACTTACTGGTCATAAAGACTTAGCACCACCATTGGAAACAATAAAGAGATTAGATATTCAAGGTTATTGTGAAAAAAGTGATAAATTTGACCAATTAATATTATTAATTGAATCTGGAATTAAGGCAGTTTCTCAAATGCAATTAATCAAAAATATAAATGCAGAATTACAAACTACTTATGATAAGCTTGAATCTGCTTATATGGAAACAATAGAGTTATTGCGTTTCACTGTTGAAGCAAAGGATACTTATACTAGGGGACATTCTGATAGAGTTTCTGCTTATGCAGTATTACTTGGAAAAGCCTTGGGACTATCAGAAGATGATTTAAAAACATTAAAGATTGGTGGTCTATTCCACGATATAGGAAAAATAGGTATTCCTGATAGTATATTACTAAAAAATACAAAGCTAAGTAATGATGAGTATTCTGAAATTAAAAATCATCCTGCTATTGGAACTCATATTTTATCTAATGCAACTATTTTTCAGGATATTCTTCCTATTGTTAAGCACCATCATGAACGTTATGATGGCAAAGGCTATCCAGGAAGATTATCAGGTGAAGATATTCCTTATTTAGCTCGAGTTACTGCTATAGCTGATGCTTTTGATGCAATGACTTCAAGGCGTTCGTATAGAGATTCTTTATCACTAGATGAAGTTAAAAGAGAAATTGCAGAAAATAGTGGAACACAATTTGATCCAAATATTGCAAAAGTATTCTTGGGAATACTAGAAACTCAACCAGAAGAAATAGAAAGAATTCGTCAGTTAGACATAAAAAAAATAGAAACAGCTTAATTGCTGCTTCTATTTTTTTATTATTTTATTGCAAATTTTTTAATTAGTACAATTCCTATTGCTAAAGTTGCAACTCCTATTGCTATTGATACTATAAGCATTGTAGAACTTTCTGCTTTGTCTTCTCCACCTGTTGGCATTGTTACAATTACTGTTTCTGCAATGAACTCATCCGGTTCTGGAGTAATATCTATAATTGGTACACTATCTAAATCGTCTACATAAGATTGAACTGTTTTTAAGTTTCCAAGTCCTATTCCTCTACTTAACGTACCTGCATCACTTGTTATTGAACCTGATGTTGGATATATTAATTGTGCTGCATAGCTTCTATATGTAAAGTCCTTTCTTCCGTTAACTGAGTCTAGGCTTTCATTGTAAACTTCTAGTGCTTGTTTAGTTTGCTTGTTTGCACCTAATTTTATTACATCTTTTGATTGTACTATATCAACATTTTCTGTTTTTTCATCTGTTGCAACTTTTTCGTTTGTTGATAATGTTTTGTAATCCCAAATATATTTTGGTTTGTTTGTATCTACAGTAACAAAATTATTGTTTGTTGTGTTAAGTTTTAATCCATTGCTTGTACTTACATAGTCCTCAATTTGGAATGGTATTTCTGAGTCAACGTCGCTATCTGATTTTGTTCCATTGTAGTATGCTGTGCCTAAGTATAAGCCTTGAGTATTATAGTTTGCATCATAGCTTAATCTCTTTAATTCTTCTGCAATTTGTGCATAAGTTTTTCCACTTGCTAACTGATTTGATAATTCTCTACCAATGTATTCAATGTCTCCAACGTTTGTTATTCTAAATGTATATGTAATATATATTCCTTTTCCGCCTAGTTTTTCTGTTTGCTCTTCTACCTTCCATATACCTCTAGAGTTTTCCTCTTTATCAGTTGCTGTTGCAAAAACGCTCTTTCCTGTATTAGAATCTAGTTTTACTGTTAGTTTATTATGATCATCATAATTTTCTATACTTGTTATTGCTTCTGTAACATCATCTATTTTTAAAGATGTTATGTGTTTTTCTAATACTAAATTTGCAAGTGATCTCTGAGCTAAACCAAAGTTAACATTTCTTTGCATTGTTTGTGAACTATCTCCATCAGTAGGGTTTTCTGATACATCCATCCATATTGTTGATGTTTCAGCACACATCCAAGTATTATCTAGTTTATCTTTGCTATCTATTTTTAGTTGGTCTGCATTGCTAAATGCTACACTCTTTGCAAATCCAATTTCTTCTAGTCTTCTTGCTTCATTGTCTCTTGCCATTGAATTGTTTTGTTGATATGAGCTTGGTTCGTACCATACTTTATTATAATAAGCATCTATTGTTGATTTATAATCTTGGCCATTATATTTTGTTAAGTTTCCTGCTGAATCTGCATCATAGTATGTTCCATCACCATATATAAATCTTACAATATAGTTACCTGGTATAAATCCTTTAAATGTATAGCTTCCTGATTCGTTAGAAACAGTATATTCACCTTGTGATTGACCATCACTTGTTACATAACGTACAACGTTTGAGCCTGATTCTGTTTCTTGCCAAATATATTCTAGTTTTAATGCTTTGTTTCCAACTGAAACATTTTTTACTTCGATTAATTGTACTATTACGTCGTCAACTTTGTTTTCTCCATTATCATATTGTCCATTTCCAGTATTGTAAGAACCTGGAGTTGTTGTTTTCGCATCTTCAAATACAAAACCTTTGATTTCTCTTTGAAGGTTATTTAATTGTATTGCTAATCCTGCTGCATCATCTGTATCGTCCTCTTTGCTATGTATCTCTATATTGTCTGGTGCTGAATCTATATCAATACATCCTTCATTTGTAGAGTATGAAATTATTTCAACCCAGTTTTGGAAATCTCCTGTATAAACTCTTCCTTGTTCATCTTTTCCTACTGTAAATACTAGTTCTGCAACTCCTTGATTAACTGTATCATTAAATACTGCATTAGTATTTAATATTACTTTGTTGTATGCTTTTCCATTTATTGTTACAAGCTCTGGTGTTGCTCCTGAAAGTATATAATGTGGATCATAATAATATGCTATATTATTAATTTTTGCATCTGTTGAACTTTGATTATTTAATAATATTTGGTATGTTACTTCAATGTTTAAATCTCCATCATTTTGTCTTTGTTGTAATAAATTACTTGATGCTGCCATTGTATTTACTGCTAGTTCATTATTTCTTGCTGCTGGTAATTTATAGTCGCCTATTCTGTAATTATAGTCTGAGTCATATAAATACAAATTATATCTTACATTTTCAATTTGTAATGGTTCTAATATTGGGTTGTTGTTCTCGTCCTTTTGTAAATTTTGTATATCATTATAGTTATAAATTTTTTCCTTTCCATTTATACTAACTTTTGCTTGATATATATCTGTTACAGCGGCTAAGTCTACTTCTTTTCTTACTAATCCCATATTAATATTTGCAGTGTTTTCTGAATATATATTTGCTAGTGTTGTAGATTTCATTGCAAATTTTTCTAATAGTTTTCCACTTGAATCTCTAACAATTAATAATGCTTTTTCAGGATCTGTTGTGTAATCATATTCAAGTGTAGTTCCATCATTTGATTTTCCTTTTGTTATAGTTTCAAATCTACTATTGAATTGATTTCTATTTATTTCTTGTACTACTGAATCACCTGATTGTTGTGAATATGGAGTTACAATGTAATGAATTCCATCAAATGTAAACTCTATATAATACTTAATTGTTCCTCTTATACTTGCTGGAAGGTCTTTAAACTCATAGTATCCATTTGCATCAGTAACTGTAGTAGCTACAACTACTCCTGCTGAATTAATTGCTGAAACTTCAATATTAGGAATTCCTGCTTCGTCTGAATCTATGCTACCATTTGGAGCTGTTACTGGTTTTATTCCATGTTGCTTATCTTCCCAAACTTTACCTGATAAATCTAATGTAACCATATTTTCAACTGTAACTTTAACAGTATTATCGTTTGTATTATATTCTGCATCTACAGAATTGTTATTTGCTCCAGTTACTGTTACTCTGCAGTTGCCTTCCTTATGTTTAAATATAATTTCTGCTCTACCATTTGGATACAATCCCCTGAAATTTACATTTAGTTGAGGCACTCCAATTTCTTCTAATGTTACTATAATATTTTTACTTGGATCAATTACTTCTAGTTCTCCTAAATCAATTTCTCCACTAGCGTCTGTGCTTCTTACTATAGAACTTGAGCCTGATTTGGTTCTTGCATTTTCTAATTGAATTCTAAATGTTATATCAGGTATTACTTCATCTGTTATAAATGCATTAATTTTTAAAAGTTTTAATTTTTGTATTATAGCTTTGTTTTTAATAACTACTTCACATTTAGATTCATTTTGCATTGTTACTTGGTACAAATTATTATTATTTAAAGCTACGTTTTGAGTTGTCCATTGTCCTATCATGTCATTATAGGTAAATGTAATATTTATTGGATTATTTGGTTCATAGTAAATACTTGTTTCCTCAGTTAGTGTAAGGTTTACTGTTGTTACTCCTGGATTTGGTTCAATAATTATTACTCCCTCTCCTGATGCGTCTGTAATAAGTGTATTTCCTGTTACTCCTTTAGATTCCTCATGTTCTGTGTTAATTTTTCCACCTGTAATACTAATATTAAACTTAATATCTTTTAAAGGATTGCCATTAGCTGTAATATTATCTAAATTTACATCTGTTTTCTTTATATATACTCTAATAATTGGTCTATTAACAGCTGTTATTGTAAATGTATTTGAACATTTATCAGGACTAGTTGTAGAACCTGTTAATTTTCCTTCAATTTTTTCGCTTTCTGGTTTGTTAATTGTTGTTAACTTCCATTGTTTGTTAGAGTTATCCCAATCATAAATTAATTCAATTGGTGATTTATACTTAATATAATTTGCTGGAGCTTTTGTTTCTGTAAGAATAACCTTAACTTGTGTAGCTCCCTTATTAGGTTTTATTGTAATACTTGCTTTTCCATCATTTCCAGTTGTTATACTATTTGTTCCATCTTTTGCAACTCCGTTTACCACTGAAACCTCAAATGTAACTCCTGGCACTACTTTATTGCTTGTATCAACCTTATCAATATTTATTTCAATTTCTGGCTTACCTGCCCAAAATTCAAATTTTTTACTTTCATGAACACTGTTGTACATTGGTGTTAAGTAAATTAAATTTTGGTAGTCATCTTGGTAATGTACAGTATTTAAAAAATTTATTGAACCATTTTGTATTGAGCCATCACATTCTTCATCTCTGTGTCCTTCACTATTAATGGGGTCAACATACCACTGCTCTTTTGGTGGAACTTTATATGCAACATTACCAACACAGAACCCAACTGATCTGTATGTAAATGTTCCCCCACATTTTATACAATAAGCCTTTCTTGATATTGCCCTCTCTGGTGTGAATTTTGCATAATTACTTGGAGCAACTCTGTATCCATTATAAAATACTTCTATCTCATTTTTTTCTCCATGTTTTATTCCATCATTTTCTGTAAGATAAAATTCTTTTCCACTTTCTGGAATATTTGTTAAAGTTTTTCCATTTACTTTAATTACTAAAGCATCATCAGGTATTGGAGCTCCTCCAGATGTTACTGCAAATACTTTATTATTATGTGATGGGTATGTTATTTTAAATGGTCCATATTTTCCATCAGCGCTTTCAATGACTGGGCTTTGTGGCCCTGTAATGCTAATGTTTCCACTTGCTTTTATGCTAGCTGCAAGTGTTGCTCTAGCAAGTAAGTCATTTAGTTCTGCTGTTCCCAGTAATGGCGGTGTTTCTGTATGCCCTTCACCTATCATTACCCAAACAGCATTGGCAATTAAATCAGTCTCTGAATCTCTTGGATTTTCTGAGTCATGTGGAGTCTGCTGTGCAATTATATAAGAAAGTTCTGAACTTGCAGTCCCTGCTTCATAACATAAATATGTCACATTTGGAACAAAGTCTTTACCATGATTTAAGCAGTATAAATAATCATTTCCCAAAAAGGCACTTACACTTCCAATATTTATTGTATCTTTACCGTGGTGTGTACGCAATGGATTTGTTTCCAGCTATAATCAATATGCTCATTATAATTGCTAGAAATACAATACTACAAATTGAAGTCCATATTTTATGATTCTTTTTTGACATCTTATTTTCTCCTTTCCTTATTATAATTGTTATGTTTTAGAATTTTTCTTGTTCCAAACATTCCACAACCTATTATTGCAATCACTATAACTATTAGCCATATATAATTTTGTTGAATTCCAGTTGTTAATGAAATAATTAATGTTGCTTCTGTTTTATTGTTATCTTCTTTTTGGTCTGGTATTAAATAATCATTAAATGTTTCTTCTAGTGTTGCATTATTTACTAATGCTATTACTTTGTCATCATTCATTTCCTTTGTAAGTATTAATTTTACTATTGCAGTTTCTCCTGGTTGTAAGCATTTATTTGCTAATGCTATACTATAAATTTTTCCGTCTTTTTCATACCAGTCTTTATTTAGTTCTGAAGAAAATTTCATTCCCTCTGGTATTTTATCTGATATTGCTTTTGCATAACCTGCAACTTCTCCATTGTTTGTAATTGCAATTTCATATTCTACTAATACTAAAGAGCCTTTAATATTCTTTCCATCAATTTCAACTTTTGCTGTATTTACTGCATTGAAATCATACTTTTCAGTTTTTACATTATCATTTACAGTAATTTTTGTTATACCTTTATTTACGCTCATATCAAAATTTTTATTAATTACAAATCCTGCATTTGCATTTTCAGTTTGTCCATCTTTTAATTTAATTACTTTTGTTTTTGCAACTGTTTCATTGTTTTGTGTTGTGTTAATAGCATCTGAATCTAAGTCGTTTTCAACTTCTTCTCTTTTATATTCTGTTACTGATAATACTTTTGTATTATAGTTGAACTCTACTGAATACTTTCCATCAGGAATATTTGTAAATTCGTATTCCCCTTTATTGTTTGTTATCTGTGTTTCAACTCTTTCTCCAGTTTCTGTATTTACTAATGATGCTTGTACACCTTTTAGTAAAGCTTCTGTATTATCTCTTCTTCCATTTGCATTTTTGTCTATCCAAGCTACGCCTTTAATCATATTATTTGTGTTCATAGTTTTTACAGTACTTTCATTTTCTGTCGCTGGTGTTTCTATTACAACCTCAGTTTTAGCATTTATGGTATTAATAATTTTTTCAGTATCGACTTCATAAATGTTTACTCCTGTTATTTTTGCATAAGTTACTTGTGTGCCTTGTTTTTTCAAGTCTTTTGCGACACCTGTAATATGTATTTTAACAGTTTCATTAGGATCTATCAAAATTCCTGATAGGCTTCCTTCTAGGCTTCCAGATGTAATTCTACACTCTTTTGTTGTATTTATATTTACGGCATGAATCTCTTGTATGTCTAAACATGTAATGTCTTGTAAGCTGAAGTTGACTGTAGCATGTGACTTTCCGTCATTTATTAATGTTACTAAATATTCAATCTCATCTCCGGCTTCAAGTGTTTGCCCTGGTTTATTTGTAATTATTGATGTTTTTATTGTTGAAGGAATAACAAATTTTAATTTTGTTGAAATATTTATTGTATTATTTTCATAAACAAAATCTGCTTTAATTGTTTCACTACTATTTACAAATTGTTTAATTTGCCCATTTACTGTTGCTGTAAATGTCTCTTTTTTTGGTATGTTTATATTTTTAATTATAATACTATTATCACTTTCATTTACAAAACCATCTGTTACTTCTGTGTTAATTGCTGTTTGTAAAAGTGTTTTTTCCATTCCATCTGGTAGATTAAATCTTAAGGTAATATTATTTAAGTCTTTATTAGTTTTATTTGTAATTGCAAATGTATATTTAGTATAATCTCCAACCTCTAATTCTTTTTTATTTTCTACATAAACTTGAGCTTTTATGTTTTCATCTTCATATACTTCTAAATGTTCCGCTTCTTGTTTAATTGTTGTAGTTGTTGTTGCAACCATATTTTGATTGTTATATACATCAATTATTATGTTGTGTTCTATATCTTCTTCAATATTTGTTGGTAGTTCCATACCAAATGTAAAGCATACTTCTTGTCCTTGAGCAAAATCATTTACTATTACTAAGAAAGATTTTGCATTTTCTGTATATTCTGTGCTCCAACCATTTTCCAAATCAATTATATCTGTTGTTGGGTTTGGATTTTCTGTATAATAAACTGTATAATCTATTCCTGAAATTTTTCCAACCTTGGTTGATGTTCCTAAAATCATAGCTTGTTTTATATTTTCTCCAAGGTTGTTAATTATTCTTTCGTTTACTGTTACAGAATTATATGTATTTGGTTCAATAATCGTTTTTCCTGTTTCTCTTTTGTTTGATTTAATTGTATTATTTCCAACTATAGTTTCTGTTTCTACCATCATTTCTTTGTTTGAAATAATGTCTAATTGTTTTGTATCAATTCCATTACTTATATTGTCTATTCCTTCATAAGTTTTAATATTCTCATAATATAAGCTTACTTGACTTTGAATTGTTGGTATCATTTTTTCAGTAATTAGAGTTGTTTCTAATATTATTTGTGTATTTTCTTCTATTGATTTAGTACGTTCTAGTTGTTCTCCTTCAAGTTTTACAACTATTACTGGTGTTCCATCTTCTAACATTCCTTTTTCTAATGAACTAATAACAAAAGAATTATTGTTTAGCATTGTTATATTGTCAATAGAAATATTATTTACTTCTTTAGGTAGTGCAATCATAAATTGTGGATTTTTAAATAAATCATAAATTGCTCTATTTGTGTGTAATGTTATTGTAAAATTAACTTTATTTTCTATGCTTGCAGAAATTTGAGTTTTATCAATACCTAGTTCTGCAAAAGTTTTTGAATACTCAATAGGCATTTCTGTCATTTCTATTGTGTTTAGTAATTCAGTTTCACCTTTTATAATTATTTGTTTAGTTACTTGCATTAAGTTTATTTCTTTAACATTTTCAACTTTTTCAATTACTTTATCATTTATTATTAAAAGCTCACTTGTTTTATTTGGATTTTTTAATATTTTAAAATCTACTTTATAAGTTTTTTCAGGATAAACAACTGTTATATATCCTTCCTCGTCTGCTATGGTTTCAGCATTTATAACAACTTTTCCATCTTTTGCAAAAACTTTACCTATATTGCTTTCATCTATATTTTCTTCTTCTGGAAGAGTAATTAAGTTTTCATCAGTTTCAGATAAATTTTCTTGTTCTAAGTTTTTATCTTCTTGAGCTGTTTTAGTTTTTTCTTTGTTTTCATCTTCTTCTACGCTATATTTAATTTCTAAACTTCCATTTTCACTAATTGCCTTAATCAATTCATCTTTGACAATTTTAGTTGTTTTGTAAAAAGTTTTTACTTCTTTGCTTTCTTGTGTTTCATCTTCACTTGGTTCACTGTTGCCAATTACTGTATTCACATCATTAACTTCAAGTTCATCAAAGCTTTGGTCAAAATCTAAATTCAATTTTATTTTTTCTTGGTATTCGGTCTCTTGATTTGCCATGTTATCTTTGCAAAATTCAGATAGCTGAATTTCTAAAGCTTTCTGCTCTTCATTAGCTTCACCTTGTTTTGAAATATCTTGTAACATTTTTTCTTCATCAACGGCATACGAAATCATACCTGATATTGCCATGCTAAAATTGGCATATAATAGGTTTACCATCAACACTATTGTTATTATTTTTTTTAATCTTCTTGAATTTAACATACAAACCTCCTAAAACTAAATACAATATAATATTTTATATCATATCTTGTCAATATCTTTGTTTTATTGTAGAAAATGGCCTATCTTACGGATATATATTATATATAGATTTTTGAAAATTTTTTTACATTTTTATGACATTTGTCTACATTTATATTATACACGCTTATGTAAACTTTTTCAAGTGTTTTAGCGGATATTCTGCTATTTTTTGGTTATTTTTTATGCCATTTTATGTAAGCTTTACCTCGGGTTATATTTTTTGATATAATAGCTTCATAAAATTGTTTAAGGAGGGTTTAGTTTTGAGTATTTCTATTTCAAATTTCGGTGTAACCGATAAAAATGAACCTGTAAAATTATTTACAGTAAAAAACAATAATGGAGCTTCAGCCGTATTTACCAACTGGGGAGCTACAGCCGTATCTATTTTTATGCCTGATAAAAATGGTAAAATGTTAGATGTTTTACTTGGTTTTGACAATTTAAAAGATTATTTAGTTAATCACTGTTATTTTGGTGCAACTGTTGGTAGAAATGGTAATCGTGTACAAAATGCACAGTTTCAAATTAATGGAAAATCTTATTATCTAGATAAAAACGAAAGAGATAAAAATGATTTACATAGTGGATTTAATGGTTATCAAAAAAGGGTGTGGGATTTTACAGCAGATGAAGAAAATAATTCTGTAACTTTCAAACTTTTAAGTCCAGATATGGACCAAGGTTTTCCTGGAGATTTCAACATTTCCGTGACATATACTTTAACTAATGATAATGGTATAGAAATTCAATATAATGGAATTTGCAATAAAGATACTGTAGCAAACATGACAAATCATTCTTACTTTAATTTGAATGGTCATAATAGTGGTTCTATAATTAATCATGATTTAAAAATAAATAGTACAAAATATGCGGTTGTTGATAATGAATCTATTCCAACAGGTGTATTAGCAGATGTAACAAATACCCCTTTGGATTTTACAAATTTTAGGAGAATTGCTGATGATATAGATAGTGATTTTGAGCAAATAAAACTCGTAAAAGGTTATGATCATAGCTTTCTAATAGACAAGAAAAACAAGGGTTTAGAAAAGGTAGCTACCTTAAAGTCTAATGAGTCTGGCATTAATATGGATGTATATACTGATTGTTTGGCTGTTCAATTTTATGCTGGAAATTATATTGATGATGTTCCTCAAGTTGGAAAAGGTGGTTTTACTTACGGAAATCGTAGTGGGCTATGTTTAGAAACTGGATTTTTGCCAAATTCTATTAATGAACCAAAATTTGCATCACCAGTATTAAAAGCAAATACTCCTTATGTTTCTAAAACAATTTACAAATTTTCAACAATAACACATTAGCTTTATTGTTTGTAAAAATTAAGGTTACAGTGTTTTAAGCTGTAACCTATTTTTTATTTTATTTCTCTTGCTTTTACTATAATTCTATGCTCATCACTTGCATTGGTACATGTTATTAAAGTAACTTCTCTTTTTCCATCTGTTAATTGAGAGGTGCAACTTGTATCTGTATCTACTGTTGTATATTTATCATATACAGCATATTGCAAAGTTTTTCCAAATGTATCTGTTATTTCAATAATATCACCATTTGTTAATCTTGGTACTTTACTAAAGAATTGTGAATTTCTATAATTGTGACCTACTATGCAAAGATTACCTATTTCGTTTGGATTTGCTCCATGGAATTTAACAGGTGCAATTTTTAGCAATGTATCATAACTTTCTGTATCACTTGATAATATTGGATACTGACAGTTAATTGATGGTATGTATATTTGGCCTATTGTATAATAAATTGTGCCATCTTTTGCCTCTACTTTTTGCTCTTCTGGTATTTCTATTTCTCTTTCTACTATTACTTTTTCAATTTCTTCAACATTTATAGCTTGACCATTATCACTTTTTCCATTTAAAATCATTACAACAGCTTGTTCTTCTATTACTTGACTTTCTGGTTGTATTTGCATAGCTCCTAGAATTTCTCTAGATACTGCCTCGCTTTTGTTTCTATCATAAGCTGAGCAAATACCATAAGTTGATAGTCCAATAAGTGCAAAAACAGATAAAAAGAATTCCATTTTAAATAGCTTCTTTTTTTTCTTCATTGCTGGTGTAACGTATACTTTTTGAGTTATTAAAATTTGATTCATTTTTACCTGCCTTTCTTTTTTTTTAATAATTTCCAATTTTATTTTAACACATTTTTTCTAGTTTTTCAACTACTTTTGTTATACTTTCGTTTGGTGTAGATGCTCCTGCCATTACGCCGACTTTACTTACACCATTTAATGTTTTTAAGTCTAATTCTTTTTCTGTTTCAATAAATAAAACGGTATTGCAATATTGCTTTGCTAATTCATATAGTTTATTTGAATTTGAACTATGTTTGCCTCCAATTATTATCATTGCTTCTGCTTGTTTTGCAATTTTTTCTGTTTCCTCTTGTCTTTGCTTTGTTGCAGTACATATTGTATTTTTTATTTCTATTTTATTTTCAGGTATTATCTGCTTAATTTTTTTTACAATATTTTCAAAAGTTTCTAAACTGTATGTAGTTTGTGAAATTATTAGTATTTTATCTTTATTTGATTTTTTAAATTGGTCTATCGCATTTTCAATTTCATCTTCATTTTCTATTACTGAATAGTAATCTCCGCAAAAGCTTATTGTTCCAATCATTTCTGGATGTGTTGCTTTTCCTATAATAAATATATAATAGTCCTCTTTAGAATAATCTTGTGCTATATTATGTATTTTCAATACTTTTGGGCAAGTTAAATCAATTACTTCAATATTTAACTCTTTAGCCCTCTTATATGTATCTTTTGTAACCCCATGTGACCTAATAATAACTTTATTTTGGGCTTCTTCTATATTTTCTATAAATTTCATGCCATTGCTAGTTAAATTTTCTGTTACCTGTTTATTATGTACTAGTTCTCCTAAACAGCTTATATTTTTATCTTTTTCTAATTCTTCTCCGAGCCTTTGTTACAGCATTTTTCACGCCAAAGCAAAAGCCTGCTGTTTCTCCAATAATAATTTCCATAACTAGTCTCCTATTATAATTTCATAATTTCCTCTTTTAGCACTTTTACAATTTCTTCCTGTTTAACTTTTCTAACTATTTCACCTTTTTTAAATAGCAAGCCTTCTTTTACTCCTCCTGCAATTCCTATATCTGCGTGTTTTGCTTCCTCTGGTCCGTTTACAGCACACCCCATAACTGCTACTGTTATATCTTTATTTATTGTTTGCAGAAAATCTTCCATTTCATTTGCAATAGGAATTAAATCATATTGTATTCTTCCACATGTTGGGCAAGCAATAAGTGTTGGAGATTTATATAATTTACAATCTTTTAAAATTTCCTTTGCAACTTTAATTTCTTTAACTGGATCAGCAGATAAGGATACTCTTATTGTATCTCCAATTCCTTCCTTTAGTAAAATTCCTAGACCTATACTTGAAGATACTGTTCCACTAAATTCTGTTCCAGCATGTGTTACTCCTAGGTGTAATGGATATTGTATAGTTTTTGCAGCCTCTTCATAGCTTTCAATACATAAATCTAAGTCTGAAGCTTTTAAAGATATTGCAATATCAAAAAAGTTTAAGTCTTCTAAGATTCTTATATGTCTTAAACCACTCTCTACCATGCCTTTTGCAGTTGGTTTATCATTATATTTTTGTAGAATATCCTTTGGCATTGAACCACTATTTACGCCTATTCTTATAGGTATCTTTCTTTCTTTGCAAATATCTACTACTTGCTTTACTCTATCTATTGAGCCAATGTTTCCTGGATTAATTCTAATTTTATCTACGCCAGCTTTTGCTGCCTCCAAAGCAATTCTATAATTAAAGTGTATATCTGCAACAACTGGTATATGTATTTGTTTTTTTATTTCTTTTATTGCTCTTGCATCTTCTTCATCTAAACATGCAACTCGAATTATTTCACATCCTGCTTCTTCTAGTTTCAAAATTTGTTCTACTGTTGCTTTTACATCTTTCGTTTTTGTATTTGTCATTGATTGAATTACAACTTTGTTTTGTCCTCCAATTTGAACTCCACCTACAAATATTTTTCTTGTTTCATTTCTCTTTACCATTTTTAAATCACCTATTTAATTTTATCATTAAATTTTACTAAAAGCAATTGTTTCCAATAAAATTACATGATATAATAGTTATGATGTAATATTGTCATCTAAAAACGGAGGTTTATATGGATAATAACGTTGTAGATATAAATAATCTAACAGATGAAACAAAACAAAAATTAAGAGATTTTGATGAGCAAGAAGCATATTTCCTTCTTTGTGAGATTTTTGCAAATGCACAAGCTTCAAAAGATTATGCAAAATTTCAAACTGACCTTGCAGAGTGGAAAAAGCACTATCCAATAGATTTGTTTAGTGAAAATTTAAAAAGAAAAATAAAATATATGTTAAGTAAAGAATTTTTAGATACCATACTTAAGGATTTTACAGCATTTGATGAGTTATCTAAAAAAGATCCAGCCGTTGGCTTAGAAAAGTTACGTAAGGTTTTAGATAAGGCAGAAAAACATAAAGATAAAAAACAATTAGATAAAGATTTAGATAAACTTTATAAAGAATATCCATTAGATTTTTTGAAGGAAAAATATCCTCATATTGTTAAACTTCTTACTAGCCAAGCAAATATTGATAAAGTTCTTCAAAAATTTGATTCAGATCTTGCTTATGACGAATTAATTAAGATAACAGAGCATCCTGAAGAATTTAAAAATTTTGATGAATATAAGAATGTTCTTGAGGAATACCAAAAAAACTTTCCAGTTGATGATTTTAGCGATAAATATAAATCACAAGTTCAAAACATTCTTAATGAAAATTTAGACGAAAAAAAGGCAACTGAGTTATTTTCTATATCTTATTTTGATTTAAGTAATGGCGAGGTGGTTGACCTAAATTTAACTCAAAACTTTAGCTTATTAGAACGCAATGCTCGTACTGAATTTTTCAAAATTGTTGATAACAATATTGAAAATATACCAGCTTTATATGACTGGACTTGCAAATATGCAAGATACATAAACTCTTTTGATATTAATACTAAAAATACCATTGTATCTAGTTTAATGAAAAGGTATTATCATGAATTACCAACATTGCCTGATTACAGAATTCCAGAATTAACTGACTTTGATGATAATTTATCCATTGAAGATAGTATTAACGATATTAATAAAATGAAAAAAAATACTGTTATTCAACTTTTAGGAATTTTATCTACTGGTAATGAACTTTCAAAGGATGATTGCAGAAGATTAAGCTCAAATAATAAGCAAATAAAAGAAATAGCTATTAAATCTATTGATTATGAGTTGTTTAATTTTATGGAAAATAAGGAAGAAGAAGAACTTACTTTTGACCAAAATACTTCTTTATACCTAAATCCAACGTCAAGTTCTTCAGGAGCTGGTGGTTCTTCACCTATTGCTACTCTTGATAATAATGTTCCAGAAATTTCTGGGGAAGAAATAGAATTACAAAATAGCTTAGATAAAGAGCCAGAGCCAGTTATTGAACAATCTCCAACAATGGAAAGTGATTCTAAGGAAGAACCTAACCAAGAAGAAAATACAGAATTAGATGTGCAACCTGAGCTAGAACAAGAGCAGAAACCTGCACAAGAAATTCAACAAGCAATTAGCCTTGAGCAAAAAGAAGAAACAAAACCTGAAGTTCAACCTATACAAGAACCAGAGAATGAGCAAGTGCAGGAACTAGAGCAAGAGCAAACCCAAGAGTCTCAGCCTGAACAGACAAAAGAAATTAAACAAGTTTCTGTTCCTACATTTGAGAAAGAACCTGAGCCAGAAATTAAGGTTAAAAATGAGCCAGAAAAAGAATTAAATCAACCTGTATCTCAAGAGCCTTCTTCAAATGATGTAGAAATTAAAGTTGAATTAGAAACGGAATTAAATAAATCAGAATCCAAAACAAATGTATATAAAAAAGGCAGTACTTTTGGAAAAATTTGGGATTTTTTAAATAGAGACATTTCAAATAAACGCCAAAATAATGGATTTGACAGAGATGATGATGAAAGATAAAAAAACGACCACACGGTCGCTTTTTATTTCTTAAACTTCTAGTTTAACATCAACATCCTGAATTAAACTGTCATATTTTTCCAAGACTGGATTTACATCATTACAAATAAAATCTGTTACTTGGTGTGCTGCCCTGCCACATAAATGTTCAGGTTTTAAAATTGCTAGTATTTCGTCCTTAGTTAATCCAAAGCTTGAATCTTCTGCAATTCTTGTAACTAAGTCGTTTGGTCTTCCAAATTCTTTAACTTGTTTTGCTGCTTCCATTGAGTGAACTCTTATTTTCTCATGTAGTTCTTGTCTATCTCCACCCTTTAAAACTGAATTCATAAGTATTTCTTCTGTTCCCATAAATGGCAATTCTTCCATTATATTTGCTCTTATTCTGTTTTCGTATACGACTATTCCCTGTGTTATATTTGCATATATTTTTAATATTCCATCAACAGCTAAAAAGCTTTCTGGAACACATATTCTTTTATTAGCAGAATCATCTAATGTTCTTTCTAACCATTGTGTGCTTGTTGTTATTTTTGTGTCATTTGCCAAAGCAATTACATGTCTTGAAAGTGAGTTTATTCTTTCACTTCTCATTGGATTTCTTTTATATGCCATTGCTGATGAACCTATTTGCTTACTTTCAAATGGCTCTTCTAGCTCTTTTTCATGTTGTAGTAGTCTCATATCATTAGCAAATTTTGATGCACTTTCAGCAATTCCTGCTAAGCAATTTAAAACTCTTGAATCAACTTTTCTTGTATATGTTTGGCCAGATACAGAAAATGTTTTTTCAAATCCCATTTTTTCTGCAATTTTATTATCTATTTGTTTAACTTTTTCTTCATCTTTAAATAACTTCATAAAGCTTTCGCTTGTTCCTGTTGTACCTTTACATCCTAATAGTTTTAAGTGTTCCTCTACAAATTCTAGCTCTTGCAAGTCTTCTAATAAATCTTGCATCCAAAGTGTTGCACGTTTTCCAACAGTTGTTAATTGCGCTGGTTGGAAATGTGTATATCCTAGACATGGAACATCTTTATATGTATCAGCAAACTTTTTTAGGTTACTTATTACAAGAATTAATTTTTGTTTAATTAATCCTAATGCCTGTTTCATAATTATTATATCTGTATTATCTGTAACATAGCATGAAGTTGCTCCTAGATGAATTATTGGCTTTGCTTTTGGGCATTTTGTTCCAAATTCGTACACATGTGCCATTACATCATGTCTACATTCTTTTTCTCTTTTTTCTACAACCTCATAATCAATGTTATCAACATTTGCCTTCATTTCATTTATTTGTTCATCTGTAATATCTAATCCTAGTTCTTTTTCAGTTTCTGCAAGAGCAACCCATAGTTTTCTCCAAGTTGAATATTTTGTGTTATTAGAGAATAATCTACTCATTTCTAAACTTGCATATCTTCCACTCAATGGTGTTACATAGATATTATTTTCCATTTATATCAATCCCTTCATTTAATAATTACCAATACTGTTTCTAATTTTGAAAAATCAACTGCTGGTTCTATTAGTGCATATTTTTCTGTTATGTTTGGAGCTTCTTTAATTTCTATTAATCTTCCAATTCTTAATCCCTTAGGATATATTCCTCCAAGTCCTGATGTTTCAACATCATCGTTTAAAACTAAGTCAGCATCTGCACTTATATATGTTGCCTTTAATAAATTGCTATCACCTAAATTGCCCTTTACTATTATGTTATCTCTTGATATATTCATTATTGCACTTACACTACTTGAAGAATCTATTATTGGTTGAACTTTTGAGGTGGTCTCTGTGCTTGATATAACATGTCCTACTACTCCTTTTTCTGAAACAACAGGCATGTTTTTGCTTACGCCCTCACTTTTTCCAACATTTATTACTATTGTACTTGTTAAATTGCTCAAATCTCTGTCTATTATATATGCTGGAACTGTTGTATATTTTGTATATTGATCTGTTAAATTTGCATATTCTCGTAATGTTTTATTTTCAGCTTTTATTATTCCAAGTTCACTCAAGTTTTTGCTAAGTTCTTCGTTTTGCTTCTTTAAATCTTCATTTTCTTTTTTTAAATTATTAATGTCTTCAAAAAATTGATTGTTTTTAGCTATTTTATTTTTTAAATAAGTAAGTCCATTTTGCACGGGCATTACTAATTTATTTATTATTCCCTCTACATAAGAGAATTTTGAAGTATCAATATTTGTAATAACTACTAAAGTTGTTAATATTAAAAATGTTATAATAATACCAATTACTCCTGTTTTTTTATTCATACTTGCCTCCCATAATGTGCAAAATATTAATCATTATCTTCTCTTTCTTGCATTTGTTAATATACATTTTAGCTTTTCTAAATCTGCTAAAGTTTTTCCTGTTCCTTTTACTACACATTCTAATGGGTCTTCTGCTACATATACTGGCATTTCTATTCTTTGGCTAATTAGGGTGTCTAAATTTCTTATTAATGCTCCCCCTCCAGCAATTACAACTCCTTTTTCAACAATATCTGCTGCTAATTCTGGTGGCGTTTTCTCAAGTGTTACTTTAACTACATCTATGATTTCTGCTATTGAGTTTTGCATTGCTTCTTGTATTTGAGATGACTTTACAATCGCACTTCTAGGATACCCTGTTTGTAGGTCTCTTCCTTTTATTTCCATGCTTAATTCTGTCATAAGTGGCATAGCACAGCCTATACCTATTTTTATTTCTTCCGCTTGTGTAAGGCCAATGGCTAAGCCCAATTCTCTTTTAACATAATTTACTATATCTTCATCTAGTTCATCTCCAGCAATTCTCAAAGAGTTGCTCACAACAATGCCTCCGTAAAGATATAACTGCAACTTCCGTAGTTCCTCCGCCAATATCAACAATTATATTGCCAGTTGGTTCTGCTACATCTAAGCCTGCTCCAATCGCAGCAGCCATAGGTTCTTCAATTAAAAATACTTCTTTTGCTCCTGCTCTTAATACTGATTCCTCAACAGCTCTTTCCTCAACTTCAGTTATTCCTGATGGAACACCTACTACTACTCTTGGTCTTCCCGCATTATATCTTTGGCATACCTTTGAAACTAAGTTTTTAAGCAAAAGCTGTGTTGCACTAAAATCAGCAATTACACCATCTTTCAAAGGTCTTATAGCTGCAATATCCTCTGGAGTTCTTCCAAGCATTTCTTTTGCTTCATATCCTGTTGCTATAATTTCTCCTGTTTTTTTATCAATAGCCACAACAGAAGGTTCTTTTAAAACTATTCCTTTTCCTTTTATTGTAACTAATATATTTGCTGTTCCCAAATCAATGCCTATATCTTTACCTTTAAACTCTAATAATTTCATTATTAACATTCCTTTCTAAAAGCATAGTTATTTTAACAATAAACTTTTATATGTGTTATCTCCAATAATAATATGATCTAGTAATTGTATTCCCATTACGTCTGCTGCTTCATATAACCTATCTGTAACCTTATAATCACTTTTACTTGGAGTACAATCCCCGCTTGGATGATTGTGTACCAATATTATTTTAGGTGCTTGCATTTTTATTGCTTCTGTTAAAACATCTTTTGGCTCTATACAGCTAAAATTTGCACCTCCAAGTGATATGTTGATAGATTTTAAAACTACATTTTTACTATTCAATATCAATACTTTTGCTATTTCACGTTTTTCATATTTTAGTTCTGGTATTAGTAAATCTGCTACATCTTTTGGGGTTTTGATTATTTTTTTCTGGTTGTTTATTGGTCTTGCTATTCTTTTGGTTATCTCACAAATCGCTTTTAGTTGGATTGCTTTTACCTTGCCAATACCTTTAATTTGCATAAATTCTTCTAATGATATTTCCTGCAAAAATCTTAAGTTGTCTTGTTTTGTATTTTCATTTAGTTTCAATATTTCTTGTGCTATTGAAACCGATGACTGTTCTTTTGTTCCTGACTTTATTATTATTGCCAATAATTCTGCATTTGATAAATTTTCTGCTCCATAAATTTCTAATTTTTCATACGGTCTTTCTGATAGGGGTAAATCCTTAATTTTCATTAAAAAATGTCCTTTCCTTTCCCCTCTTACCGTTTTATCTATACTTTTCTATAAACAAATATTGCAATCGCCATACCTATTATACTTGCAACATTCATTTTAAACCATAATCCAAAAGTTATTGTAATTACGTGTAAATCTAGTTCTATAGGTGTTGTAAGCCCAAAGCTTTCTCCATAAGATAACCACCATAAGAAATCTATCTTAGAAGCAAGTTCGCCTAATAACCCACCAATTACTAATCCTGCAAGTAAAAAAATTATTAGAATCCATACTTTACTATCTCTTACAGCCATGTTTCCCTCCTTCTTTTGTTTTTCACCTTATTTATTATATATGCAATTCCCAATTTTTTCAAGATGTATGTTTATTTTTTATTAAATTTATGCTATAATTTTAAAATCACAATTTTTGTGTATTTTAATAATATATTATAAGGTAAATTTTCCATAATTTTATCATTTATTTTTATATAACATAGTGGTATAATTATATTATTAAAATATTTGGAGGTATTCGTTTAATGCGTATAGAGAAGCTTAATGATAATAAAATTAGAATATTTTTAAATTTAGATGATTTGAGGGAGAAAAATATAAATCCACATGATTTTATGTCTAACTCTTTAGAATCACAAGATTTATTTTTAGATATGTTAAATAAGGCTGAAACTGAACTAGGTTTCATAACTAATAATTATAAATTAGTTATTGAGGCATTAGCCTCTTCTGATGGTAATTTTATTTTTACTATTACCAGAACAAAACCTGAAGATATTAATAGCTCTCGTCCTGCTCTGCCAAAGATTAAAAGGCGTACAGCTAAGCCTAATAAAGTACTATCAATTTATTCTTTTAATAGTTTTGATGAATTCTGCGATTTTTGTACATACATAGCAAATAGCAACTTAAGTGAATACTTGGAAAAGTTAAAAAATTCATCACTAGTTCTGTTTAAAGGAAAATATTATTTAATTTTAAACAATTTAAAATTAAACATTTCTGAGTTAAAAAGTTTTTCTTATACTGTTTCAGAGTTTGCTTCAAGAGTAGTAAACGAGGATTTATTTGAAAGAAAATTAAAAGAATATGGAAAAAATATTATACAGAAGAATGCAATATCAACCTGTTTAAAATATTTTTAGATATAAATTAAAAATCTTAGATAATTAATTATCTAAGATTTTATTTTTTTAATTATATAAATAATATTGTGGATTTACTCTTACTCCATTTACTCTTATTTCTAAGTGTAAGTGTGGGCCGGTTGAGTTTCCTGTTGAGCCTACAGCTGCTATTGATTCACCTTGTGCTACATATTGACCTGCACTAACATATAATTCACTACAATGTCCATATAATGTTTCTATTCCATTACCATGTGAAATTAATACAAAATATCCATATCCTGAATTTGACCATCCAGCTGATTCAACTGTTCCTGAAGCAGCAGCAACTATTGTTGTACCTCTTTGGGCTGCAACATCAAGTCCTTTATGGGTTCCACTTGCTCTCCATCCAAATCTTGAGCTTATCATTTGGTATGATGAAACTGGTTTTATTAAATCTATTCCAAGTTCAAGTTTTTCATTTGTAACTCCTCCGCCACCAGCTGAGGCTACATATACAACTTTTTTCTTTTCATATAATCCATCAACTATTGTATCTTTATCTGTATATTCCTTTGGTTCTGTTGAATATATTTGTGTATATGCTATATTTTTAATATTATTACTATTTTTTTCTTTTAAAGTTTCTATTACATCTTCAGCTTCTTCTTTTGTTGTAACATAATATTTTTCTTCATCTTTTAAAGTAACTGCATAACATTCGTAATAGGTAACTCCTTGATTTTTTACTTTTTCAATTATTTCTTCGTTGTTTTCAATGTTTTCTTTTTTTACAAAACATAATGAATATTCTGGTAAGGTTTCAATATCAACAAATGCAATATTGTCTGTTTCTTTTCCCTTCATGTATTCATTAATTTCCTTTTGTAATGAAGTTTTATCATTTGTGTATCCAATAAACTCTCCATTTAGAGTTACTGCATAGGTTGGTTTATAAAAAAATGATATTATTCCAATTATTAATATTGTTGATATTGCTATTATTATTACTAATTTTAATGAGCTCCTTATATGTGTAAATATGTTTTTAATATTTTTTAAAATTTTAAACACCTCTTTATTTTTTCAATCTTATTAATTTTACCGTTTTTTGATATTTTTGGCAAATTTTATATTTTTCTATATATGTAGCATATTTACCAGTTCTTGTCCTTATGCTAGTTTTTTCTCTTTTTTTCTCCCGTTTTCTTCGCATTTTAAAAGCGGGCTTAACCCGCTTTATTTATTGTATTTATTTAGATACTTCATTTTTTACTTTATCAACTTCTGTTTGTGGAGCCTGACCTGCTGGTGTATAGTAGCCTTTTAATTGTGCTACTTTAAATAATTCATACTGGAAAGTTTCATCATTATTTCTAATTTGTTGAATAGTTTGTCTCAGTTGTATATTTTCTGCCTCTGAAATTACTCCTTGATAAGTAGTAAGACTTGCTTTTGTGCTTTCCAAAATATCATTAACCATATATTTTTCTTCCATAAAATACCTCCTAATTTAAAAATGTTAGCAATTTTTGCTTAGTGTTTAAGCTGTCTTGAGCAGCTTTAGTAAACATTTGCTTAATTTGTGGATCTACACATTGAGAAGCATAAGTGTTTAACTTTTGATATGATGTATCATGTGCACCTATTAAATGTCTTAAATTTTGTAATTCAACTTGACTTAAATTTGCCATTATTACCTCATCCTTCCTTATTATTTATTTTACATATATATTATTAACAATGAAATTTTTTTTATGCACAAAAATTAAACCTCAAGTATTTAAAAACACTTGAGACTCTTTATTAATTTCTAATTTCTAAATTTGCATATTTTGCCATTAAACGTTTATGACCAACTTTTTCAAAAGATATATCTAATTTTAAATCATCACCTTCTGTTGCAATTTCAGTTATTACTCCTTCACCAAATTTTTTATGGTATATAGTTTGTCCCATTTTGTATTGTGATAAATCAACATCAGTTCCCTTTGAGGCAGCAATATTGCTTAAAAAGCTCTCAGCTGTTCTAAATGCAAAATTATTTTTAGGTTTATTCATGCTTCCATCTTGTACTACATAAGATGTTACTTTATTATTAAACTTATTGCCATAAGTCCATTCAGTATTTTCTTTCATTTTTTTTGGTTTTGTTAGTTCATCTGCTCCTGTTAGTAATTCTTTTGGTATTTCTTCTATAAATCTTGATATTTGATTACAACTTGTTGAGCCAAATATAGTTCTCTGTTTTGCACAAGTTAGGAATAAATGTTCTTTTGCTCTTGTTATTCCTACATAACATAAACGGCGTTCTTCTTCTAATTCTCTTTGTTCTCCTATAGATTTGTAACTTGGGAATAACCCTTCTTCCATTCCAATTAAGAATACAACTGGGAATTCAAGGCCTTTTGCACTATGTAATGTCATAAGTGTAACAGAATCTTCAGTTTCCTCCATACCGTCTATATCGCTAGAGAGTGTAATGCTTTCTAGGAATTCGGCTAATGAATTTTCTGCATTTTCTTCTTCAAATTCCATTGCAACTGTTAAAAATTCGTCTAAGTTTTCCATTCTGCTTTCTGCTTGTGCTGTATTTTCTAGTTCTAAAGCTTTGGTATATCCTGTTTTGCTAAGAACTTCTTTTAAAATCTCAGAAATAAGCATTTTATCTTTTTTAGCTGTTATTTCTTCTATTGTATTTATGAACTCTCTTGAATTTGCAAATACTTTGTTTAAGCCAAATTGCTCTGCATTTTTTATTGTTTCATACATTGATATTCCATTAGTAGCTGCAATAGTTTCTATTTTTTCCATGCTAGTTTGTCCTATTCCTCTTTTAGGCTCATTTATTATTCTCTGTAAGCTCAAATTATCAGCACTGTTATGGATTAATCTTAAGTAAGCTATTGCGTCTTTTATTTCTTTTCTTTCATAGAATTTTAAACCTCCAATCATCTTGTATGGTATATCTTCTCTTCTAAAAATATCTTCTATACTACGTGATTGAGCATTCATTCTATATAATACTGTAAAATCTTTATTTTTGTAATATTCTTCTCTTTTTAATTTATTGATTTGCTCTACTATGAAATTTGCTTCTTCATACTCATTGTCTAATCTTGCAACCTCTGGAAGCTGGCCTCCAACTTGCTCTGTCCACAGATTTTTTTCATATTTTTTTTCATTATGTTTTATTATTGCATTTGCTGCATCTAGTATTGCTTTAGTTGATCTATAATTTTGCTCTAATTTTATGATTTTTGTGCCTGGAAAATCTCTTTCAAAGTTTAAGATGTTGCTTATATCTGCTCCTCTAAAAGAATATATACCTTGGTCATTGTCTCCAACAACTGTAATGTTTCCATGTCTTCCAGAAAGTAATGTTATTAACATAAATTGTGCTTTATTTGTATCTTGATACTCATCAACTAATACATATTGGAATTTTCCTGAATAATATTCTAATACATCTGGATTTTCTGTTAATATTTGAATTGTTAAATTAATAATATCATCAAAATCAAGTGCATTATTCTCTTTTAATTTCTTTTGATACATCTCATATAGTTTTGCTATTTTTTCTTTTCTTAATTCTCCATTTGCTCTTACTGAGTACTGTTCTGGAGTAAGCATTTCATTTTTGCTATTGCTTATTTCAGCTAAAACTCCTCTATCTGTAAATATTTTATCATCTAAATTTAATTGTTTTATGCATTGTTTTATTAGTGTTTTTTGATCTGAAGTATCAAATATTACAAAATCTGAATTATAGCCTATTCTATCTATATATCTTCTTAATATTCTTACACAAATTGAGTGGAAAGTACCTATCCACATTTCAGCTGCTTTTTCTCCTATCAAATTTGTTATTCTTTCCTGCATTTCTTTAGCTGCTTTGTTTGTAAATGTTATTGCTAAAATATTCCATGGTTTTATTTCTCTTTCTTCTATTAAATATGCTATTTTATGTGTTAATACTTTTGTTTTTCCACTTCCTGCACCTGCAATTACCAAGCATGGTCCTTCTGTTGCTAATACTGCTTCCTTTTGTTTATCATTTAAGTTTTCTAATAAGTCCATCTATATTTTCCTTTCATTTAAGGCAGCCTCCTAAGGTCTGCCTTGGTTTTTACTATTTTTAAATTATATCTAATATATATTTTTCCATTTGTACTGGGTTTTGTACAATATTATATGCCTGTTTTAAATCTTCTACTGCTTGTTTTCCTTTTTCTTCATCATTTGCGTGTACATAAGCTAGTATGTCTCCATCTTTTATTTGGTCTCCAATTTTTTTCTCTAGCCAAATACCTACAGCATAATCTATTCCGTCTTCCTTTTTTACCCTTCCTGCTCCTAAATGAACTGATGTTACACCAACTTTTTCTGCATCTAATTTTTCTATGTAACCTGTTTTATTAGAATATACTGGGATAGTGTATTTTGCTTTCTCAAACTTACTTGGATTTTCTATATAACTTATATCTCCGCCTTGATTTCCAACTAGTTCTAGGAATTTATTATATGCTTTTCCATTAGATATATTTTCTAATATTTTTGCTTTATTTTCTTCTAAGTTTTCTCCTTCTCCTGCTAATTTAATTATTTGAGCTCCTATTCCAAGTATTATTTCTTTTATATCCTCTGGCATGTCCCCATGTAAGCATTTTATTGTTTCAATTATTTCTAGGGTATTTCCTACAGCTTTACCTACTGGTTCATCCATGTTTGTAAGCACACATATTGTCTCTCTATTTGCAAGTTCTCCAATATCTTTCATCATTTTTGATATTGCAACTGCGTCTTCCTTTGTTTTCATAAAAGCTCCACTTCCAACAGTAACATCTAATACAATTTTTTCTGCTCCTGCTGCTATTTTCTTGCTCATTATACTTGATGCAATAAGTGGCTTGTTATCAACACATGCAATGCTATCCCTTAGGGCATACAATTTTTTATCAGCTGGTGCTAAATTTGCAGTTTGACCTATAACACTAATTCCAACTTTTTTTACATTTTCTATAAATTCTTCAATTTTAACATTTGTTTTATATCCTGGAATTGACTCTAATTTATCAACTGTTCCCCCTGTAAAGCCAAGACCTCTACCAGACATTTTTGCAACAGGAATTCCAAGAGATGCTATTATTGGCATTAAAACTATTGTAATTTTATCGCCTACTCCTCCTGTTGAATGTTTATCTACAACTGTTTTTCCAAAAACTGATAAATCTAATATTTCGCCTGAATGAGCCATTTCTATTGTTAAATTTGTTGTTTCCTCTTTTGTCATTCCATTTAAGTATATTGCCATAACAAGTGCAGCTGCCTGATAATCTGTTATATTTCCTGCAACATATTCTTTGATAAAATAGTGTATTTCCTCTTTTGTTAACTCTTTTTTATCTCTTTTTTTAGCTATTATTTCTTGAATATTCATACTATACCTCCATTATTATATAAAATTTTTAATAAATGATTTTCTATGCAACAAACATGGTCCGTAAGTTTTTATTGCTTGTATATGCTGTGCCGTGCCATATCCTTTATGTTTAGCAAATCCATATTCAGGATATATTTCATCATATTCTTGCATCATTCTATCCCTTGTAACTTTAGCAATTATTGAAGCTGCTGATATACTGTAAACTTTTGCATCTCCCTTAATTATTGAAGTATATGGAATACCATTAGTATCAATATGTTCTAATGCATCAACTAATATTCTATCTGGCTTTACTTTTAGCTTTGATATTGCCTCATGAAGAGCTTTTTTAGTTGCATTTAATATATTAATCTCGTCAATTTCTTTTTGGTCAACAATTCCAACAGCCCAGTCAACTGCTTCACTTGTTATTTTCTCGTAAAGCAATTCTCTCTTCTTCTCTGCAATTTTCTTTGAATCATTTATTCCCTCAATAAAAGAATTAGGCTCCATTATTGCAATACCAACAACCACTGGCCCTGCAAGTGGCCCTCTTCCTGCTTCATCAATTCCAGCTATATACTTTAATCCTGTTTTGTATAAATTGTTTTCAAATTCTTTTAGTGTGTTTAGTCTTTCAATTTCTTTATCCTTCATTTTTTCTCCTACATCTCAGATAATTTATATTTCCCATTAACTCCTAATGAATAAAAAACTTCTTTTGTATTGTACTCTACTACATAAAACTCAGTATCATTAATTACAATATCCTTAACCCCTAATTCGTTTAATTCATCTTCATTTAAAATATATAACTCTGGATTTTCTATTGTTAATAAAGATTTTTTTAACTCTTCATTTATATTATATTCTGTTTGGTTATTTTCCAAATCAATTTTTGTACCCTTTAAACTGTTACTTTCATCCACTATATGTTTATTTTGTATGTTAGTAATCTTCCCTTGAATTGTAAGCATTGTAGTTTTTATATCCTCTTTTTCCTCGTTTTCTATATAATTATTAGCATACTTGAAACCTATAAATACAACTATTCCAATAACAATAATAACTAAAATAAGGGCAACAAGTGCAATCCCTCTCTGGCTTTTCATTGTAAAAATCATCCTTTCTTAATTAATATCTTTAAATATTATATATGTATAATTCTTTTTTTTCAATACAGATTTAGAAATTTAATTAATTTTTAATTTTCATATTGTATTATTTTTATTGTTTAGTATAATAATTATGTGGAGGAGTATTTATGGAAGATAATAACTTTGTTCAAAAATTTGATGTAAACCAAAAATCAAATAGTAAACAGATTTTTTCTGCTATTTTAATTTCATTTATTTCTGCAATCATAGGAGGTGCTTGTGCTTTAGGCATTTACTTAGGAATTGCCAATAACCCAAAAGAAGAAACCGTTGATACATCAACAAGCAATATAAATAATAATTCTTATGCAAGTAGCCCTAACCTATCACAAGTTTCTTTATCAAATTATTCTGATACCGCAATCTATGCAGCTCAAAAAGTTTTGCCATCTATGGTAAGTATCAAAGTTGAATATGATGTAAATTACTTTGGTATGACAAAAGCTACAACCGGTTCTGGCTCTGGTGTAATAATTAGTGAAGATGGCTATATCCTTACAAACAACCATGTTATCAGTTCAGCAGATTCTTCGTCATTTTATCAAGTATCTGACGCAAAATCTATTACAGTTAAAATATATGGTGATGAAACAGAATATCCAGCTGAAATTGTTGGAACAGATAGTCAAACAGATTTAGCTGTTTTGAAAATTGATAAAACTGGCTTACAAGCTGCGGAATTAGGAGATTCATCTTCTGTTCAAATTGGAGAATTTGTATTGGCTATTGGTAATCCTTATAATTTAGATTTCTCAGTTACCGCTGGTATAATTAGTGCTTTAAATAGAGAAATGACTGTTGATTCAACTACTTACAAAGTAATTCAAGCTGACTGTGCAATAAACTCTGGTAATAGCGGAGGTGCTTTAGTCAATAGCAAAGGTCAAGTTATTGGTATTACAACTTTAAAATTATCAGGTACTGGAATTGAAGGTGTAAGCTTTGCAATACCAATTAATGATACAATTTCAATTTATAAAACACTAATTGAAAAAGGAAAAATTTCAAGACCATTTGTTGGAGTTTCTGGATTAGATATTGATGAAGCAACTGCTATTAGAAATGGCTTAACAAAAGGGATTTATGTAGATAGTGTAGTTAGTGGAAGTTCTGCTGAAAAGGCTGGAATAAAATCAGGTGATGTTATAGTATCATTTGATGGAAAAGATATTTCCACAATGGACGAATTAAATGAAATTAAAAATACTAAAAACATTGGAGACAATGTTGAAATTAAATTCTATAGAAAAAGTGAATTAAAAACTGTTACTATTACTTTAGGCGAAAAATAAAATTTTTAAATAATAAAAAATACATCCTAAATGTTACTTTAAAATTTTAACATTTAGGTTTGTATTTTTTTGTTTATCTTAATTAATTTTTATCTTTGTCCTTTATCATAAGGAATTCCTTCTGCCTTAGGTGCTGCTGATTTCTTTGAAGTTAATACTAAAACAATTAATGTTACTATATATGGTATCATTAAATATATATAATTTGAGTCTTTTAAATTCTCAAATTTTGGTAAAAACGCAAGCGAACCGCTGTAATTTCCAAGTATTTTGAAAAATGCAAAGAACATTGAGGCAAAGAATATACTAACTGGTTTCCAGTTACCAAATATCATAACGGCTAAAGCTAAGAAACCATAACCTGCAACTGATGATTGGAATCCTGCTCCTGCTGCAACTGTATATGCTAACCCTCCAATTCCTCCTAAAATTCCTGAAATTATAACTCCTGCATATCTCATTTTGTATACACTAATACCTGCTGAAGCTGCTGCTTGTGGATGTTCTCCACATGAACGTAATCTTAAGCCAAATTTTGTTTTATATAGTATTATAATTGATAAAATCAAAAGTAAAATTGCAATCGGTGTTGTTAAATATAAGCTTTTAAATATTAGATTATGAATAAAACCTGTTCCCTCTGCTAATCCAAAGCTTTTTTCTGACATTCTTACCCAATTTGGAATGTTTATTACTGTATTTCCTTGTCCTTGAATTGCCCATGAAAGAACAACTGCAAAGGCTGGTGCAAACATATTTAATGCTGTTCCTCCAATAGTTTGATCTGCTTTTAAGTTTATTGCTGCAAAAGCTAATAATAGAGAAAATACTGCACCTGATATGGCAGAAATTCCTACGGCTATAAGCACTGCTAAGATTGGATGTGCAGGCCCAAATCCAGACATATTAAATGTTCGTAAAGCCAAACATCCTATTAATGCACCTATTATCATAATTCCTTCTAGTGCAATGTTTATTACACCACTTCTTTCTGAAAACATTCCACCTAAAGCAACTAGCATTAATGGTATAGCAAATATAATTGTTGAGCCAAGTATGTCTCCAAGCATTTCTACTGTCATTTACTTTGCACCTCCCCTTTTATTTCTTCTGTTTTTGTTTCTTCTCTTTCTTTTTTACTAAATATCTTTTCTATGAATAGTTTTATTAAAAATGCAAATGCACTTAGGTAAATTATTGCTGAAATAATTATATTTATTATTTCACTACTAAATTGGTATCTTTGGAGAGCTTCTCCACCAACTTGTATGTATGATATAAATAAACTGCTAAATATTACTCCTAATGGGTTTGATGAGGCAAGTAATGCTACTGGTATTCCATTAAATCCCATTGACATTAAATTTTTTTCTATAACATATTCTGCTGTTCCACTTAAGAAGTATATTCCTCCTGCAATTCCTGCTATTCCTCCTGCTATAATCATTGAAAGAACTATGTTTCTTTTTGCATTAATTCCTGCATAAGTACTTGCATTTTTGTTAAAGCCACACGCTTTTAGTTCATACCCAAATGTTGTTTTATTTAAAATTATATATGTAATAATTGCAATTCCTATTGCTATGAAAATGCTTATATTCATATATGAAGAACCACCTAAAAGTGTATCTAAACCAGCTTTTGGTATTGTTGTTTGAACTCCATAAAACTTTTCAACTAATGCAAGGTTTACTGTTCTATTTGTTATAGAACCTGCCCAATAATTTTGTAGCATTTGTGGTATATTGCTTACTAATAAATTTACTAGAAATAAGCCTATCCAGTTAAGCATTATACAAGTAATTACTTCATTTACATTAAAGTGTGCTTTAAATAGTCCTGGCAGTATTCCCCATATAGCTCCTCCTATCATTGCAAATATAAGTGATACATACCATGGAGTTCCAAGTACTATAGCTGCAAATAGTGCACAGAAAGCTCCTATTGTATATTGTCCTGGTGCACCAATATTAAATAATCCTGTTTTAAATGCAAATGCAACTGAAAGACCTGCAAGTATTAATGGTGTTGCTTGATAAAGTACTTTTGCAAATTTTTCGGGTGTAGAAACTCCTGTTCCTACTAGTGCTTCAAAGCCTACCATTGCTCTGTCACTATCAAATATGAACAATAGTATAAGTCCTAGTATTAGGCCTATTAGTATTGAAATAAGTGATGCTGATATACTAAATATTGCTTTTTTATTTATTTTCTTCATTTTTACCAGCCTCCTTACCTTTATTTTTATTTGCTCCAGCCATGTATAGACCAAGTTCACTAAGCGTTGTTTTTTTAGGATTTAACTCGCCTACAATTTCGCCTTCATATATTACTAAAATTCTATCTGCTAAATTCATTACTTCGTCAAGTTCTAATGATATTAGTAATATGCCTTTTCCCTTATCTCTTTGTTCTACTAATTGTTTATGAATATACTCAATCGCCCCGACATCTAGTCCTCTTGTTGGCTGTACTGCAACAAGTAATTCTGGATCCATATCAATTTCCCTTGCAACAATAGCTTTTTGTTGGTTTCCACCAGACATTCCTCTAACGATTGATACTGGACCTTCGCCTGAACGTATATCATATTTATTTATTAATTTTATTGCATATTCTCTTACTGCTTTTTTCTTTATAAAGCCTGCCTTTTGAAACTTTGGTTCCCAATACCTTTGCAAAATCAAATTTTCTTCTAGAGAATAATCCAAGATTAATCCATGTTTATGTCTATCCTCGGGAATATGGCTCATTCCTAATTTTGACCTATTCCTAATATTTGCTTTTGTTATATCATGCCCTAGAAATTCTATACTTCCTCCAGTTACCTTTTGAAGCCCTGTTATAGCTGATACTAGCTCAGTTTGACCATTTCCATCAATACCTGCTATACATACTATTTCACCTTTTTTTACCTCAAAAGATACATTTTTTACAGCATTGTTTTTATGAATTTTTGAAGGTACTGTAAGATTTTTTACTTTGAAAATTACTTTACCTGGTATTACATCACCTTTATCAACTGTAAACTTTACATTTCTTCCTACCATCATTTTTGAAAGCTCTTCTTTAGTTGTGTCCTTAACTTCTACAGTTCCTATTCCCTTACCTTTTCTTAAAACTGTGCATCTATCTGCAACAGCCATAATTTCATTTAATTTATGTGTAATAAATATTATAGATTTACCTTCTTTGGTAAAATTTCTCATAATATGCATTAGTTCATCTATTTCCTGAGGTGTTAGTACTGCTGTTGGTTCATCAAATATTAAAATATCATTATCTCTATATAACATTTTTAGTATTTCAACTCTTTGTTGCATTCCAACACTTATATTTGATATTAAGGCATCTAGATCTACTTTTAATTTATATTTTTCACTTAATTCTATTACTCTTTTTCTTGCTTCTTTTTTTTGCAAAAACCCAAATTTATTTGGTTCAACTCCTAATATAATGTTATCTAGCACTGTAAAACATTCTACAAGTTTAAAATGTTGATGAACCATTCCAATATTTAGAGCATTAGCGTCATTTGGAGAATTTATTTTTATAATTTTACCATCTTTTTTTATTATTCCCTCATCTGGTTGATATAACCCAAATAATACACTCATAAGTGTAGATTTACCAGCCCCGTTTTCTCCTAATAGAGCATGTATTTCACCTTTTCTTAATTGAAGCGTTACATTATCATTTGCCTTAATTCCAGGAAAATTCTTTGTTATATTTAACATTTCAATTACATAGTTCTCTTTATTTCCCATTTTTCCCTCTCTTAATAGTTAAGAGGCTAGGCATTGTTTATGCCCAGCCTCTAGCTGTTTTTATTTAATTTAGTTTTGATAATCTACTTTTATAGATGTTGTTGGTTTATTCTTTGTGTCATTACTTACTTCTATTTTTCCTGATTTAACATTTTCAAAAAGTTTGTTGTATTCTTCTACTGTATAATTTGTTAATCTCCAAGAATCTTTTGCTGTTGGTAATCCAACGCAATTATCCTTTGCACCTAGTTTAGATGTTTTTCCTGCTAAATCTTCAGTCCATTTTTTATCAGGTGTGCTATATAGCTCGCCTAATGCTAATATAACTGAATTTTTTAGCTCTTTCATTGCAGATGTAATAATTACTTTTGATTCAGCTGATTGGTCAACATCAACACCAATTACTTTTCCGTTTGCTGCTTCTGCTGCACTAACTGCTGATAGGTAAATTTGTCCTCCACAAGCAAATACTACCTCTGTACCTTCGCTATACCATGCTTCCATTTTTGTTTTGATTTCATCAGATGCTGTAAATGCTCCTGAATACCAATATTTAATTGATACTTCATTTTCAACTCCAAGTTCTTTAGCTGCATCATTTGCACCTTGAACAAATCCAAATCCAAAACGTATAACAGCGTCAACACTCATACCACCTAGGAAACCTAGTTTTCTGTATCCTTCTTTAACTGCTGCATATCCTGCTAAATATCCTGATTGTTCCTCTTGGAATAATATACAGTGAACATTTTTTTCTGTTTTGTATGTTGAATAATCTGCTGTATGAGGTTCACCATCAATTAATAAGAATTGAACATCTGGGTACTGTGTTTGTGCTTGGTATACAGCCTCCTCACATAACATTCCTGGGCAAACTACAACTTTTGCTCCTGTTTCAATAGCTGTTTTGATTGATTCAAGACGAGCAGCTGTTGAATCTTCAGATGGTTTGTAGTAGTTGTAAGATATGTTGTGTTCTTTTGCATAAGCCTCTACTCCTTCCCAAGTTCCTTGGTTGAAAGATTTGTCATCAATATTTCCTACGTCTGTTACAAGTGCGATTTCATATTTGTCGTTTTTTCCAGTTCCCTGTTTACCTTCATCCTTTTTACCACAACCTGCAAAAACTAGGCATGACATTACAAGTACGATTACTAATGCTACAATAGTAAGTTTCTTCATATCAAAAGCTCCTTTCAAAAAAATATTTTGTCTTTTTTAGACTGACTAGATTATATCAGTACAAGCTAATAAAAACAACCCTTTTTTTAAAATTTTTTTAAGATTTTTTTCAGTAATATATTGTATAATCCACATAATACTAAAACACTAAATTTAATCCTATATATCTCCCCTGTGCCCAACTTCTAATACTAAAAAAATACTCCCACATCTTGTATTTTGCATCTTAATAATTAATCGTTTAAAGCCAATGGCTTTAAACGATTAATTAAAATATTTTGTTACTAATTTTAAATCTCTCCAAAAATCTATTTTTTTACTTTCATCTCTCAAAAGTGCTGCGGGGTGAAATGTTGGCAAATATTTTATTCCATCCTTTTCAAACCATTTTCCTCTGCTTGCAGTTATTCCATACTCTTCTCCTAAAATATTTTTTAATGCAACACTCCCGAAGAAGCACTATTACTTTTGGTTTTACTAAGTTAATCTGCGACTCTATGTATTCATTACATGCGTCTGCTTCATCCTTTTCCGGATTTCTGTTTTGTGGAGGTCTACACTTTACAATATTTGCTATATATACATCTTCTCTGTTTATTTCAACTCCAGCAAATGCCTTATTCATAAGCTGTCCTGCTTTCCCAACAAATGGTATTCCTTGTGTATCTTCATCTGCTCCCGGTCCTTCTCCGATAAACATTATATCAGCATTTTTATTTCCTACACCAATTACTACTGTTTTTCTTCCATTACACAATTTACATTTTTTACAACTATTACATGCTTCTTCTAATTCTTCCCAATCCTTGTACATATTTCCTCCAAATTTATTTCATCTTTTTTTCCATTATTTGTAACTATATAATCTGCTTTTTTCTGGTAATATGAATCTTCCTTTTGAATTGCTAATCTTGAAATTGCAATTTTTTGCTCTATATTATCTCTTGTGCAAATTCTATTTATTTTCAAGCTTTTTTCAGCTAGTACTGCAACTGTAATATCACATATTTCATCAAGTTTACTCTCAAATAATAATGGTGCATCAATTATTATATTGATATTTTTTTCTTTTTTAACCCTTTTTTTTATTTCATCAACTACATATTTATATGTAAGATTATTTAATTTTTCTCTTTCGCTTTCATTATTATATATAATTTCTGCTATTTTATTTCTATTTAATTTATTGTTTTTTTCTAATACTTTGTTTCCAAATAATTCCAATATTTTGTTATAATATTCCTGTCCTGGGGTATATAATTCTTTTACAACCTTATCTGCATCTATTATTTTTGCATTAATTTTATTTGATAGAATTTTAGATATCTCACTTTTCCCTGAACCCGAATTTCCTGTAACACCTATTACCATTTTACCACTTCCAATTTTCTATTTTTTTAATATTTGATAAACTGCTTTTGGTACAAATTCTGTTATATCTACATTATTTTCCCATAATTCCATAACTAAACTTGATGATAAATATCCCAAATCTCCAGCTCTAAAATAGCATGTGTCTAATCCTGAAATTTTTTCATTTGTTTCTGCTATATTTTCTTCATATTGGTAATCTGTTCCATTTCTTAGGCCTCTTATTAAAATATTCGCACCATATTTTTTCGCTTCATCTGCTGTAAGCCCTTTATATAATGTTACTTCAACATTTTTTAGTCCTAATTCGCTTATTGTTTGTTTTATAGCGTTTTTCATTTTTTCTTTATCTATTCTTACATCTTTTTCACTGTTATAAGCTATTCCAATTATTACCTTATCAAAACAATTAGCAGCTTTTGTAACTATTTGTAGATGTCCTTTTGTAAATGGATCAAAGGACCCTGCATAAAAACCTATTGTATTCATTTTATTCTTCTCCTTTTAATTCTTCTAAAATTATTTTTTTATCTCTTTTTTGTAAATATTCGTAATTATTTTCTTTTGGATTGAAAGCACAAATTGTCTTGTATTCACAATATTCACAACTTACTTTTCCATTTGCTTTATTGTATAATGGCTTTATATCAATTTTTCCACTTAATATTTCATTTGATATTTGCTTTATTATTTTTCTTATTGTTTTTTGAAGATTAGAAAATTGTTCTTTTGTAATTGTATTAGATTTTCCCTGGCTTATTTCTCCCTGTTTATCTAGATATACTGGTATTATATTAGAGTATCCAGTCTCTAATGTTTTGTCCATCATTTTTACAACTTTAACATCTGCTAAAATTAAGCCATTCATTTTGAATTCTTTTTTAATTCTTTCTTCTATTTCTTCATCAGTTAAATTTTGGCTTCCTTCTATTATTTTATCCATTAATCCAAAATAGAATATTCCAGCTGGTTGTTTATGTGTTTTTTCTGCTATTGAATCAATATATGTTATTAATTGAATTTGAGTTCCTGCTATCATCTCATTTAAGTTTACATTTTTATTTGATGATTTATAGTCTATAATTCTTATATATTCTCCCTCATCATTTGCTCCAATATCTAGCCTATCTATTTTTCCATATAATTCAACATTACCGTCTTTTTTATTAAATTCTAATTCATGCCCAGCAACTTTGAAATCACTATTTTTTAATTGATATACAATATATTTAATAGAATCTTTTACTGTCTTTTTTAGTCTATTTGTTAAAATAATAAATTTAGGTGAATTTGTAAATATATAATTTTTTTCTAATTTTAATTTTTCATTTATTATTTCTTCAACTATTTTTTCTATTTCTTCATCTTCTATTTCTAGGTTTTCTATTCTATCAAAGAAAGCATCTATAATATCATGCATAAATGAACCAGTATCAATGGCACTAATTTCATATTGTTTATCTTCTTTTAATTTTAATCCATAAGTTAAATGAAACGAAAAAGGACATTTTCTATATTGCTCTAATTTTGAAATACTTGCTTTTAGCGTATTTCCATATAATTTTTCTATATTTTCTTTTTTTATATTTTCTGCTTTATTAGAATATTCTAGCCCTTTTAAATCCTCTTTTAATTTATTTTTCCAATATTCATTTTGGCTATACCAGTTGTATACATCTATCCATAAATCGTCTATTTTTTCACCATTTTTTATTTTTCTTATATTTTTTAATAATTCTTCATAAGTTGATTTTTGGTTTGTAATGTTTGATTTTTTTGTTATTATATCACTTTCCTCTTGTAATTGTGGGAATATTTTTTTTATTTTTGTTATTATAACAGATGGTCTTAGCGTTCCACCATCTTTGTTTGATGAGGTATATGATAAATATAGTTTTTCTTCTGCCAAAGATAATACCTTATATGTATTAAATTGTTCTTCATATAAATTATCAAGAGTTCCTTTTGCAATTTCCAAATCTTTTGTTTTTAAAATTTCTCTATCATTATCATTTAAAAAACCTTCATTTTTATTTATGCTTGGAAATATTCCATCGTTTATTCCTGTAATAAATGCCACTTTTATTTTATGGCTTTTTGTTCTGTCAATATCTCCTAAAATTACTTGGTCTAAATTTTGTGGAATTTTTCCAATTTCTTTATTTCTTAATCCAATTTTTAATATTTCTTTATATTTATCTATGCTTATTTTTTCATCTTTAAATATATCAACAATTTCATCTAAAACATCTATTAATGTATCTAAGCTTGCCTTATATTCTTCTGCTATTTCATTTTCTCCAATTTTTTCTAATTTTTTTATTTTTTCATTTAATTTATTTTGAATATTATTTTTTAATAAATATTTATATAATTTTTCGGATATTTTTCTTGCATTTTTTTCTTGGTCTAATTCTTTTTTTAATTCTAATAATGGAATAATTATTTTTTCCTGTAAGTCTTGATTTTCCTTCCATTTAGCCTTATACCATTTATTCCTATTAATTCCTAATTTTTGGCAATATTTTTCTAATATATATATTTCATCATTTTTTAAGTCTAAAAAGCCAGATTTTATATAATTAAAAACTGCTTCTTTACTCCAATTTGTTGAAAATATTTCTAATATTGATAATACATATTTTATAACAATATTTTCAGTAATTTCAACTTTTTCATCAATAAATATTGGTATTGAATATTGCGAAAAAATTGCTTTTGCAATATTATTTATTGAGTCAATATTTTTCGTGATTATTGCTATATCATTATATTTATAATTTTCTTCTCTAACTAACCTTGTAATTTCTTGTGCAATATTTTCTATTTCACTATATGGATTATTTGCAATAAATAATTTAATATTTTTATTTTTTTCTAAATGTATTCGCTTACTCTATAAAAATCATTGACATTTGGTTTTAAGGCTCTTATATTAGATTCATATACAAAAAAGACAACGAATTGAAAAGAACATTCAGTTTTTGGATTTACAGAGAGTTCCTAGTGCTGAGAGGGAATGATTCATGTGGATGAAATACATCAAGGAGTCGGGATATTGAAATGAAGTAGGTATCCACGGGTACGACCGTTATATCGTCAGAGTATGATAGTACTCACAGAGGTCTATATAGTGATATATGGATAAAATAAGGTGGTAACGCGAAGTCCCTCTCGTCCTTATAATCGAGAGGGACTTTTTATATATCCAAAGGAGAAAAGATTATGATTATTGTATTAAAACCAAAATGTGATGAAAATGATATTAAGAAAGTAACTGACAAGATTGAAGGCTATGGTTTAGAACCACATGTTTCTACTGGTCATGAAACAACTATTATCGGTGTAATTGGTGATACTACTAAAGTAGATCCTAGAGATATTGAAGTTTCACCTTCTGTAGAAAAAGTAATGAGAGTTGAACAGCCTTATAAATTAGCTAACCGTGCATTCCATCCTGAAGATACTATTGTAGATGTAGATGGTGTTAAAGTAGGTGGAGGCCATATGGCTCTTATTGCTGGTCCTTGTTCTGTAGAATCAGAAGAACAGGTAATTGCGATTGCGAAGGAAGTAAAAGCAGCTGGAGCTAATATGCTTAGAGGTGGTGCATTCAAGCCTAGAACATCTCCATATGCATTCCAGGGATTAGGTTCTACTGGTCTAGATTACTTAGTAGCTGCTAAGAAGGAAACAGGTTTACCAATCGTATCAGAACTTATGAGTGCTGATGATATTGATGAATTCAATGAAAAGGTAGACTTAGTTCAGATTGGTGCAAGAAACATGCAGAACTTCACTTTACTTAAGGAAGTAGGTGCAAGAGTTAAGAAGCCTATCCTATTAAAGAGAGGCTTAAGTGCAACATATCAGGAATGGATCATGAGTGCAGAATATATCATGGCAAGTGGTAATGAGAATGTCATCCTATGTGAAAGAGGTGTAAGAACATTCGAAACATATACAAGAAACACTCTAGACTTACAGGCTATTCCAGTACTTAGAAAAATGACTCATCTACCTGTAATCATTGACCCATCACACGCTGGTGGTAAATGGTGGTTAGTAGAACCAATGGCTAAGGCAAGTGTTGCAGCAGGATGTGATGGATTACTTATTGAAGTACATAATGATCCAGAACATGCATTATGTGATGGGGCTCAGTCATTAAAGCCTAAAAAATATACAAAACTTATTGAAGAATTAAGAGAAATCGGCAAGGTTGTTGGAAAGGAAATCTAAAATGAAATTAAATGTGAACTTAGGAAAAGACAGTTATCCTATATATATTGAACAAGGTATCTTAAATAAAACAAAAGAACTAATTTCCCAGGTCTTCACAGGTGCGAAAATCGTGACGATAACGTTTTTCCACTTTATGGAGAACAGTTAGTCAATCAGTTAAAAGATACTTATGAAGTCTCTACAGTAGTCATTCCTCATGGAGAACCATCTAAGAGATTTGATATTCTTCCTTCTATCTATTCACAATTACTAGAAGCTAAGATTACAAGAACTGATTTACTTATTGCGCTAGGTGGAGGTGTTATTGGTGATTTAGCTGGATTTGTGGCAAGTACTTATATGCGTGGTATTAAGTTTGTACAGATTCCTACTTCATTATTATCACAGGTTGACTCTTCA